>NZ_JBKQQD010000528.1:0-6590 GCF_052144515.1 Mycobacterium sp. | reverse complement strand
CTTTTAACTTCGTGAGACATCTATACTTGTAATTTGCGCTACACATTAAAACCCTACGCGCTACGGCATGGGAGGTGGAAACGTTCGATGTTCAGTATAGGGCTGCCCGGTTTGCAGGTGACGTTGGGGCCGTTGGGCTTGTTGGCTCCATTGGCTTCATTGGCTTCAGTCTCCGGAGGCACGCACACGGGTGACCAGCACCAGCACCCGCACCCGCACCTTCGCGCTGCCCGCGAGGCGGGCATCGCCGAGTTGCGTGCTGTGGTTGAGGAGCTCAGCGAGAAGGTCGCCGCCCTCTCTGTGGCGTCCGCGAAGAAGAAGTAAGCACAACCGCCCAGCCTCGCCCCCGTTCCCGGTGGCGGCCTCGAATGGCCACCGGCCCGGGGGCGAGTTCTTTCTACGGACAGGCCGGTTTCTACGGACAGGCCGGCGCTTCGCGATGAGCGAGCGCTCCGAGGAGCCGTTGCGTATGCTTGGAGAGGGCTTTTTGCGCAGAGCGTCATGCGGCCCAGTTGGCGTGCCACGTGGTGGAAGGTGAAGGCATGACCCCATTACGATCTGGTCGGCGGTCGATGACCGACCTGTTGTCGAATCTCACCGACGACGTTAAGGAGTTCGTCGACAATGAGGTCGTCGACCGACCAACGTGGTGGAGCGCCCCGTCGCGCCGGAGGCCGCGTGACCGACGATCGCCGACGCTCAAGACGTTCAGATGTGGAACGCCGGGAAATCGACGAACTGAAAAGCGCGGTCGCAGAACTCTCACAACAGGTTGGACGGCTGTTCGAGACGCGGAAATCTGGTCGACGCATGCCCTCCGACGGTGGCAGTTCTTCGGTTGCCGGTCCGGACAGCGAGGTTTAGTCCAGATGAGTTATCCTACGTTTGCGTCGTCTGAGGACCCGGGTCCCCGAGAGATCCGGCGTTATTCCAACCGCAAGCTGTATGACACCGCGGAACGGCGGTTTACCTCTGTGTCGGCGATTGAGGATCTCGTCCACAACGACATCGATTTTGTCGTGGTCGATCACCGCACCGGGGTCGACCTTACCGAAGACACCCTGAGGCGAGTGCTCAGTGCACGCCCACGTGAAGTTGCCAGTAGCACCGGACTACTTTTGGAGCTGATCCGTTTTCCGGCCCGCATTGCGAATGCATTGTTAGACGGTGATCGTGACATAGCAGAATTGCGTGAACTTCGACAGCAGCAAGTGAATTCGTTGTCCGTCATCCTGGAATCCCTGCTCGACGAGGAGTCGAATGCCGACTCGCAGTCGGGAGACACCGCCTCGGGCGGCTAGCATGTCCGCACATCGTCGATCCAGGCTGCCGCGCCGCGAGTTAGTACGTGACAGCGACGGAACACTGCGTGATGTAACCGACAGGCGGCGCATCGGGATCGACGAACTGCGCGACGATCTTCGCGCCGGCCGCTACTTCCGGGCGCGGACTGAATCCACCGATGCCGATTGCACGCATGAGGTTCTCGGCCAGATTCTGGCCGCGGGTGCGTTGCCGGGAAGCAATCCGGGTGGAAGATTGGCCAGTCTCGTGTCGCTGCTTGGTGCATTCGGCAATGTCGCCAGCAGCGTCATCAACGATGACGAGGAGCATATAAACAGCAGGAGGAACACTTATCGTCGGCACGAGCAACGCAAACAACGCGGCGCCGAGTTTCTCGAAGGGCAGGAGTGATGTCGCCTCTGGTACTCGACTATTCGAATGATGTGCGCATCAGTGCACCGGTGGAGACGGTCTGGACACGCGTGAGCGACCTGAACTATATCCTGCGGTTCATGCCCGAGATCGATGATTTCCAGGTTGACGAGGACGGCGTTCACGCGTCTGCTGACTCGGTACTCGTGATCGGTCCGTTTAATTTTCCAGTTACGTTCGAATTCGAGCTTGAGGATCTGACGATCGCGGAAGAAGTGACCTTCAAGTGTCACGTCGCTTCCCTACAAAGCGAAGTCGAGGGGTCCATCACGCTGGGACGTGCTTCCACGCACGAAACCATGATGCGATACAGGGCTGAAGTCACCACAGAGCACCAGGTGCTGCGGCGACTCAAGGGCGCGACCATGGCCCGACTCGAAGAGCATGTTGACGGCTTTTGTTTCAACGCGGTCATCTTCATCGGCCGTCACGCCGACGCCGAGGATCGACTGCTACGCAGCGAGGGCTGATTCGAGGCGGCGCCGCCGCGATCATCGCGCCGCTATTCATTCGCTTCGCACCACCCGATGTGCCTGAAGGCACGCGAACCGGCGATGAAGGCGCCAGCGCCAGCCTATTGTGGAGATGGTACTGAAGGGACCACTACCTATGGCAGGCTCTCGAGCTCAAGCAATCACGCGGGTATTGCTTCAACTTGCCGGCGCCGAGGTGGTTGGTTCGGTCGGTGGTTCGGTCGGGTTCCGCGCCAAAGGCGCTGATGAGTCTTTGGACCGGCAGCGGCAGCGCGCTAAGCGCGTACGTCGGGCCCTGGAGACTTTGGGCCCCTTCTATATCAAGGTCGGGCAAATGATGTCCACTCGACCGGACATGGTCTCGCCCATCATGATCGAGGAGCTGGAGAATCTGCACGACAGGGTCGCAATTTCACCCTTTTCCGATTTCGAATCCGTCTTGGAGGAGGACCTGGGCGCCAACTGGCGATCGATGTTCAAGGAGATCGACATCGACAAGCCACTCGGTGCGGCATCCCTAGCACAGGTCTACCGAATCAAACTGAAAAACGGGAAAGACGCGGTCGCCAAGATCCAAAGACCGGGCATCAAACCCGTGGTGCTGAACGACATGAAGCTGCTGAGGAGGCTCACTCGACGAATCGCCAAGGTGGCGCCCGACTTCAACGCCGTTATGGATCTCGAGGCGATGCTCAACGTCCTCTTTGACGCAATGGAGCCCGAACTCGACTTTTCCCTCGAGGCCAAAAACATGGAAGACGCGCAAGAGGCCTTGGAAGAATTTGAACACATCACGGTTCCCGAGGTGATCTTCGCGACGCCGCGGGTGCTCATCCAGTCCCTGGCACCCGGCAAATCCATCGACGAGATCGATCGGGACGAATTCACTGAAGAAGAACGCAAAGCGATAGGCACAGATCTCTTGGCGCTCATGTTCCACGGCTACTTCGTTGAGCGAACGTTTCACGCGGACCCACACCCAGGAAACATTTTCGTCGCACCGGGAGAAAAGGCCAGCCTCATCGACTGGGGCATGGTAGGCAAGTTGGACAAAAGGCTCAGCACGACCGTCCTCCTGGTTTTCGCCAGCATGGCCGCGCTTGATGGCCCCTCGACGTCCACGGCTTGGATCGAAATGGGTCGTGCCACCCCGTGGGCCGATCTCCAGGGGTTCACGGCCGACGTCTCCGAGTTCCTTCCCAAGGTGATCGGAGTTGACATGGAGCACCTGAATTTCGGCGTCAGCCTCAGCACGCTGCTGAAATTTGCGAGCAAACGGGGTATCCAGACCCCTCCAGTCATTTCAATTATGGGAAAGTCATTAGCTAATATAGATGGATCGGTGCGATGCATTGCGCCGGAACTTGTGATAACCGACGTATTGGACGACGCGATGAAAGACATTATGATGGCCCTCGCCCGAGAGACACTGACACCCGAAACCGCCGCCCTTTTCGCGTTGCACTCCATGATCGGGGTATACACAATCCCCGAGCAGGCGAGAAGTATTCTGCGTGACTTGAGCACCCGGGGACTCGTCCTACAAGTCGGCTCTTTCCAAGCTAAGAGATCTCGCGTCGAAGACCGGGCAGACAGGCGCGTGCGCCGGTCCCTGGCCGGCGTTGCCGGGGCGGCAATCCTCTTCGAGTACTACCGTCGGCAACACCAACGTTGACTAACCAGAGGGGATAACCGGCTCCGACGCAGCCACGCGTGGTAGTCGGCTCGTAGTTGTCCGCTGACTATGTCCGGCACGCATCACCCCAGCGCTTGTACGAGCTGAGCTTCAGCGGCTCGTCGCACAACACAACCAACGCCTCGGCCAGCGACCGGCAGGCCAGCTCAGCCACCGATAACGGTTTCAGCGGGTCGTCGAACTCGTCGACCAGCCATAGCGCCAGCTTGCGGCGGCGGTCGACTTGCTCGACGGTCATCGGGGCGAACAGGCCAGCGTCCGACATCGCGGCGAGCTCGTTGTGGAACGCGAGAATCGCCAGCGCGCGGGGATCACCGGTGAACGTCGTCATGTCACCTCCTCGGCGTAACAACCCACGCCGCCCAGCCGGTGCAGGGTGTGGGCGCCGTGGGCTGGTGCCGCGAGAATCGGCACTCGTGCTCCTGGTCGCAGTGCGGGCATCGGTAGACGGCGACGGGTCGCGGGAATGGGTCGTCGAGGTCGACGCTGCGGATCGCGATGATGTCGGCGTTGGGGACGCCGTCGGCCGCCATGGCTGCACGTACCGGGTCCGGGTCACCCACTGTTCCGTCAACGTCAAGCCCCGCGTTCCGCATCCGCATGAGCGCCTCGGCCAGTCGCTCTCGTGCATGCTCCTCGTGGCCGTTCGGCTTGGGCGGCACCACGAGTGTGAAGTGGCAGGGTTTAGCGGCGGCAAGATCCTTTAGGGCATCTACCAGTTCACGTGAAGCCGCCGTCACGTTCGCGATGACTAGAATGCTGCGCTCATCCGCCATTGCAACCCCTTCCTCGATTTACTTCTGATCAGCCCGGCTGGCCGTCAACCGACGTTTTGCGCCGCCATCCGCAGCTGCGGGTTGATAAGCGAGCAAGCGCCGCGCTGCCGCGTCGTGCGGGTCGGTCTCCTCGCGTGCTGCTGGATCATCGGGGCTCCAAGTACATGAGATTAGCGCCCTAGCGATGTCAACGGGCGCGCTATCAGCTTTTCGCTGCGCACCGTTGACGCGACCAGCGCAGATCCAATATATTGAAACGGACAGGCTCAAAAATGCGCTAGAATCGCGGACGGTTGGCACACAGGGGAGGATCAGGACGGACATGCCGACGATCGGCGGAACGGCACTAAGCAACGCCAACCGTGTCGGTGGCCGCGAAGCGGTAGTTGCCGGCGACTGGCGTTGGACTTGGCGCGAGCTCAACGTCGAGATTGCCAAAGTAATGGCGGCGCTTGATGACTGCGGGCTTCATAAAGGCGATCGAATCGCGACCTTGGCCTCGAACTCCGCCGAGTTCATCATCGCCTGTCACGCTGCGTCGCGGCTGGCCGCCATAGTGGTTCCGGTCAACACTCGCCTGGCTGCACCGGAAGTGACGTACATCTTGCACGACTCCGGTAGCACGATGCTCGCCTTCGGTGCCGGAGAAGCGGGTCTCGCCGAGACCGCATCCCACGTCGCACCCTCCGTCAAGTTGGTGTCACTTGGGCCCTCTTCGCGCCACCCCAAACTCTTCGGCACCGGTTATGGTGCTCCAATCATCGAGGATCGCGCCGTCGAGGAGGACGACGCGTTCATCCTGTACACCTCTGGAACCATCGGCAAACCCAAGGGTGCGCTGTTCGACCATCACCGCGCCGTCTGGGCGGCGATGGCCCAAATCGTCTCCCTGGGGCTTGCGCGATGGCGACCGCTATCTGCACCTCACTCCGATGTATCACTCGGGCGGGATGACCTTCCTGAACGCGACGACTCTGCTGGGTGGGACGCACTGCCGCCACTTTAGAGTCAATACCGTTTACTTAAGATTACATGCTTGTTATTCTTGGGGATGTGCCACGCGCCGGGTGGGTGAAGCCGCAGAGTGATCAGCGGTTGTCTGATCACATCTCGTTGGGCGTGTTGACCAGGGTCTTTCCGCCGGAGCTGGTCGATGAGGTGCTGGCCGAGTGCGGCCGGGTCGAGGTTCGACACCGGTTGTTGCCGGCGCGAGTGGTCGTCTACTACGCGCTTGGCTTGGCGTTGTTTTCGACTTCCTCGTATGAGGAGGTGATGCGGATGCTGGTCGCGGGTCATGCGTGGGCGTCGGGGCGGTCGCAGCAGTGGCTGGTGCCGACGAAGGCGGCGTTGTTTCAGCCGCGCAAGCGGTTCAGGTCCCAGTAGTCTCGGTCCCGCGCAAGCGGTTGGGGTCCGAGTATTTCCGTTTCCGGTCCTTGTCCCGGTCCTGGTCGCGGTAGTAGTCCCGATTGACCTCGTCGTCGACCAAGTCGTTCGCCTCGTCGATAATATCGTGCAACAGGCTGGTGATTCCGACGCGACGACGGTAGCTTCGTCTGCTCATGATATGCCTCCGATCGATTTCGCGCACCGCAACCGGTGCGTCGTTACGAGTTGACGCATGCAAGTCTAGTATGATCTAGCGCATATGTTGTAGGTCCCGCGTTGACTGACCGGAAATGACCAGGGCGAGTCGGCAGGCGACAGCACCCGGCGGAGCTTGCGGAGCCGGGTCATGTTGTGCCGGCCCAGTTCGATAAGTTTGGACCTGGTCTCGGCGGCGACCTGCGCCGCGTCGTATGCGTGAGACGCTGGGTCGTCGGGCCAACGCTGGTTGGCGATTTCGTCGGCGTTGTCCAAGAGGTTGCCGGGCGCGGCGAGGAGCGCTGGCTTGCGACGCTGTCAGCCGGCGACCGCGGGTGTTTCTGCGAG
>NZ_JBKQQD010000527.1:0-25224 GCF_052144515.1 Mycobacterium sp. | reverse complement strand
CCCCGTCACCGACTCCGCATCAAGGATTTCCCGCTGATCATCAGAGCGACCCTGCACCCCACAATCATCCCAAAAACCCACGATCAACCAGCCAACCGCCACGCGGGATTATTCAGGAGTCTCCTAGACGGTGCGATGGAAGCCCTCACCGCAGTTGTGGCAGGGCGGATTCGCCGTGAGACGGGACAGTCGCTCGCAGCGGGACACGTAGTAGGCGACATAGGGGCAATCCATCAGGCCGTCAACGACGCAGACCCGTTCTATCGCTACGAATTCGCGACCTCAGACCGCCCGCCAAACAGCGATGACCCAAGTGAACCTGGGCTGGTAGCGGTACTTGCGCAACAATCCAATTCGGTCTGGGTATGGACGAAGATTTACGCCCGGAACCGCGCGGCACTGGTGGAGCGTCCACTACCCGAGATCAAGCTTGAATTGCACGTGCCACGCGATGAGCCTGAGCTGGCCGAACAAGTACAGCGGTTCATTGACTACGGAACCCCCCTGGAGATGCCGCCGGGGACGGTACAAGGAACCATTGAGTTGCCGGGCGGTTTTGGAGGACCTAACACGAGCGTCTCAAGCGTCAACATCTTGCCCATCAATGACACCGGCACGGTAGTTGGCGAAGGAGACTCACAACTGAGGTTGACGATTCTGACGCCGGACGGTGACTTGACAACCGAGCTACTGGTCGACGCGACCGAACGCACGCAGGGGCAACGAGGAGTGCGCACCGTCTGGTCAGATGGCGTAGGAGTGGTGACGATGGAGACCCTCACCGGCGGCGATCCTTCCGACATGACAACGAATTTCCAGATCAGCACCGTTACCGATGGCCGCTTGCCGACCGAGGTCGCTGGCAGCCTGGCGTTCGTGGCAGAAATGCATGCCCCGAATCGGATGGGCATGAGTTTGCCATTCGGACCACGCAGGTACTTTGCTACTGGCGACCTGACAGGCGAGCGCAACCTGGCAACAGTGTTTTGGGCAGCCATCGCCCAAGCTCTGGTTAAGCTCCAGGACCACGTCGACGTGCGGCTGCGCATGCCTGGCGACTTGACGCACGACCAAGGACACTCGATTACCGATGCCGCCAAACTACTTTCAGGTCAACCTGCCACAGCGACTTGGACCGATGAGTTCGGGATACATCGCGAGACATCCCCACTGCACGTCGAGATTGGCGATGTCCTGGACGTATGCCTTATCCGGGACCTAGAAATCTCACTCGGCGACCGAAGTCTAATCGTCGGGAAGACCGCAGGTTTTCTAGTGGCACGGGTGGTCGAGGTGTCGGAAACGATGCTTCGATTCGGACTCGCCGATACCGGTGACGTCACCATCGTCCAGTACCTGGGGGACCTGCCCAGCGGGCGGGTGTTGAGTCGCCCCCACCAATCCACTACCGCGAACGACGAAAGCGGCAGGCTGGACAACACCGAGTGATAGCAAGCCGCAACGATCATTCAAACTATCGTTAGATACCGCAGTGAGTACCGCAGTAGCTCCGCATTGGCCAAGCGCCTGCAAACGTTTCAAGCCGTATCTTCGCAGCTCAACGCAATGTATCGCATCGCACCAAGCTCTAGCCAGCTATCACAAACGCCAATAGAAACGGATTATGAGTCCGCGGCTCTAACCAACTGAGCTACCGCCCCTGGCGCTTAACGGGTTAGACATTAGCGTCAGCTCCCACGCCCGGCGATGCCGTGGTCGCCGGTCAATGGCCGAAGTCGAAAAATCCGGATCTGCCGCGGGGCGCAGTTCAAGCGGTAGTTCTCGTATCCGGCGTAGACGTCGTTGGCCGTCGCCCAGGCGGCGGCGCGCTCGTCGCCGGCCAGCAGTTCTGCCCGGTATGGCGCTGGCGGGCCGTTTAGCTCGACGGTGCAGTCGGGGTGCGCCAGGAGGTTGGCGCTCCACCCCGGATGCTCCTCGCGGCCGTAATTCGACCCGATCGCGAGCAGCCCGTCACCGTCGTCGATCAAGGCCAGCGGCTGCGGGCGAGGCCGGCCCGATTTGGCGCCGGTGGTCGTGACGAGCCCGACCTTGTCCCTCCCCATGGTGCTCAGATGGCCGTCCGTCCGAGGTATCAACACCTTGTCGACGCGCGGGGCCAACCGCTTTCCCAGATAGGAGCCGGCACGGCTCATGGCGATGCGTTCAAAGAGGGCCTCGTCCCACCGCAGACGCCGGCCACGATAGGGGCTGAACCGTCGTAGCGACACGACTAAAGCGTAGTCAGTTCGCGGGCGCTGATGTTTTCAGCTGAAGACGGTCTGACCGTCGGAATTGAGCAGGTAGCGTTCGGTGCCGTGCTCAACCCGTGGGGCGTCGGCACCCAGCGACACCGCCATTTTGTTGCTGGCGTTACGCATGATGTCAAAGGTGAGTTCGACGGCTTCGTCGTCAGAGAACCCCGAGCGCACCTCGGCGGCATCGTCGACGACGAGGTGCGCAGGGGTCCAAATTAACCCATCCGCATACCGCAGCGCTGCTTTTGCGCGGTCGTCGAACAACGTCGAGCTCTGAAAGTGCTCGATGTCGCCGTAGAGCGTCTCCGAACCCCCGCCGTCGAGTGCGGTGCTCTCACGCAGCGACTTGCACAGTCGGCAGTTGTGCTGAGCGGCTCCGCGCAGCCGGACCAGCTCGGATGTGACCGGATCGAGCGCGCGCATCCGGGCCACCGCCGGCAGAAAGTCGTTGAACACCACGTCCGACGGGTCCGAGGAGTGATCCCACTCGATCGCGCCGCGCACCCATCCGAGATACTCCGAACCGACACCCAACGCTTCCAGCCCGGCTCGCACCCGGGGCACGAAGTCGGCGATGTACATGGAAACGACCACACCAAAGGTGCTGTCCCCCAGAGACTTCCACAACCGGGAACGCTGCTCGCCGGTGATCATCGAGACGTCGATGCTGAACTGCTCGGCGAATTCGGCGATGACAGCCTCGGCCTCCGATTGCGGCCCATCGACCGCTACCTCGGCGGGCAACGCCGGTAAAGACAAAGTCCGCGCGCACACACTCCGGACCAACCCGGTGATACGACCGTCGCCGGGCGACAGCGCCACTAGCTGATCTAGCACCAGAGCATTATTGCGCCTGGCTCACCGACGACATGTGGAAATCGGGTATCCGCAGCGACGGCATCGCCGCCCGGGTGGCCCAATCGCCCCATTCGCGCGGCAGCGTCTTCTCACTGACACCGGCCTGGGTGGCCCGCCGCAGCAGGTCCAGCGGGCTCTCGTTGAAGCGGAAGTTGTTGACCGCCGCGGTCACCTCGCCGTCCTCGATGAGGTACACACCGTCGCGGGTCAGCCCGGTGAGCAGCAGGGTGGTCGGGTCGACCTCCCGGATGTACCACAGCGTGGTCAGCAGCAGCCCGCGCTCGGTCGCGGCGATCATGTCGGCCAGATCGGCCGATCCGCCCGTCATCACCAGGTTGTCGGCGGCCACCGCAACCTTGGCGTCGAATTTGGCCGCAGTGGCCCGCGGATAAGCCAGCGCGTTGATCACCCCGTCGCGGATCCAGTCGATCTGGCCGACCTCCATCCCGTTGTCGAACACCGACGCCGTCTCTGAGGAGTGGCTCGTCGCGACGAACGGTGTACACGCCAGGCCCGGCGCCATCGGGTCGGAGAACAGTGTCAGGGGCAATTCGGTGAGCCGCTCCCCCACCCGGGTCCCGCCGCCGGGCGCGGAGAATGCGGTCCGGCCTTCCTGCGCGCCCCGGCCGGCCATCGCCCACGCCATGTAAAGCATCATGTCGGCCACCGTCGACGGCGGCATGATCGTCTCGTACCGCCCGGCGGGCAACTCGACGCTGCGCTGCGCCCAGCCCAGTCTGGTCGCGAGCTGCGCGAGCAGCAGATCGGTTGGCACGTAGACGAAATCAGGCGTACCGATACCTGCCCAGGCGCTGGCCTCCCCGCGTTTTGCGTTGATTGCAACCGCACCGGCGGGCTGGGTGTAGCGCCGCCGCAGCCCGGTCGACGACGCCAGGAAGGTTGTCGAAACACTGTGGTGCGCAAAGCCGTACAACCGGTCAGAACCGCGAAACCCCCGGCTCAACGAGGAGGCGACGTCGGCGAATACCTCGGCACCCGTGCCGGGCACGGGCGCGTCCCAGTCTGCGGGCACTCCGGCATCGGCGAGCAGTGGCGCCGCGTCGCCGGCCTCCGGCGCCGAGCGGGCCGCATCCTGCGAGGCCGCCACCAGCCCCGGTATCACGCGCGGGTCGACTTCCGCGGATACCATCGTCCCGATGAAAGCGCTCTCACCCTGGCGCACAATCGAAATCACGGTCGTGCTGCGGCTGACCGAAACCCCGTTGGTGGTCATCGAATTGCCTGCCCAACGCAAGGTCGCCGCGACCCGGTCGGTGACCAGCACCATGGTCTCGTCGGCGCGGCCGGCTTTCGCCGCCTCATCCAAAACGATGTTGACGACGTGCTGCGCGGTGATCATCGGCCGCCCTCGGCACGGGTGTTCAGTACGTTGACGCCGCGGAACAACGCCGATGGGCAGCCGTGGCTGACCGCGGCAATCTGTCCGGGCTGGGCCTTGCCGCAGTTGAACGCGCCGCCCAGCCGCCAGGTCGACGGACCGCCCACGGCTTCCATTGAATTCCAGAAATCGGTGGTGGTCGCCTGATACGCGACATCGCGCAGCTGACCATCCAGTGCGCCGTCGCGGATGCGGAAGAACCGCTGGCCGGTGAACTGAAAGTTGTAGCGCTGCATGTCGATCGACCACGACTTGTCGCCGACGATGTAGATGCCGTCCTCGACGCGGCCGATCAAGTCCGCGGTGCTGATCTCGTCGGGGCTGGGTTGCAGCGACACGTTGGCCATCCGCTGGATCGGCACGTGATGCGGCGAGTCCGCATACGAGCACCCGTTGGAGCGCGGCTGTGAGAGCCCTTGTCGGAGTCTCAGCGCGAACACCCGATCCAGCTGATAACCCACGAACACGCCGTCGCGGACCAGATCCCAGCTTTGTGCGGCCACTCCCTCGTCGTCGTAACCGATGCTGGCCAAGCCGAATTCGACGGTGCGGTCGGCGGTCACGTTCATCACCGGCGAGCCGTAGCGCATGGTGCCGAGCTTGTCGGGCGTGGCGAACGAGGTTCCGGCATAGGCTGCCTCGTAGCCGATCGCGCGGTCGTATTCGGTTGCGTGGCCGATGGATTCGTGAATGGTCAGCCACAGGTTGGTCGGGTCGATCACCAGGTCCTTGAGCCCGGGCGTCACGCTGGGCGCCTTGACCTTTTCGGCCAGCAGCGACGGCAGCTGGGCGAGTTCGTCGGTCCAGTTCCACACGTCGTCGCCGACCAGCACTTCCCAGCCGCGGGCCATCGGCGGCGCCAACGTCCGCATCGAATCGAAACTTCCCGCCGCGGAGTCGACGGTCACCGCTTCCAGAGATGGCAGCACCCGCACCCGCTGCTGGGTGATCGACGATCCGAACGTGTCGGCGTAGAACACCTGCTCCTTGACGGCCGTCAGCCCGGCCGACACGTGGTCGACGCCGACCCCACCGTCTTTAGAGGCCAGCAACCTCCCGGAGTATTCCTGTAGCACGGCGGTCTTGTCGGCCCCGGAGATGTCGAACGGGTCGATCCTGTAGTTCGACACCCAGGTGGCGTCGGCGTACACCGGCTCGGCCGCCAATTCGACTCGCTCGGCGTTCAGCGCAGCCAACGTGGTGGCCACATGCACCGCGCGGCGCGCCGTCTCGGCGGCGACGGATGGCGCCAACTCGGCGTGCGAGGCGAATCCCCAGGTGCCGTCGACGATCACCCGCACCGCCAGGCCGATCTGGCGGTTGATCACCGCCGTCTCCAGCTCACCGTCGCGCAGCTGGATGATCTCGGTGCTGATCCGGTGAACCCGCAGGTCGGCGTGGCTGGCCCCGGCCGTGGTCGCCGCCGACAACGCGGCCTCGGCCAGCTCGTGGCGCGGCAGGTCCAGGAAGTCGGCATCGATCCCCCGGTTCGGTGTCACGGCTCCACCGTAACGACCAGCGCACCACATATTGCGGCATACCCCAGGGCCACCCGCTTTAATTACCTCCATGGCCGGCGCCATACAGCGGATACAACGTCGATCCAGCGCGCTGGCCTACGCCCTGCTGGCGCCCAGCCTGTTCGGTGTCCTCGCCTTTCTGCTGTTGCCGATTCTGGTCGTGATTTGGCTGAGCCTGTATCGGTGGGACCTGCTGGGACCGCTGCGCTATGTCGGCCTGGCGAACTGGCGGTCGGTGTTGGCCGACGCCGACTTCGTCAACTCACTGGTGGTCACGACCATCTTCGTGGCGATCGTGGTTCCGGCGCAGACGGTGCTGGGGCTGTTGGCCGCGTCGATGCTGGCTCGCCGGCTCCCGGGCACCGGCGTGTTTCGCACGCTGTATGTGTTGCCGTGGATCTGCGCGCCGCTGGCGATCGCGGTGTTGTGGCGCTGGATCCTGGCTCCCACCGATGGTGCGATCAGCGCCTTGCTGGGGCACCGCATCGAGTGGCTTTCCGATCCCACCCTGGCGCTGCCGGTCGTTTCGGCCGTCGTCGTCTGGGCCAACGTCGGCTATGTCGCCTTGTCTTTCCTGGCGGGCCTGCTGGCCATCCCCGACGACATCCACGCGGCCGCGCGCACCGACGGCGCCAATGCCTGGCAGCGGTTCTGGCGCATCACCCTGCCTATGCTGCGGCCGACGATGTTCTTCGTGCTGGTCACCGGAATCGTCAGCACAGCACAGGTTTTCGACACCGTCTACGCGCTGACGGACGGGGGTCCGAGAGGCCGTACCGACCTGGTGGCACATCGCATCTATGCCGAGGCGTTCGGTGCGGCGGCGATCGGGCGGGCGTCGGTCATGGCGGTGGTGCTATTCGTCATCCTCGTCGGCGTCACCTTCGTACAGCATTTGTACTTTCGACGGCGGATCAGCTATGACCTCACCTAGTCGCCACCTCACCAATGCACCCAATGCCGTTGTCTATGCCGGCTTGCTGCTCGGTGCGCTGATCACCTTGGTGCCGTTCGCACTTGGCTTGCTCACCTCGTTCACGTCGAAGCACCAGTTCGTCATGGGTACGCCGCTGCAGCTGCCGCGACCGCCCACGCTGGCCAACTACGGCGACCTTGCCGGGGCCGGGTTCGGCCGCGCGGCAGCGGTGACCGCGTTGATGACGGCGGTGATTCTGGTGGGCCAGTTGACCTTTTCGGTTCTGGCCGCGTACGCATTCGCGCGGTTGCATTTTCCCGGACGCGACGCGCTGTTCTGGGTGTATATCGCGACACTGATGGTGCCGGGAACGGTCACGGTGGTGCCGTTGTATCTGATGATGGCGCAACTGGGCCTGCGCAACACATTCTGGGCATTGGTGCTGCCGTTTATGTTCGGTTCTCCGTACGCGATATTCCTGCTGCGCGAGCACTTTCGCCTCATCCCGAACGACTTGATCAACGCCGCGCACCTCGACGGCGCCAACACCCTGGACGTGATCGTGCACGTGGTGATCCCGTCGAGCCGGCCGGTGCTGGCCGCCTTGACGCTGATCACGGTGGTCTCGCAGTGGAACAACTTCATGTGGCCGTTGGTCATCACCAGCGGCCACAGGTGGCGGGTCCTCACGGTGGCGACCGCAGACCTGCAGTCGCGCTTCAACTCCCAGTGGACGCTGGTGATGGCGGCGACGACGATAGCGATCGTCCCGCTGATCGTGCTTTTCGTGGCATCCCAGCGGCACATCGTCGCTTCGATCGTCGTCTCGGGGCTCAAATGAGCCGGCCGCGCTATTCGACGCTGGTCACCGCGGCGCTTGCGCTGCTCGCAGCACTGTTGGGCGCGACGGCGGTGCTCATGGACTGGTCCGGCCAACCATATGGCGACAAGATCGTGTTGACGGTGCGGATCTGGGCCGAGCCGATTGCCGAGGCATATCGGCAGTCGTTCAAGGCATTCAACCGCTCGCATCCCAATATCGAGGTGCGCACCCGTATGGTCGCCTACTCGACATACTTCAACACCCTGCGCACCGACGTCGCCGGTGGCAGCGCCGACGACATCTTCTGGCTGTCCAACGCCTATCTCGCCGCCTACGCCGACAGCGGCCGTCTGATGAACATCGGCAAAACCCTCGGGCCGGCTGCAGCCTCGGCCTGGGAGCCGGCCGTGGTTGACCAGTTCACCCGCGGCGGTGCGCTGTGGGGCGTGCCGCAGCTGACCGACGCCGGCATCGCCGTGTTCTATAACGCCGACCTGCTCGCAGCCGCCGGTGTTGATCCCGCGCAGCTGAACACCCTGCGATGGAACCCCAACGGCGACGACAACTTGCGTCCATTGCTGGCGCGGCTCACCGTAGATGCCGATGGAAATGCCGCAAGCACATCGGTTTTCGACGCCGCGCGAGTCCGTCAATGGGGTTACAATGCGGCCGATGACGCTCAGGCGATCTATCTCAATTACATAGGGTCAGCCGGCGGAGTCTTTCAGCGCGGCGACGAGTTCGCGTTCGATAATCCCCCAGCGATCGAAGCCTTTCGCTATCTGGTCGGCCTGATCAACTACGAGCACGTCGCGCCACCGGCGTCAGACACCAACGACAACGGCGACTTCTCCCGCAACCAGTTTCTGGCCGGCCGGATGGCCCTCTTCCAGTCCGGCACATACAACCTGGAACCGGTGGCTCGCTATGCCCAATTCCACTGGGGCGTGGCGATGCTGCCTGCCGGTCCCAAAGGCCGGGTCAGCGTCACCAACGGCATTGCCGCCGCGGGTAATTCGGCGTCCAAACATCCGGACGCGGTGCGCCAGGTGTTGGCCTGGATGGGCAGCGGCGAGGGCAACGGCTACCTGGGCCGCGACGGTGCGGCCATCCCCGCGGTGCTCTCAGCGCAACCGGTCTACTACAGCTACTGGGCCGCCAAAGGCGTCGATGTCACGCCCTTCTTCTCCGTGCTGGACGGCCCGCGTATTCCGGCCCCGGGCGGCGCCGGCTTCGCCGCCGGAAATGACGCCCTGCAAAGCTATTTCAACGAGATGTTCCTCGGCCGCGGCGACGTCGCAACCACTCTACGGAAGGCTCAGGCGGCGGCCAACGCGGCGGCACGCCGTTAGTCGGCGTTGTTGAGCGCGCTGCGGTGGCGGCCCCACACCAGGTAGAAGATCAGCGCCACCAACACCCACCCGCTGAACGCGATCCAGGTGTACCAGTGCAAGCTGACGAGGATGTACCCGCACGCCAGCACCGAAAGCACGGGAGTGACAGGGTAACCGGGCACCTTGAACGCGCGCGGCAGGTCGGGTTGGCGCACTCTCAGAATGATCACCCCGATAGAAACGACGATGAACGCAGTGAGCGTCCCGATGGACACCATGTCCGCCAGATTCTGGAGGGGTATGACGGCGGCCAGCAGCGACGTGGTGATCGCGACGATCACCGTGTTGGTCACCGGGGTCATCGTGCGCAGGTTCACCATCGCGAACCGCGACGGCAGCAACCCGTCGCGAGCCATCGCATACAGGATGCGAGTCTGGCCGTAAAGGGTCACCAGCGTGACGCTGAAGATCGAGATCACCGCGCCCACGGCCAAAATTGTGCTGGCCCACATGCTGTGCGTGACGTTGTCGAGGATCGTGGCCAGCCCGGCCTCTTGCTGCTCACCGAAGTTCTGCCAGGGCTGGGTGCCAAGCGCGGCGAACGCGACGAGAACGTAGACGCCGGTGACGATCAGCAACGCCGCGATCAGCGCGCGAGGCATGGTCTTCTGCGGATTCGTCACCTCCTCGCCCGCGGTCGATACCGCGTCAAGGCCAATGAATGAGAAGAAGATCGTGCCCGCCGCCGAACCGATGCCGGCGACGCCGAACGGGGCGAAGTCTTTGAGGTGGCCGGCGTCGTAGGCAGTGAGCGCGATCACCACGAACATGGCAAGCACACCGAGTTTGATGAGCACCATGATCGCGTTGGCGATGGCCGACTCTCGGGTGCCGCGGATCAGCAGCACCGCGCACAATCCGATCAGGATGACCGCAGGCAGGTTCACATAGCCTGGCTCGACGTCCCACGGCGCCGCCGACAACGCATGCGGCATTTGGGATCCGAACAGATTATTCAGCAGCTTGTTGACGTATCCGCTCCAGCCGACCGCGACCGCGGCGGTTGACACCCCGTATTCCAGCAGCAGGCAGGCCGCCACGCCCATTGCGACGGCCTCACCCAACGTGGCGTATGCGTATGAGTATGACGAACCCGAAACCGGCACGGCGGAAGCCAATTCGGCGTAGCAGATGGCAGAGAGCCCAGCCGCGATACCGGCGATGATGAACGAGACGATGACGCTGGGACCAGCCTCCGGTACGGCCTGGGACAGCACGAAGAAGATGCCGGTACCGACAGTCGAGCCGACCCCGAACATGGTCAGCTGAAATGTGCCGAGACTACGCGTGAGGTGCTCTGCGGTCCCAGAGGCGACCGGAGCGTCGATCACGGGTCGGCGCCGCAGCATCTGCTCTGTAAGGCTGACCGAAGGAGCTCCCATCTGACCTCCCTGTTGTCGGATCAGCCGATTATCAGGCCTCCCTCAATGCGGCGGCGAACTGGGAGACCGCCCAGTCAATCTCCTCGGCGGTTATCACCAGCGGCGGCGCGAACCGCAGCGTCGAATCGTGGGTGTCCTTCACCAGAACGCCCCGCTCGGCCAACCGCAGGCTCATCTCCTTCCCTGTTTGTGGCCCGATGGCCAATGTCGGTTCGATATCGACGCCGGCCCACAGTCCCAGGCCGCGTACCTCCGACACGCCCTGTCCGATCAGCCCGCGCAGCCGACGGTGCAGATGCGCACCCAACTCACTCGAGCGAACCTGGAAATCTCCCCGCTCCAGCATGGAAACCACGCTGGTGCCGATCGCCGCTGCCAGCGGGTTGCCCCCGAACGTCGAGCCGTGCTCGCCGGGATGCAGCACCCCGAGGATGTCGCGGTCGGCAACCACCGCGGACAGCGGAACTACGCCGCCGCCGAGCGCCTTACCGAGTAGGTAGATGTCGGGTACCACGCGCCAGTGGTCGCATGCGAAGGTGTAGCCGGTGCGAGCCAGCCCCGACTGGATCTCGTCGGCGATCATCAGCACGTTGCGCTGGCTGCACAGCGCACGGACGGCCGGTAGGTAGTCGTCGGGCGGAACGATGATGCCCGCCTCGCCCTGGATCGGTTCTAGCAGCACGGCAACGGTGTGGTCATCGATCGCGGCAGCCAGCGCCTCGGTGTCTCCGAACGGCACCGAGCGGAATCCCGGTGTGAACGGCCCGAATCCGCCGCGCGCCACCGGGTCCGACGAGAAGCTGACGATGCTGATCGTGCGGCCGTGGAAGTTGTTGTCAGCCACGATGATGTTCGCGTGGCCCTCGGGGACGCCTTTGACATCGGCGCCCCACTTGCGGGCGACTTTGAGGCCGCTCTCGACGGCTTCGGCGCCCGAGTTCATGGGCAGCACCATGTCTTTTCCGCACAAATGCGCGAGCGCGGAGCAGAAGGGCCCGAGCCGGTCGGAATGGAACGCACGACTGACCAGGGTCACGCTGTCGAGTTGGGCGTGGGCGGTTGCGGTGATCTCGGGGTTGCGGTGGCCGAAGTTGACCGCCGAATAGGCAGCCAGGAAATCCAGGTAGCGTCGCCCGTCGACATCGGTGATCCACGCGCCCTCAGCACTCGCCGCGACCACCGGAAGCGGCGAATAATTGTGCGCTGCATGCCTTTCCACCAAGTCGATGGCGGCTTCGGATTCCGTGTTGGCTGCTTCGAATTCGAGGACCGGCCGAGCCCCGAGAATGGTCATGCAAACACCTCCAATGTGCAACATTTGACGGATCCGCCGGCCTTGAGCAGCTCGGACAAATCGACGCCGACCGGCTCGAAGCCCGCATCTCCTAGTTGCCTGGCGAAACCCGTTGCGGTGGCAGGTAACACAACGTGCAGACCGTCGGAGACGACATTCAGTCCGAGCACATAGGCGTCGGCGCTCCCCACCACGATAGCGTCGGGGAACAGCGCGTGCAGTTGTCGCTGCGCAGCGGTGCTAAATGCCGGTGGGTAATACGCGATCGTGTGGTCATCGAGAACGGCCAGGGCGGTGTCGAGGTGGTAGAAGCGCGGATCCACCAGCTCAAGTGAGACCACCGGCATTCCCAGCATTGACGAGATCTCGCTGTGCGCGCGCTGGTCGGTGCGAAAGCCGTAACCCGCCAGCACCATCTGGCCGACCAGCAGAAGATCGCCCTGCCCCTCGTTGACATGCCGGGTCGTCGCCGGCCGATACCCGCGCGATGCCATCCACTCGGCGTAGGCCTTCGACTCACCGGCCCGCTCAGCGAACCGGAACCGAGCGACGACAGCGATGTCGTTGGCGATGAAGCCGCCATTGGCCGCGTAGACCATGTCGGGCAGCCCGGGCACGGGCTCGACGAGATCTACGGTGTGGCCCAACTCAACGTAGGTCTGGCGCAGGCGTTCCCATTGTGCTTGCGCGACAGTGAGATCTATCGGCTCGCTGACGTCCATCCAGGGGTTGATCGCGTACTCGACGGCGAAGAAAGTCGGCGGCGTCATTGCGTACCGGCGCGGCGTGCGGCTGCGCTTGAACACTTCGGCGTCTTGCCATGCTTCCGCGCCGGCAGGGGCGGCGGCGACATAGTAATCCGTCATGAATCAACGGTATTTTGGCGCTGCAGCACAATCAAACGACGATTATTGCGTGTCCATGGTGGATCAGTTGCGCTAGATTCGTATATACAGCGATTTATTGCGCCGACGGACAAGGAGGGTCGATGTACCGGTTGGATACCAGCGACGAGCGCATCCTCGCCGAATTGGCCGAGCATGCGCGCGCAACCTTCGCCGAGATCGGTCAGAAGGTGAATCTGTCGGCGCCGGCGGTCAAGCGCCGCGTCGACCGGATGCTTGAGGCCGGCGTGATCAAAGGCTTTACCACCGTCGTCGACCGCAACGCGCTGGGCTGGAACACCGAGGCCTACGTGCAGGTGTTCTGTCACGGCACGATTGCGCCCGATCAGCTGCGCGCGGCGTGGGTCGACATGCCCGAAGTCGTCAGCGCGGCGACGGTGACGGGCACCTCCGACGCGATCCTGCATGTACTTGCCCGCGACATGCGGCACCTGGAGGCGGCCCTCGAGCGCATCCGCTCAAGCGCTCACATCGAGCGCAGCGAAAGCATTGTCGTGCTGTCGAACCTCATCGATCGAATGCGGCCATAAGTCACATTGACCACACGAGTCTCTAGATCGGCGGACACACTCTTTTTGCCCGCCTCCGAGCGACAACCAACGCGGGCCCTGAGTTGTCGCTCGAAGGCGGCAAAAGGGACATCCCTTCCCGGCCGAGACGCATGTGACAGATGGGACGCTGCGGGCTTAAAAACGCAGGAACTTCCGACGAGCAACAGACCTCGACGCGCCCGACGGCCGGCGAGATGCATAGGGCCACGGCTGGTTTCGCTCTGGCACGGAACTGGCCCGAACCTGCTTCAGCTGCATCCGCAGGTGCGCACGCAGATCGTGTAGATCCGGATCAGTCCAACGGTTGGCGGCTTCGGTCGGATCGGCGGTCAGGTCGTAGAGCTCCCATTGGTCATCGAGGGGCGACGTCCGGTAGGCCTCGCCGCCCAGCCCGTTGGCCGCCAAGTGACGCACGCCCGGCTCGGTCCACGTGCCCGGATCGTCGAAGGTACGGACCAGCTTCCACAGGTGCCCATCTCCCCCGGCAACATCATCGACGCGCACCACCAGCCCCTCGAAGTTCGACCCGACGTGGGCGGGGATCCGGATACGCAGCGGCGCAGGCGGATTCACCGTCCGCTTGAGGCGGCGCGCCAGACCCGAGGCGCCGCTATCTCCTTCGAGCATGTTGTCGCGGGTCATGATGTAGACGGCCCGCGCGTCGTCGGCTTGCGCCCCGCCCACCACCGGCATGAGGTCGCGGCCCGGCAGTTCGTGCACCTCGGAGAACGACTCGGCCAGCGCGGCCGCCGCCGACTCGACATCGACGCCGGCTGCCCCCAGCAGCGTCGGGACCAGGTCGACGTGCGACGTCGGCGCCGTAACCACTCGAGGTGCCGTGGCCTGCGCACCGATGCGCGCGATCACGAACGGCACACGCGTGGCTTCGTCGTACAGGTTGAACCACTTCTGGTGCAGCCCGCCGTGGGCGCCGAGCAGATCGCCGTGATCGGCCGTGCGCACTAGCACCGCGTCCTGCGACCCACCCTCGGTAACCGCCCGCCGGACACGGTCGATCGGGCCGTCCACTTCCGCGTGCAGCCGGTAGTAAAGGTCGCGGTAGCGCTGAGCGTTGCGGTGATAGGTCCGGTTGATCGCGGGCGCGGGGCCGTAACCCGAGTAGTACGCCTCGCGGAAGGCGATCTGTGCCGCCGGCTTGGTCGACAAATCCTCGTCGGCGGTGGGTGCCGCGGGCACCGGCGGTGGGTCCAGTGGTGACGGCCGTACCGGACTGCGAAGCGCCCATGTCGGAAACAGCACGATGTCATGGGGATTCACGAAGCTGGCGACCAGCAGGAACGGACGCATCGCCTGCGGGTCGCCGGCGCGGCGACGAGCGTAGCGGTCCTTCAGCCAGGCGACGACACGGTCGGCAATCAGCGGGTCGCGCCGAATGCCGGCGTTAGCCAGCAGCGCCCCGTGCGGCTCCGGGCCAACCCATCCCGAAAAACCGAACGGCCCCAATGGGTCTGCGTCCAGATAGCGTTGCACCGCGGCGGGATCGATGACACCGGTGTCGTCGTTGGTCGCCAGTGGGCGTCCGGTCACCGGGTCGATGAGATCCGCGTGCGAGATGTGCCACTTGCCGTCGTAATGGGTGTCATATCCGGCCGCACGGAACCAGTTGCCCAATGTCGGCACCTCGCCCGGGCGGAGCCAGCGCATCCGGGAGTCGTCGGCCGTCTTGCCGATACCGTCGGTCTGGGTGACCCCGTGCAGGTCCGGGTAGTGCCCGGTGAAGATGGTCGGACGGCTGGGCACGCAGGCCAGCGAGCCGGTGTAATGCCGACCGAAACTGACACCGTGATCGTCGAACCATTTGCGGCCAGCCAGCATTCGGTCCCGCCACACGAGCACGTCGGCAGCCTCGTAAGGCGGCACCGCACGTTCCTCGTCGGTCATAATGACGATGACATCGGGGCGGAGGCCCGGGCGATCAGACACGGGCATTCTCCAATCGGTTCGCCAGCCCGGCGAGCATCGAGTCGGACTGTCGCGCGAGAAAGCGGCACACGACTCGTTCGGCCAGCTTTTGCGTTGGGCGGAGCCCGATGTCGACCGTGCTGGTCAGGGTTACGACGGTGGAGCCCGCGCTCGCAGCCAGTGTCCAGCGGTTGGTCACCCGGCGCAGGCGGCTGGGCAGGCCCTCGATGTCATAGGCGAGCGCACGCGGCGGGTCGAACTCCGTGATGCGCTCGATGACGGCGTCGCGTTTGACCTGGACTCGCCGGGCGGTGCCGACGGGTCCACCGTCAGGACCGGAAAACAGGATGCACGAGTGGTCGGCGTTGGGAGCCCACGAACTGAGTGAGCCGAAGTCGGCGAGGACATCCCAGATTTCTTGCGCGCGAGCCGCGATGGTCCGGGTCCGGTGAGTGTCGGCCACCCGCTCACGGTACGCGACCTACCGGAGGGACTACATAAGGGAAAGGCCGTTGAAAATGGTCTCGAGCGCTATCGCGGTGCCACTGGCTGCGAGAGTGATCCCAAGTGTCATCCAGTCCGCCATTTTCGGCCGCGCCGGATTGGCAGACAGCTGACCGGTGCCGCCACGGGCGGTGATCGCGTCGCCCATTTCGTCGGCGCGCCGCAGCGTCACGGTGATGGCAGCGGTGAGCAGGTCGATCAGCTCCAAGGCGTGCCGCCGGCGCCGAGCTTTGCGGCCGCGCGGGATGCGTTTGGGCCGCAGCCTGCGGGCCGCGTATAGGACCTGGAATTCGTCGATCAACATCGGGAAGGCGCGCAGCGCGAGCGCCAGAGCCACCGCCCATTCGTCGACCGGGATCCGCAATAGCCGTAGCGGGCGACCCAAAGACGCCAGCGCAGGCCCGATTTCGGCGACGTTGGTGGTCCAGGACACCATTGCCCCGAGCCCGAGGAGCACGATCGACAGCGCGGTGATCCGCAGGAAGTGCAACGTTCCGCCGAGTCCGATCTCGAGTCCGCCCACCGAGAGCATCGGACTACCACCGGCCAGCGCCGCGGTGGAACCGCCCAGGGCGAGGACGATCCACAGCCAGTGCGGTACCGACGGCAGGGCGCCTCGCGGAATGCGCGCGATCCGGGCCGCCGCCAGCACCAACGCCGCCACCAGCCCAATGGTCACCCAGCCCGGATAGAACGTGAGCAGCACCGAAACACCAAAGACAACCAGTAGTTTGGTGCCGGCCCACAAATCGTGGATGGTCGAGGTGCCGGGTACCGGGATCAGCAACACAACCGGACGCGAGGTACGCCGGGTCCCGCGTTGTTCGGTGATTGAAGTGTTGGTCACGGCACACCCTCCGCCGCGGTCGAGACGGATTCCAGCACGCCATTGCGCAGATGCAGGGTTCGCGGGCAGAGGTCCTCCAGCCCCGCGAAGTCATGCGAAATCACCACCACCGTCAGACCCCGCTCTCGGCGCAGGTCCTCCAGCAGCCGCAGCAGGCCGCGCTGGCTGGCGGCGTCCAACCCCGCCAGCGGCTCATCGAGGATCAGCGCCCGAGGCGAACACGCGAGCAGCCCGGCCAGCACCACACGGCGCATCTGGCCCCCGCTGAGCTGGTCGATACGCCGCTTGGCCAGTGCGGGATCGAGCCCGACGACGCTCAGCGCCGCGGCCACGCGGTCTTCATCGCGAGGCGAAAAGCCCGCCGCAGAGGCAACTTCCAGGTCGACCCTGCTGCGCATCAACTGCAGCCGGGCGGCCTGGAAAGACAATGCCACCGCGCCAACCCGTTCATAGGTGGGCCGGCCATCCACCAGGCAGACGCCGCTCGTGGGAACCGTCAGCCCGGCCATGATCCACGCCAGCGTCGACTTACCCGAGCCGTTACCGCCGTGGATCAGTACCCCGTCTCCCTGCTCCACCACGAAGCTGACGTCGCGCAGCGCAGTCTTGGCCCAAGGGGTGCCGCTGCCGTATTCGTGCCCGACGCCGATGAGCTCGAGCGCCGGCGCCTGCCCGCGGTACTCCGTCGCGACGGTCGGTAGGGGTGGCTGCGTGGTCTCGACCATGTCGGTGTTGTCCGGTGAGTCGCTGAGGTTGATGGTGCGGTCCGCGGACGCGGCCTCGTTGTTGTAGTGGGTGATGTGCACTAAGGCAGTCCGGTGTCGTTTCGTCAGAACGGACAGCACGCTCAGGAGGGCATCGCGGCCCTGCTGGTCAACCATGGTGGTGACCTCGTCGGCGATGAGCAGCGCCGGCTCCCGGGCCAACGCCGCGGCCAGCGCCAGGCGCTGCAGCTCACCGCCGGACAGGCTTCCGGTGTCGCGCTCGGCGAGATCCTCGAGGCCGACCTCCTGGAGTAACCGGCCGACATCGACATTCGTCCCTGGCGGCAACCCCCACACCACATCGTCGGCGACCCGGGTGCCCAGGACCTGGCTTTCCGGGTGCTGCAGGACAACCGCCGTGCCGCCCAGCTTGCCCAGACCCACCGCACCGGGGCGCTCCACGGTGCCCGACGTCGGTTCCCGGCCGGCCAGGATCAGCATCAGCGTCGTCTTGCCGGAACCGTTGGAGCCGGTGACCGCGAGGTGTTCGCCGACGCGTAGATCCAGGCTGAGCTCGCGCAGCGCGTCTTGGCTGGCGCGCGGGTACCGGAAGCGCACCTTGTCCAGCCGCACCGGAACGGGTACGACCGGCATATCCTCCTCGTTGCCGGCCCTGCTCGGTCCGGGCGCGTCCAGCTTGTGCACGTCGGGAATGCCGCGCATCCGCTCCAGCACCCGCGACAGTGCCCACCAACCGATCAACGAAACGACGAGAACCTGGACGACGGAAGACGCAAGCACTACCCACGGCCAGTAGTGCAGCCCGACGGCAAAATAGCGCTTTAGAAGGGCGGCGGCCGCCTGCATGTGAATCCAGGTCAGGGCGGACGCAATCCCGTCCGCGTTTGCGCTCATTGCTTTGAAAATTAGGTACCGCAGCTGGCTTAGCACGGCCAACGCGGCGACATTGCCGACGCCGGAAACGAAGCCGGCGACCAGGGCCGTGACAATCACCGTCGGCATGCCACGGCGTGTGCGTTTGACGACTCCGGTCAGCCCGCCGATATAGGCGCTGTTGCCGACCGCCATGAGACCGCCGAGCCCGGCGATTAGGAAGGCAATCATCCCGGCAGCAACCGTCGCGGCGATGAGCACGCGGAGGCGGTAGCGGAAGGCCAGCAATCCCATGGGCACGGTACCCAGCAGCGCCAGACCCGCTGCGAAGGGGACGACGACGGAGACGATTGCGGTTGCCGCGCACAGTGCCGCCAGCACCGCGGCCTGTGCCAATTCGCTTGGTTGCAGGGGTCCACTCCGACGGTGCGCAGGAAGAGCGGAGGGGACGGCCACCTTAACGATTCTGCCAGGCCGCGGCACTAAGTCGTTGCAGCGCAACGTGGGGCATCGGTTTTCTAACTAAAGGTGTCCTATTGGCCTCGCTTAGCAAAGCTATGCAACGATGGACGGATGAATTCGTCCGCCGCCACTCACCCCGCCAGCCAGGATGCCAGCGTCGGCGACACCGCAAACATCGAGCCCGGCCAGGGCCTGGGAGCGGATCTGCTCGCGGTGGTCGCGCGGCTCAACAGGCTGGCCACCCAGCGCATCCAGATGCCGTTGCCGTCAGCTCAGGCCAGGCTGCTGGCGACTATCGAAGCCCAGGGAGAAGCCCGGATCGGCGACCTCGCTTCGGTCGATCACTGTTCGCAACCGACGATGACCACGCAGGTGCGACGGCTCGAAGAGGCCGGCCTGGTGACCCGAACCATCGACCCCGGGGATGCGCGGGCGGTCCGAATCCGCATCACGCCGCAAGGGGTGCGCACACTGTCCGCGGTGCGGGCCGACCGCGCAGCCGCTATCGAGCCGCAACTGGCCCGGCTCGAGCCGGTCGACCGCCAGGTCTTGGCGGATGCGGTCGAGGTATTGCGCCGTCTTCTCGACAATGCCTCCGCCGGATTCGGCCGCAACACACTCTGATCAGCACACTTTCTGGTGCAGAGACCACGTGCAGCGGGTAGACACGTAAGCGACGAGGGGGCCAGTTGGGCTGATCGCTCGGTCTGACGCGGAAAGCCGCAGGGACTGGAGGGACTGGCGGGAGAGGTGGCGGCCATGCGGACCGGGGCCTACTGATGACAGGCGCCTTCTCACCCTCCCCCTTGACCGTGTGGGTCGGACCGATGAGGTACGTCTTTCACCCTGGCCGCGACGTGATTGTGGGGTACGGCAGCCAGTGCGACATTCCGCTGGATCGCCCGGGCAACCGCGCCGCTATATCGCAGACCGCGCGCCCGGTTCTGGTGCTGCGATTCAGCGGTAGCCATTGGGTGGCCATCGATAGGAGCCCCGACGGCATCTTCGTCGACGGCGCCCGGATGTCGACGATCGACATCCGCGATGGTCAGGCGATCACAATCGGCGATCCGCAGCGGGGGCCGCGATTGGTCCTAGGTGTTGGTCCCGCCGTCGGCCCGCCTGCGCCGCACCGGCCCGACAGACCCAACCAGCACGCCCCGACACAGCAGACTACTCGGCGAATGCGACTGCCGACGCCCCAACCTCCCCCTCAACCTCCCAAAGTCGAGCGGCCTTTGCCGCCAGTCGCGTCGGCGCCGCCGACGGCCCCGATTCCTGGACCCGCGCGGGAGCGGTCGGAAAGCCGGGGACTGATCGAGCGGATGAGCACCACGAAGCTGCGCGCCATTCGTCCTGCGCCCCGGTCCACAGAAGCGAACACAACGAGTCGGTTGCCTTTGAAACCCGGTGAGCAACCCGGCGCGCGCACAGCCGGTGTGGCCGCACATTGGCTGGGGCTGACCGCCGATGGCCAGCAGGTGCTCACCAGCGTGTCGTTCACAGCGCGCCCGGGCACATTGACCGCGGTCATCGGACCGTCGGCGGAGCTTAATTCCGCCTTGCTCGGGCTGCTCGCGGGCACACAAGAGCCCTCCTCCGGCACAGTCACGGTGGATGAGCACGATGTGCGCGCCGAGCGCGAGTTGATGCGCACGCGCATCGGAATACTGTCGCGCGACGACCGCGCGCACCCGAACCTCACCGTGGAACGAGCGGTGGGATACGCAGCCCGGCTGCGGCTGCCGCCGGACACCTCGCCCGACCACCGCAACCGTGTGGTGGACCAGGTTCTCGACGAGCTCGGGCTGACGCCGCAGCGCCGAACCCGGATACGCAATTTGGCGCCCGAGATGCGCCGGTTGGCGTCGATGGCGATCGAACTGATCACCCGGCCGACCCTGCTCGTGGTTGAAGAGCTGAGCGCCGGGCTGGATGCGACACAGGAACACCACGTGCTGACGATGCTGCGGCGCCAGGCTGACCTTGGATGCGTCGTCGTGGTGGCTCTGACGTCGCAGACCTCGCTGACGCACCTGAACATGTGCGACCAGGTGCTGCTGCTCGCGCCTGCCGGCAGGCTGGCCTTCGCGGGGCCGCCAAGTCACATCGCGTCCGTGCTGGGCACCGCCGACTGGTCGCAGGTCGTCGCACAAGTGAGCGCGGATCCGCACGGCGCACAGGCAGCGGCCCTGACGGCCCCACCACCGGTGGCTGAGCCCGCACCGCCCCCCGTGGGGCTCACCGTGAAGCAGCAGATCCGGGTGGTGGCCCGTCGCCAGGTCCGCCTGCTGTTCGCCAACCGCGTCTACTTCCTCTCCCTGGTTCTCCTGCCGTTCGCGTTGGCGGGCCTGACGCTGCTGATTCCCGGCCATTCCGGCCTGGACCGGGCCGGACTGAAGAGCGCCAACCCGCATGAAGCCATCGAGATCCTGGCGGCGTTGAACATCGCCGCAGTGATCCTGGGCACCGCTTTAACCATCGGCGACCTGGTCGGGCAGCGTCGCGTTTTCCTTCGCGAGCAGTCGGTCGGGCTGGCGACGTCGGCCTACGTATCCGCCAAGCTCATCGTGTTCAGTGTGGTCGCCGCCATCCAGACGGGGATCCTGAGCGCGATCGTGATCGGCGTCAAAGGCGGACCCGCACACGGTGCGGTGGTGCTGCACAACCCCGACGTCGAGCTCTATGTGACCGTCGCCGCGACGGCGATCGTCTCGGCGATCGTCGGACTGGCGCTGTCCTCGCTGGGCAACTCGCTGCGGGAAGTCCTGCCGCTGGTCGTGCCGGCGATCTTGGCATCGCTACTGTTCGCCGGGGGGCTGGTTCCGCTGGTGGGCACGTGGGGCTTCGACCAGATTTCCTGGATCGTCCCGGCTCAGTGGGGTTTCGCGGCATCGGGATCCACCGTTGATCTGCACCGGGTCGACGCGCTGGCCACCAACGCACTGACGTGGACCCACTATTCGGGCTGGTGGGTGTTCGACATGGTCATGCTTTTGGCGTTCGGCGCGATGTGGGCCGGCTTCGTCCTGTTCCGCCTGCGATCACGAGTGCGTTAGCGGCCCGACCGTCACAAGACCGCTGCGACAAGCAGACCGATCAGATATGTGGCGGCGACGGCACCGGCGCCGAACAGCAACTGCCGCGACGCCGCCCACCACGCCGGCTTGCGGGTGAACCGGGCGGTCAGGCCACCCGCGATCAGCAGGCCCACCGCGCCGCACGCCAGACCTACGGCCAGTGACCCATACCCGAGAAGGTAAGGGAGCAGCGGAATCAACGCACCGACCGCGAACATCGCGAACGACGCGGTTGCCGCCAGCCGGGCCGACGGCTTCTCGTCGGGATTCACTCCGATCTCCCGTACGAGATGGACGTTGATGGCGCGGTTCTCGTCGCGGTGGATCTCGTCGGTAGCGGCCTCGGCGGTTTTCTGGGTCATGCCAATGCTAATGAGCATGCTAATCAGTTCGGCCCGCTCGGCTTGCGGGTGAGTGCGTAACGATTTGCGTTCCACGTAGACCTCGGAATCGATCTGCTCGTTGGCCGTGGTCACCGACGTGTACTCGCCCAGGGCCATCGAGAAGGCCCCGGCCAGCAAGCCGGCGATGCCACTGATCGTGACGGCGTGCACGCTGCCGGCGGCTGCCACACCGGCGATCAGGGCGGTGTTGCTGACCAGGCCGTCCATCGCACCGAAGGTGGCCGCGCGCAACCAACCCCCGCTGATATCGGGATGGCTGTGCCCGACGTCATAAGGCGGCTGCTGCGGGTTCGTGGCTGACTCAGACATGACGCCATCTAAACGCGAACGGCACCGCTACACATAACGTCTCACGCGGCTGCAGTACTCGGTGTATTCCTGGCCATACCGCTGCCGCATGAATTCTTCCTCGCGCAACACTTGCCGATGAAACAGCACGGCCGCGAAGGCCAGGGCGGTGAGGGTGGTCCAACTTGGGAACACCAAGAACTGACCGAACAGGAATGCGAAGAAGCCGACATAGATCGGATTGCGGCTCACCGCGAATATGCCCGTCGTCACCAGACGGCCCGGCCCTTCGGCGTCGATGCCGACCCGGAAGCTGTCACCGAACGACACCAGGCTGAACGCCAGAATCAACACCCCGCCCAGGCAAAGCCCCACTCCGACCCATGCGACAGCGGTGGACCGGAAGAACCTGTCGGTAACGGCCAGGGGCCAGCCGAAGGCAGTGGCGAACAACGTATAGAAGTAGAACACTGCCACCGGCGGTATCAGGAAGTCCGTTTTGTCGAGCTTTCCGAAATGCATTGCCCGAGTGCCGGTTCTGCGCAGCAGCAGGACTCTGCCTACTACCGTACCCAACAGCAGCACAATCATGAGGGCAGCGAGATATTGCGGCATCGCACTCTAGTTTGCGCGAGCAGACGCAAAAACGGGAGGGCCCGCCAGCTGGCGGGTCTATTCCCGCGACGCGAGCGGCGCGTTACGGTCGGATTATGGCGCCAAACATGACAAGCACTGCCGAGCATCTGCGCGACGCGTTGGACGGGCGTTGGCGTGACGCGAAGAACCAGACGCGAGCCAGGTTCGAACATGAACAATTCCGCCCGCACTACACCCCGAACACGGTGATCGCCCGCGCCAAGGTATTCGAGCAGATGAAGCTCCTCGCCGCCGCGGGCATCGCCGCCGAGGGGTTCCGCAAGGAGCACGGAGGCACCGGGGACGTCGGTGCGGCAATCACGATGATCCAGATGCTGGCGATGTCGGACCTCTCCCTGATGGTCAAGGCCGGCGTGCAGTGGGGACTGTTCGGGGGCGCCATCGAGAACCTGGGCACCGAACGCCACTTCGACTACGTGCAGAAAATCATCAGCCTCGAGCTGCGCGGTTGTTTCGCGATGACCGAGACGGGACACGGCAGCGACGTTCAGTCGCTGGAGACGACCGCGACCTATGACGCCGAGACCCAAGAGTTCGTCATCCACTCCCCCACTCCAACGTCCCGCAAGGACTACATTGGCGGAGCGGCTGAGACCGCAAGCATCGCAGCTGTTTTCGCGCAGCTGATCACCACCGAAGACGGCGAGCCGATGAACCATGACGTGCACTGCGTGCTGGTTCCGATCCGCGACGCCGAGGGCAACGATCTCCCCGGTGTGACGACGTCGGACTGCCAATACAAGGGCGGATTACCGGGCGTCGACAACGGCCGCATCATGTTCGACCATGTCCGCGTCCCACGGGAGAACCTGCTGAACAAGTATGGCGACGTCGCACCGGACGGCACCTACAGCTCGCCAATCGACAACCCCAACCGCCGGTTCTTCACCATGATCGGCACGCTGATCCGCGGCCGGGTCACAGTGGGTGGCAGCGCCGGCGCCGCCACCCAGGTGGCACTGGACATCGCCACCCGATATGCGTTGCAGCGCACGCAATTCAGCTCACCCGACGACGGCGGCGAAGTGCTAATCATGGACTACCTGGTGCACCAGCGGCGGCTGTTTCCGTTGATAGCACGGTCCTACGCGCTGCAGTTCGCACAGAACGAGCTGGTGTCCAAGTGCCACGACCTGCAGACGTCGGACGTCATGGATGCCGATGAGCAGCGCGAGCTGGAAGCCCGTGCCGCCGGGTTGAAGGCGGCCAACACCTGGCACTCCAGCCGGGCCATTCAGGAGGCCCGGGAGGCATGCGGCGGCGCGGGCTACATGGCCGAGAACCGGCTGATCGCACTGCGGGCCGACACCGATGTGTTCACCACCTTCGAGGGCGACAACCATGTGCTGACCCAATTGGTCGCCAAGGAGCTGCTGACCGCCTACGCCGACGACATCAAAAGCATGAGCCCGGTCGAGTGGGTACGTTTTGCGGCCAACACCGTCGGTGAACGAGTGATGAAACGTACTGCGGCCGAAGCGATTATGCAGCGGATTGTGGATGCCCGGCAGGACAGCGAAGAAGAGGGCAGCCTGTTCAACCGCGGTACCCAGGTCAACATGTTCGAGGAGCGCGAAACTTATCTGCTGTCGTCGGTCGCGCGCCGGTTACAAGGCAAATCCAAAGAAATGTCGGCGTTCGACGCGTTCAACGCGGTGCAGGATCACGTGCTGCACGCGGCGACCGCGCACATCGATCGGGTGGTGCTGGAGGCCTTCGTCGCCGGGATCGAGTCGTGCCCAGACCCCGACGCCCGCGAGCTGCTGGAACTCGTGTGCGACCTGTATGCCCTTTCGGTGATCGAGGAAGACAAGGCTTGGTACGTCGAACACACCTATTTGTCCACCGAGCGCGCCAAGGCGGTCACCCGGGGTATCAACGATCGGTGCCGGAAGCTGCGTCCGTACGCCGAGACGTTGGTCGACGGCTTCGGAATCCCCGAGCCGTTGCGTTACGCCGAGATGCTGCACCCGGAGAATCTGCCCGACTGAGTCATTGGCGCAAGCAGACGCAAAAGCACCCGCACGCACGGCGGGTGCTTTTGTGTCTCAGTGTCAGGGTGACATTGCCGCGTTGCGGTGGTTGGGTCTGGATCACCTGGTGTTTGGCTCATTTTGTGTCTGTCGCCTTCGGGTTGGCTTGGAGCGGTAGTGCCGGCACCAGG
>NZ_JBKQQD010000526.1:0-4870 GCF_052144515.1 Mycobacterium sp. | reverse complement strand
GCCGCGCAACTCGCCGACGTCCGCGTCACCGCCAATGATGGTGGCCTCCTGGCGCTGTGCACCGACCCTGGGTTTGGCAGGCTGGTCCCCATGTCCGAGCCACAAGAGCAGCAGGCCGGGGCCACACTCAGGGTGGTCGGCCTACAAGCGTCAATTTCCATACGCAACTACATGGCCAGGCACCACCTGTGAAACGCCCGGCGAGAAGCGTGGCTGTGCCGAAAGCGCGAAGACACGTTGCTCAGCGAGCAGAACCTTGATCGACCGCACCGCTCGCACGCAATGACGGCTGTATTGTCAGCGGTCGCATTTCTCGAAGCACTCGTCAACGAAGTATGGCAGGACGCAGCCGAGAGCCGGGTCAGCACACGGCGTACACCGAGGGCATCCCCGACGCCGCAATCGCGACCATGCGCGAGCTGTGGAATGGCAAAGAGAAGGCCGAACGGATGTTTTTCTCTGCTGAGCAAGTTCCAGGTCGCGCTGGTGTGCGCCGGCCATGAGCGTATGGACAAGGGCGCCGAGCCGTATCAGAGTGTCGATGTGTTGATCGACCTGCGAAATGAATTGGTCCACTTCAAACCTCAGTGGTGGCATGACGATGGCAGAGATGAAGCGAAGTTCGTGGCAACACTGCGAGCCAAGCTCGCGGGAACGCGAGAATCAGCAGCCGATCGGCGAGCCGTGGTTCTCTAACAAAGCGCTCGGAGCTGCCTGTGCCGACTGGGCGTGTAGCTCGGTTATTACATTCGCGCGAGACTGGCACGGTCGCATGGGGCTGACCTTCGACTTCGATGAGCGCTATTTGATGCCATCGGAGCCCTTTGAGGTCGATGAGTAGCGTGCACCGGCTAGTGGTAGTGGACGGGTGCAGCGGGAACGCCAATCTCCACGGGGAATGCAAGGCTGGCAACTACGAACCTGGCCGCCATCGAGGGCAACGCTTAGAAGTGAGGAGCGGGGGCGATGTCGGATAAGCGGGACAATCCAACGATCCACGGCAAGTCGCCGGTCAACGCCGTCGATACCTTCTACAACCGTAGTCACGGAGCGAACAGAACACCCGTTGAGGCGATTTGTCGCCCAGGCAGAACTAACAGAGAGAGGAAGAGGAGCCAACTATGAGCAACGTTCCCGCAATCGACCTGAATGACGGCGCGCACATCCCGCAGCTTGGTTTCGGCGTCTTTCAGATCAAGCCAGAGAAAACCGCTGCAGCGGTGAAGGCTGCCCTCGACATCGGTTACCGGCACATCGACACCGCTGAAATGTACGGAAACGAGAAGGAAGTCGGTCAGGGCATCCTCGATGCCGGGCTGGACCGCGCCGGTGTCTTCATCACCAGCAAGCTCAACAACGGCTTCCACAAGCCGGACGATGCACGACGCGCGTTCGACAGAACCCTGAGCGTGCTCAATTCCGACTACGTCGACCTATTCTTGATCCACTGGCCGCTGCCAACGCTTTACGACGGCGACTTCGTCTCGACCTGGCATGTTCTCGAAGAGTTCGCCGCAGACGGACGCGCCCGGAGCATCGGCGTATCGAACTTCCAGCCGGCACATCTTGACCGACTCGCGAAGGAATCCGCCACGGTACCCGCTGTGAATCAGGTCGAGATCCATCCCTACTTCGCAAACGAAGAGGTGCGCGCCTACGGGCGAGAGCATGGCATCGCGACCGAGGCGTGGTCGCCGATCGCTCAGGGCAAGGTGCTCGGTGACCCCGTCATCGAGCGAATCGCCAACGCCGTCGGAAAGTCACCGGCCCAAGTTGTGCTGCGCTGGCACATTCAGCGAGGCGACATCGTTTTCCCGAAGTCCGTCTCGCCGGATCGAATGAAGTCGAACTTCGAGTTGTTCGACTTCGAACTCGACGGCTCCGACATGTTTGCGATCACGGCCCTCGACAAAGGCGAATCCGGCAGGATCGGCCCTAACCCGGACGAGTTCGACTACGTACCCGACTAGCGACCGACGATCACCGAGCAAATGAAATGAGGCCGACGTCCATGAGCAGCCGGGACGGTTTCCATCCAGACTTGACGACGCCGAGCACCGAGCATGTCCACATGTCGTCACGAACGGTGGTGCACCACGTCAGGGCTTCAGAGCTTAGCTCCGGTACGGCACAGACAGAGGGCATGCAGCGATTTGCCGCGATCAGCGGTGGCTCGGTTGGTTCGGAGAAGATCTGGATGGGCGAGACCTATGTTTCGCCAGAGACGGTGTCGGACAACCATCACCATGGCGAATCCGAAGCAGCGATCTTCGTGCGAAGCGGAAACCCGCGTCGTATTCCAAGGCGGCGTCCAAGAAGTCCGCATCGCCACTGCGCCCGGCGACTACATCTCCGTGCCGCCGTACGTTCTCGCATCGAGAAGAGAATCCGGACTGCAATCATCCCGCGGTGATCGTGATTGCCCGCAGCATACAAGAGGCAGTCGTGGTGAATCTTCCAGAGCTTTATGCACTCTCAGAGAGTCCGACCAACGAACCAGGAGTGTGACTGATGCTATTGCGTCAGCTCGAGTACTTCGTGGCGGTTCCAGGTAGAAACACCCGCGGGCGGCGGGGACGCGCGCAGCACCGCCCTCACTATTCGGCCGGGTCGGCCCCAGCGTGGTCATTGGGCGGTGAAGCCCAGAGCTCTCTCAGTGCCCGCGAGGTGCGCCCTGATTGCGTCGAGCGATCGGTCCAGATCGCCGTCGCGCACTGCTTCGGCGATCAGCGTGTGTTCGGCAAGGATGGTTTCAATCCTCGCGGGGTCTCGAACGGCGGATTCACCGATCATGCGCATCTGGCGGTCGCGTAGCGAGCCGTACACGTCGTGCAGAATGCTGTTGCCGGCGGCCTCGATCAGAATCGCGTGGAATGCTCGATCTGCATCTGAGAATTCGCGCAGCTCCGCCGTCACGACAGCTCGACGCTGTCGGGCGAGTTCAGCGGCCATCCGATCGAACACCACGCCGCGCGCTTCCGCCGATTGACCAATGACCTTCGCTGCAGCGAACTGTTCGAGGACCAGCCGGGCCTCCATGACCGCGCGCACCTCTTGTGGGGAGACCGGGACCACCAAGGCACCGCGCTGCGGATACAGCCGCAGCAATCCTTCGGCCTCGAGGCGCAGGAAAGCCTCCCTGACAGGAGTGCGCGACATGCCCAACGCGTCGGCGACCTCACCCTCGCTGATCAGCTCGCCACCCGGGAACGCGCCCGTGAGGATCTGGTCCTTGACGTAGTCGAGCGCTCGGTCCTTCGCCGCGAGTCGGCTCCCGCGGGCGGCCCTGTTTGCCACGACGGCCTCCGCTTCGATCCCAGTCGTATACCAGAGGTGCCCGCCGAGCCTACCTGCCGCGCAACCGGCGGGCGGCCCGGCGGGCGGCCCGGCGGGTGAGCGTTCTCACGCCTCGGCGTGAAAGTCCAGAGGTAGAATCAAGTGAGATACAAGTAGTATCTTTGTTAGTCAAGCTGTATCGAATGGAGGCGGTGAAGTGTCAATCAACACAGATCTGGTGACAAATGAAGTCGGTGAGCGAGACGCGCTGGACCCGACCATTGCTGCTCCGGTGACCAATGTGGCCGAGTACGGGTTCGAGGGGCGGTTCGAGGACTGGGCCGAGGATGCGCGCTACTTCGAGTACTCCAAGGCCGCAGACCCGATCGGATCCGGGCACACGTCGAAGGTCCCAATCAAGGCCTTCAGCCGGGACCTTTACGCCGACGGCCCCAGCCGAATCATCCCACTGGACTTGTCCAACGAACTTGGCATCAGTGACGGCCCGGCTACCAGCCCGGCGCTGGTGGCAAACTTCATGCGGATCCGGGCGGGTGAGCGGATCGCCACCAACCCGAATGCCACCTCTCAGCTCTACTACGTGATCGCCGGCCGGGGTTTCGCTGCGGTGAACGGTCGGCTCGTGCGGTGGGCGAAGGGTGATTTTCTGACCCTGCCTGCCGACAGCCGCGCCACGTTCCACGCCGACGCCGGCTCCGACGCCGCACTGTACTGGGTAAACGACGAGCCGTTGCTTCGCCACCTGGGCGCGGAGGCCACCGAACCCCGTTTCCGCGCAACGAAATTCCGCCGGGCCGACGCGGTCGCTCGACTGGAGGAGATCGCCTCGCGCCCGGGCGCTAACGACAAGAGCCGGGTTAGCGTCTTGTTGGCCAATGCCGCCGAGGAGCAGACACTGACGATCACTCACGTCTTGTGGGCGATGTTCGGTCTGCTGCCGCCGGATCAGGAGCAGCGTCCACACCGCCACCAGTCGGTTGCGCTCGACCTGATTCTCGACGCCGAGCCCGGCTGCTACACGCTGCTGGGCACCCGGTTGGATGAGCGGGGCAACATCGTCAACCCGACTCGCGTCGACTGGGAGGCAGGCGGCGCATTCGTCACGCCGCCGGGCCTGTGGCACGCCCACTTCAACGAGTCGGGCGCCCCGGCACACCTGATTCCCATCCAGGACGCGGGCCTGCAGACCTACCTGCGGAGCCTGGACATCCGTTTTTCCGACCGCCGGTGATCTACCTGAGGTTCGCGGTTAGTGCAGCTGGCGGCTACATCAGCTTTGTTGCTGGGTGGAGGTGGTAGTTGGCGTCAGCGTTGACGACAACTGCTGACAAGAAACGCGATTCTAGTGGTGTGTCCTGCAATTAATTGGCGATTATCTGGTATGATTCGCAGCATGAGGCGACCCGCTCCGGCTCTGCTGGTGTCCGCAGGGCAGCGTGAGGTTCTTGAGTCTGTGGCGCGGTCGGTGTCGGCTCCGCATCGCGAGGTGGTTCGGGCGCGGGCGTTGTTGATGGCAGCCGACGGTCTGGCGAACACGGCTATCGCGCGGGCGTTGTCGGTGTCGCCGGCGTCG
>NZ_JBKQQD010000525.1:0-10031 GCF_052144515.1 Mycobacterium sp. | reverse complement strand
CTACTCTTCTTCACGGCGGTCCCCTTGCTGTTGGTGTTCTTTGGCGGAACGCCCGACACCTACCACACGGCAGGAATCAAGCGGGGGACCGCCACCTCAACTTCCACGAGACCCGGGACAACCTCGTTGAGCGGTGGGTGGCGCCGCCGTCGCCATAAGGGATGCTGAGGTCGAGGTCCCGAAGTACTCATGCAGCCCGGGATCGAAGGTACGCGCGAGACTCTTCGTGACGTCGGACAAGCGCTATCTGAGCTACAGCATGCAACGATCTACCGCAGACCACGCGCCGGTAGCTTTGGTCCGGTGGCGCACCTGTTGGGGGCCGAGGCCGTACACCTGGAATATCCGAACCAGGTGGTGTTCGCCTCGCTCACGCTCGGAGTAAACGAGGGCGCGCGCATCGGCATCGTGGGCCGCAACGGCGACGGCAAATCCAGCCTGCTGGGTCTGCTGACCGGTGAGCTGCGGCCGAACTCCGGCCGCGTCACCCGGCGCAGCGGAGTGCGGGTCGGCGCACTAAGCCAGGCGGACACCCTCGACTCGCACCGCACGGTCGGCTGGACACTCGTCGGCGACCAGGCCGAACATCAATGGGCCCGAGACGCCCGCGTCCGCGACGTCGTCGACGGGCTGGTATCCGATATCGACTGGGAAGCAACGGTTTCCACGCTCAGCGGCGGCCAGCGCCGGCGTGTGCAGCTGGCCAGGCTGCTGGTGGGCGAATGGGACGTCATCGCGCTCGACGAGCCCACCAACCACCTCGACATCGAGGGCATCACCTGGCTGGCCGGCCACCTGAAACAACGCTGGGCCCGCAACACGGGCGGGCTGCTGCTGGTGACGCACGACCGCTGGTTTCTCGACGAAGCCGCCACCACAACCTGGGAGGTGCACGACGGGATCGTCGAGCCGTTCGAAGGCGGGTACGCGGCGTACGTGCTGCAGCGCGTCGAGCGGGACCGGCAGGCCGTCGTCGCCGAGGCCAAGCGGCAGAACCTGATGTGCAAAGAGCTGGCCTGGCTGCGTCGGGGCCCCCCGGCGCGCACCTCGAAGCCCAGGTTCCGGATCGAGGCGGCCAACCGGCTGATCGCCGACGTGCCCCCGCTGCGCAACACCGTCGAGCTGGCCAAGCTGGCCACAGCACGCCTGGGCAAGGACGTCGTCGATCTGCTCGACGTGTCGGTCTCGTTCGAGGGCCGCCCCGTGCTGCGTGACATCGAATGGCGGATCGCCCCGGGTGAACGCACCGGCATCGTCGGAGCCAACGGCGCCGGCAAGTCAACCCTGCTGAGATTGATCGCCGGCACAATCCAGCCGGACACCGGACGCGTCAAGCGCGGCAAAACCGTCCGTCTGGCGGTGCTCGATCAGCAGGGCGATCAGTTGACCCAATTCGCTGATGACCGCATCGCCGACGTGCTCGGCGGGCTGCGCGGCAGCTACCAGGTCGAGGGCAACGAGGTCACCCCGGCCCAACTGCTCGAGCGACTCGGCTTCGGCCGCGGCCAGCTATCCGCACGGATGAATGAGCTCTCCGGCGGTCAGCGACGCCGGTTGCAACTCATGCTCACGTTCTTATCCGAGCCGAACGTGCTGCTCCTCGACGAACCCACCAACGACGTGGACACCGACATGCTCACCGCCACCGAGGACCTGCTCGACTCCTGGGCGGGCACGTTGATCGTCGTCTCGCATGACCGGTATCTGCTCGAACGCGTCACCGATCAGCAGTACGCGATCCTGGACGGGCGGTTGCGGCATCTGCCCGGTGGGATCGACGAATACTTGCGCCTTGCTGCCCATTCCAAGCCTGCGGAACAACCAAACACCACCGCCGCCAAGCCACAGGCAATGTCCGGCGCCGATCGACGAGCCGCCGAGAAGGAGCTGGCCGCGACGGACCGTCAGCTCGCCCGCCTGGCTGATCGGATCGCGGCCAAGCACAACGAGCTCGCCGAGCACGACCAGACCGATCACGTCGAGTTGAATCGGCTGACCCAGCAGTTGCGCGAGCTCGAAGGTGAGGTCGCCGCGACGGAAGCCCGATGGTTGGAGCTGTCGGAGAGTCTCGAATAATCTTCATCGTGCATTCCGGCCCGATCGAAACGGTGGCTTGCGTCGGCTCGAGCACCACCGCGTCGAAGGGAACCTACCGGTGGATCGCCGAGCTGGAAAGCCGACCGCAAAACAGCCGGTTCCGATTCGTCAACCTGGGGGTGGGCGGTGATCTGTCGTTCAACATCGTCAGGCGTCTGCCTCGCGTGATCGGCACAGCGCCCGACCGGATAATCATCCTGATCGGAACCAACGACATCGTCGCCAGCGTCTTTCCCAACTTTCGGAGAATCATTCGAGTCTTCAAACGGCTGCCGGCGGAGCCCACCGTGCAGCGATTCGAGTGGAACCTCACGCTCATCACCCGCAGGTTGCACCAAGACACCAACGCCAGGATCGCCCTGAGTTCCCTTGCGCCCGTGGGAGAAGACCCCCATTCCAGCGATCCCGTCCAGTCACGGCTAAACGACCTGTGCGCCGCCTTCAGCGGCGTGATCCGCGACGTCGCGCTGCGGGAGGGCACTTACTACATCCCCCTGTACGAGTCGTTCTGCGATCAGCTTGTCCGCTCACGGTTTGCCAAACCGTTCACCCGGTTCTCCTTCCCGTCGTTCTACCGCGACTATCTATTCCGGGAGCTGATCCAGCGCCGCAGTTTTGACGAGATTTCCCGAATCAACGGCTGGGCATTTCACATCGACGGCATCCATCTCAACTCGCGGGGCGGCCGGATTCTGACGGAAGCCGTTCAGCAGTTCCTGGACTCGCCGGGGCCTGCACCCAGAGGAACTCGATGAGCAAACAACCGTACCGACCGGTGCGTTACCCGCCCGGCGAGGCGTTGCTGACCCTTTATCGGCGGCGAGGCCCGGTGATCAACTCCGGGCTCGGGCGGCACGGCTACACCTATCTGCTGGGCGCCGAAGCAAACAAGTTCGTGTTCGCCAACGCCGATGCGTTCAGCTGGCGGGAGACGTTTGAAAACCTGGCCATCGTCGACGGGCCCACCGCGCTGATCGTGAGCGACGGCGCGGACCACCAGCGTCGTCGCAGCGTCATCGCGCCAGGGCTGCGTCACCGGGAGATACAGAACTATGTGGGGACCATGGTGTCCACTATCGACACCGTGATCGACGGCTGGCGGCCCGGGCAACGACTGGACATCTACCAACAGTTCCGCTCGGCGGTCCGGCGCAGCACCGCCGAGTCGCTGTTCGGCCCGCGCATCGCCGCCTACTCCGACTTTCTCGGTGCACAACTGCAGCCCCTGCTGGATCTCACCCACCAGCTGCCGCAAGTCATGCACATGCAGCGGTGGGCGGAAACGCCGGCATGGAGGCGGGCGATGACCGCTCGCGCCCGCATCAACGACCTCATCGACGCCCAGATCGCCGAAGCCCGCAGCGCGCCCAGGCCCGACGACCACATGTTGACCATGCTGATCAATGGCCGCGGTGATCAAGGTTATGCGTTGAGCAACAATGAGATTCGAGATTCGATCATCTCCCTGATCACCGCCGGCTACGAGACCACCAGCGGCGCGATGGCCTGGGCCACCCACGCGCTACTGACCGTCCCGGGCGCCTGGGACGCTGCGGCCGACGAAGTCCGCCGCGTGTGCGGTGATCGACCGCCGGCCACATGGAAGCTGGCCGACCTGACCTATCTCAACGGCGTGGTCCACGAGACGCTTCGGCTGTACCCGCCCGGAGTGATCTCCGCCCGCAGGGTGATGCGCGACCTCCGGTTCGACGGACACCACATCCGCACCGGACGGTTGCTGATCTTCAGCGCCTACGTGACTCACCGAATCCCCGAGGTATGGCCCGAACCAACCGAATTCCGGCCGTCGCGCTGGGATCCCGGCTCACCGGACTACCGCAAGCCTGCACCACACGAGTTCATTCCGTTCAGCGGCGGGCTGCACCGATGTATCGGGGCAGTCATGGCGACCACCGAGATGACCGTGATGCTCGCCCGGCTGGTCACCCGGACCAGGCTCCGATTGCCCGCTCAGCGGATCCGCACCCACAACCTCGCCGCGCTGAGCCCCCGGCAGGGACTGACCGCTGAAATCGCAGAAATCGCCGACTCAGCGCCAGCGCAGTAACACGAGTTCAGAGCAGAATCCCGGACCCATCGCGATCATCAGCCCGGGGCTTCCGCTGGGCGGCGGTTTGGCGATGGTGTCACGCAAGATGTGCAGCACCGAGGCCGAGGAGAGGTTCCCGATCTCGCCCATCGAGCGCCAGGTCAACTCGAGCGCGTCCGGGGGCAACTCGAGGGTCATGGCGATCGCTTCGATGACTTTGGGACCACCGGGATGGCTGACCCAGGCTCCGATACCGTCCTTGGTGAGCCCCTGGGCGGTCAGGAACCATGTGACGTCGTCGGCCAGGTGCCGTTCGATAACACCCGTCAGCTCGGGAGACATCACAAGCTGCAGGCCGGAGGCGTTGACGTTCCAGCCCATGACATGCAGCGATTCGGGATAGAGGCGGCTGCGCGACGCGACGATGTCCGGCCCGGCGGCCTGGATCTGTCCGGCGCGACGCTCACCGACGGCCACCACCGCGGCCGCCCCATCACCGAACAGCGCGGTCGCGACCAGACCCGACACGGTTGGCTTGACCGCCGGGAACGTGAGCGAGCAGAGCTCGACCGACACCAGCACCGCGACGTCGTCGGGCGCACCGCACAGGTAGTCGTGCAGCCGGCCCACCCCGGCCGCCCCGGCCGCGCAGCCGAGTCCGAACAGCGGCATCCGGCGCACATCGGGGCGTAGGCCGACTCGTCCGGCGATCCGGGCCTCCAACGACGGCACCGCGATGCCGGTGACCGTGGTGGATGCGATCATGTCGACGTCCTGTGGCTGCAGGCCCGCCTCTTCGAGCGCGCCCAGCAATGCCTCGCAGCCGAGTTCCACCGCTTTGTCGACAAAGATTTCGTTTGTCTCGTCGAAATCGGCCAGCGACTGATATTTCTCCAGCGGCAGCACCAGGTGGCGACTGTTGACCTTGGCGCCGGCATGCATGCGGCGGGCGATCGCCTCGTGGTCTTTCAAACCGGGCAACTCGACGAATGCGTCGGTGAGTTCCTGCTGGTTATAGCGATGGGGTGGCAACGCACCGAACACACCTGCGATGACGCTCATTGCCCTGCCTCTGTGGTATTTACCGGACCGACCCGGTGTTTAAAAGTTTATGTAATTCTGCGCGTACCCGCAAAGTTAGACATATTAAACACATGCTGGATAACTCTGTTAGACACGTGTTGGATAAATTCACTGGCGGTTATTGAATTTCGTCGATTGACATCAATTATCCCTGTCATCCGCTTCGTTGAGCGCCATCGCGATCAACGCGTCGGGGCTTAGCGCATCGATGGCATCGTCGCCGACAGGTGACTCCTGCGGGGACCCTTCGGGCGTGCCGGCCAGGAGCATGAGTTTGTCGAGCAACCCGGTTCTCCGAAGTTCTTGGAGCGGAATCCTTCTCACCGCGGACCAGATCTTGTCCTCATCGGACTCTTCGCGACGGCCGTGCAGGAGTTGTTGAGCGAGATGATCGGCCAACACCGTCGGCGTGGGATAGTCGAAGATCAGCGTGCGCGACAGCGCCGCCCCAGCCAATCCGGTGTCGGCTTTGAGGCGGTTGCGCAGTTCGACCCCGGTCATCGAGTCGAAGCCGAGGTCGTGAAAAGCACGCTCGACATCGATGTCATCGGTGCTCGAGTGGCCCAAGACGGTTGCCGCATGCGCGCGCACCAACTCCAGCAGTTGACGGTGCTGCTCCGCCGGGGGCAGCTGTTGCAAACTCTCGGCCAGGCCGGCCGATCGACTCGTGCCCAGGCGCGTTGCTTCTGGCCCGCCAGATTCACCAGCGCCCAACCAAACTCGCCGCCGGACAAACCCGTACGTCGGCAACTCCACCCGCCGGGCATTCAAACCGCTTAACGCTCCAACCCAATCCACCGGCACACCCACGGTGAACAACCGACCCAGCGCGGTCAACAGCGAATCGACTTCGGCGCGATCCTTGGCCAGCGTCAACACCGCGGCCGCGTGTTCGGTTGTCGGATTTGCCAGCGACTGCTCCACGGCCGCCATCAATCCCCCGCCCGGACCCACCTCCACAAACACCGTCGCCCCCAGTGACTCGACCGTCTGCACCCCTTTTGCGAACAGCACCGGTTGACGCACATGCTCAACCCAGTACTGGGGCGACCCATACCCAGTCCCGGCCAGTTGACCGGTTACGTTGGATACCAGACTAATTCGAGGCTGTGCTACCTCGAGTTCGGCGAGCGCTTGCGCGAACCGCTGCAGCATCGGCTCCATCAACGCCGAATGAAACGCATGCGACACCGCCAACCGGTGCATGCGGCGCCCCAGACCCGCCAAGCGATCCGCCACGGCGCCCACCGCTGCTTCCTCACCCGAAATCACCACCGAATTCGGGCCGTTGACTGCCGCGATGCCGACGCGCTCTGTGAGCAACGGCGCCACTTCGTCTTCGCTGGCGGCCACCGCGACCATAGCCCCGCCGTCCGGCACACTCGCCATCAAGCGGCCCCGAGCAGCCACCACGTTGGCCGCGTCGGCCAACGACAACGCGCCGGCCACATGGGCCGCGGTGATCTCGCCCACCGAATGACCCATCACGAAATCCGGAACCACACCGCAGGATCGCAACAGCGCCGCCAGCGCCACCTGCACCGCGAACAACGCGGGCTGAGCGAACTCGGTGCTTTGCAACAGCGCCGCGTCGGCGCCCCAGATCACTTCCCGCAATGGCAAGCGCACGTGTAGATCCAACGCCGCCGCGGCCTCGTCAAAAGCCTGGGCGAACACCGGAAACCGGCCGTAAAGCTGCTGACCCATGCCCAGCCACTGCGAACCCTGCCCGGGAAACACGAACACGGTCTTGCCCACCGGGTGGGCACGCCCCGTCACCGCACCTGGACCCGGCGTACCGACAACCAGCCCGGCCAACTCCGCCGTCAGCTGCTCACGGTCAGCGCCCACCACAACGGCCCGATGCTCAAACACCGATCGGGTCGTCACCAACGACCAACCCACGTCCACCGGACTCAGGCCCGCCCCGACGCCATTCTGGCCGGTCAGCTGCGCCAGCAACCGGCCCGCCTGATTCTGCAAGGCTTCCGCGGAACGCGCAGACAGCACCCACGCGATGGTGCGACTGTTGTTATCCTGTTGGGATGCAGCACTTTCCGGCGCAGCTGAAGATTGTTCGACGATGACGTGCGCGTTGGTTCCGCCCATCCCCAACGACGAGACCCCTGCCCGCCGCGGAGCATCCGCCGTCGGCCAGGGCATCAGCGCCGTGTTGATCCGAAGCCCGAGGCTCTCGAGGTCGATCGCGGGGCGGGCATAGTTGAGACTCGGTGGTATCAAAGCGTTTTCCACCGCCAGCACCGTCTTGATCAGGCCCGCGATTCCTGCGGCGCCCCCGGTGTGGCCAATGTTGGTCTTCACCGACCCAACACTGACGGGACGCTGTCGACGCTGGGCAAAAACCTTCCCCAGCGCCGTCGCCTCGACCGGATCGCCGATTGCGGTGCCGGTTCCGTGCGCCTCGACGTAGTCGACCTGGTTGCTGTCCAGCCCCGCGCTCGACAGCGCGCGCGCAATCACGTCGGCCTGCCCCGGGACAGAGGTCACGGTCAGCCCTGTGGCGGTATGTCCGGCGTTGCCCACGGCGCTGCCGCGAATGACGGCGTGGATTCGGTCTCCGTCGTCGAGTGCGGCACGCAACGGCTTCAACAGGACAAGAGCGCCGCCTTCGCCCCGCACGTAGCCGTCGGCGCGTTCGTCGAACGCGTAGGTGTGGCCCGACGGCGATATCGCGCCGAATTCCGTTTCCAGCAGCGCCGTTTCGCTTGCAATGTTCAGATGAACCCCACCGGCGATCGCCAGCGGCGACGCACCCGTCCGCAGGCTTTCGCACGCGAGGTGCACAGCCACCAGAGAAGACGATTGTCCGGAATCGACGGTCATGCTTGGGCCCTGCAGCCCGAACGCAAAGGAGATCCTGTTGGCGATCATGCCCCGGCTGATGCCGGTAAACGAGTGATGCTCGACGTTGTCCGTAGCGACCGTCAGGAACGCGTAGTCGTCGTTCATCGCGCCGAGGTATACCGCGACGTACTCACCGTGCAGCGTCTCGGGCACCACGAATGCGTCTTCGAATGTTTCCCAGGCCAGTTCGAGCGCCAGCCGTTGCCGGGGGTCCATCGCGCGGGCCTCGCGTGGCGACAGGTTGAAGAAGTCCGCATCAAAATCGGCGACGTCGGCCGGCAGCTGCGTTACTTCGAGTCCATCGCACACGAGGCGCCAGAACTCGGCGGCGTTGGCAGCGGCGGGAAACCTGCATGCGAGCCCGATGATTGCGACGTCTGTCGGCGCCACGACATCCTCAACTCGGTGCCGGGTCATATCGGAAAGTCTTCGTCGAGGATGGCGAAGAGTTGGCTTTCGGTTGCGGTGGCGAGGTCAACGTCGTCGAGGAGGTGTGAATCGTTGCGGGCGGGCTGGGGGGCGGTGAGGTCGGTCAGGATGCTTTCGATGCGGGCCGAGAAGTGTGTCTTGTCGTCCGGGGTCCAGTCGGCTTGGTTGACGAGTGTTTGCAGCTCGCGGGCGATGTCGTTGAAACGAGCCAACCTGTCGGGTTCGTTGTCGGGCGTGCCCGTGCTGCCATTGGTGATCGGCGCGGAATCCAGCAGTCCGTCGATCTGTTCGGCCAGCGCGGCGGGGGTTGGGTAGTCGAAGATCAGGGCCGGCGAAAGGGTAAGGCCGGTAGCGGTTTTGAGGCGGTTGCGCAGTTCCACGGCGGTCAGCGAGTCAAACCCGAGGTCCTGGAACGCCACGTCGGCGTCGATATCGGCGCTGGAACGACCCAAAACGGTTGCGGCGTTGGTACACACCAACTCCACCAACAGGCTATGACGTTGTTCGGGATTCAGTCCTCGCAACCGTGCGACCAACCCCGACATCGATGCCGCAGTGTCGGTGTCCATGACCAGCCGCCGGCCCGGACGAGCGGCCAGGTCACGCAGCAACGGTGGGACGACGCCGCTTGCGCCCAGTCCTGCCGCGTCGAGGCGGGCGGCGACCAGCACCGGGCGGTCGGCCAGCATCGCGTCGTCGAACAGCTGTAACGCCCGGGACGTGGGTAGCGGTGCGAGCCCGGCCCGGGTCATGCGGGCCTTGTCGCGATCGGCCAGGTGCCGGGTCATTGCGCTGGCTTGTTCCCACAACCCCCAGGCCACCGACAACCCGGCCAGGCCGTGGGCACGCCGGTGGGCCGCCAGCCCGTCGAGAAAGTTATTGGCAGCGGCGTAGTTGCCCTGCCCCGGGGCGCCGACGATTCCGGCCATCGACGAAAACATCACGAAAGCCGACAGATCCAGATCTTGGGTGAGCTCATGCAAGTTCCACGCCCCGTCGACCTTGGCGCGCAACACCGCATCCATGCGCTCCGGCGTCAACGACGCGATCAACCCATCATCGAGCACCCCCGCGGCATGGAACACGCCGCGGAGCGGATATTGATCCGGCAATTGGGCGATCAGTACCGCGACCGCATCCCGGTCCGCCACATCACAAGCCACCACCGACACCTGCGCTCCGGCGTTTTCGAGCTCGCCCACCAACTCCGCGACACCCTCGGCGTCGGCGCCGCTGCGGCTGGCCAACACCACGTGCGCCACCCCGTAGCGGGCCACCAGATGATTCGCGACCGCTGAACCCGCCATCCCCGTACCGCCGGTGATGATCACGGTGCCGCCGGCCAGGCCACCACCTGAACCGGTCAGCACGGCGTTACCAGGCCCGTCGGGCAGGGTCAGCACCACCTTGCCGATCTGGCGGGCCTGGCTGACAAACCGATACGCCGCCGAGGCGCACCGCACATCAAAAACCTTGACCGGCAACGGCTCCAACACGCCGTCACCGA
>NZ_JBKQQD010000524.1:0-19639 GCF_052144515.1 Mycobacterium sp. | reverse complement strand
CCACCGCCCTACCCGACATCCGCAAAGGCATCCGGATCAAGGCCAGCTGAACCGGCCCGTTTCGCGGGCATTCCTACCTGAGGCACGGACAAAATTTCGCGGGCATCTTGATTTGAGGCACTACGGGAGGGCGACTTTCGCGGCCCCGTGCCGGCGACTGCACTACCATCAGCTAGCAATGACTCAGCTGGCGGGAACCATCCCGGTCCCTGGTGGAAACGTCTGGTTCAAGCGGGTTGGTGGTAGGCCAGGTCTTCCGTTGCTTGCGGTTCATGGCGGTCCCGGTTTGCCGCACAACTACATACGTTCACTGGAGCGGCTGGCCGACGAGCGCGAGGTCATTTTCTGGGATCAGCTGGGTTGCGGTAATTCTGAGCGCCCGTCGAACGTGGAGCTGTGGACGATGGAACGCTCCGTGGCCGAAATGGACGCCGTGATACAAGCACTGGGCCTCAACCGCTTTCACATCTTTGGCAACTCGTGGGGCGGGATGTTGGCGCAGCAGTATGCGCTTGACGTGACGTCTGAGGCGGCCAGCCTGACCATTTCGAACAGCATCGCGTCCATACCCCGGTTTTCGGACATGGTCGACCGCCTCAAGACGCAGCTGGACCCGGCCACCCAATCCGCGATCGACCGCCATGAAGCCGCCGGCACGACCTATTCACCCGAATACCAGGCCGCGATCCGCACCTGGAACGAGACGTATCTTTGCCGTCAGCTGCCGTGGCCCACGGAGCTTCAGGAAGCCTTTAACGGCATGGGAGCCGAGATCTTCGAAACGATGTTCGGGCCCAGCGACTTTCGCATCGTCGGGACTATTCGAAGCTGGGACGTGTTCGACCGCTTGCCCGAAATTGCATTGCCAACCCTGGTCCTCGCGGGCAGGTTCGACGAATGCGCACCGGAGCACATGTGGGAGATGCACCAGCGCATCGACGGCTCGCGATTTGAGCTTTTCGAATCGAGCGCGCACATGCCCTTCATCGAGGAACCCCACCGGTTCGATCAGGTGATGCGGGACTTCCTACGGTTGCACGACACCGTTTGACGGTCGTCTCGCTCGTCTCGCTATGGCACCGTTGATGATGACGGCGCACACGTGGTGCCACTCGGGCCGGTCGAATCCCGCGCGTGCCAGCAGGCTGCCGGCACGGCCGCGTGTCCGAGCCTTGCCCCGCCGGCTTATTGCCAGCGTGGGAATCAACCAACGGGAAAACTGATCGACGAGCACCAGGTGACCACCCGGTCGCAAGACCCTTGCGCACTCCGCGAGACCGGCGCCTTGATCCGACCAGTGGTCGAACGACGTGCTACTGACCACGAGGTCCATAGACGCGTCGTCGTAGGGCAGGTGCTCGGCCACCCCGGTGGCGAAGGTCAATCGTTTGTCGTCGGTGATGCGGTTGGCGGTCTCAATCATGTTGGGGGCGGCGTCAATTCCGGCGAGCGCCTGGGCTCCCGGGTAGTGGCCGGCCAGCACCCGCAGCAGGTACCCAGTTCCACATCCCATGTCCAGGACGTGCTGTGGTGCGGCCACCGCAGCGGTCGCCAACGCCGCGGTCCGTTCGCTGATGACGTGATGCAGACGGCCGCGCCAGCCCTGGTCGTAGGACCTGGCCCGGTCATCGAAAGCCGCGAGGTCACGATACGGCGGCACGGGACGATTCTAGGGTCCGTGCTGGCAGGCGGCGGGCGTGACCCAGGAGTGACCCAGGAGTGACCGACGCCACATCGTTGTCTTCGGCTAGGACGATTGCCGTGCCGTCCTCGTTGGGTACGCGGTACAAGACCGCCAACTCGAGAAAGGACCTCAGTATGAGTGACCGCGATAGTGGACCGGTGGCAGCCGTCAGGGGCGTCATTGAGGATGCGATCGGCAAGGCCAAGGAGATAATCGGGATAGTGATCAGCCACGAGGGTTTGCGCAAGGAGGGCCGCGCTCAGCAGGACAAGGCGAAGGCGCAGCGCGACGTGGCCAAGAAGGAAACCCAGGCCGAGGCCGCGCGTGCGGCTGCAGGCACGGCCGAGGCTCGCCAGAAGGCCGCCCAGAAGTAAACCCACCACGCGACTGGCAAGAACTGGCGCCGATTACCGGCGCCAGTTGTTGCTGTTCGCCACCCGGGCTGCGAGTTCAGTGTGGGGGTTGTCCCGATTCGACGCTGCGCACGACAAGTCCGATCGCCCATTCGATCGCTTCGATGGCGTTTAACGAGCTCGCCCCCCAATGCACGACCAGGCGTTCGTAGGACAGCGGACTCCACAGCACGTCCAGCACGCCCGCCGCCAGGGCTCGCTGCTCCGGCGACCAGTCCGGAGCAGCGGCCGCGACGGCGCCTTGCAGGGCATCGCCGCGGGCACGATCCATGGCCGTAAACGTGGGGTCGTCGGGCTCTGCGCCCCACGACGAGACCGCGAAGGTCGAAAGCGCCTCGAAGACGCGGCGGGCCACCGCGGCCACACCCCGCAGGTCAACACGCTCGTAGCTCACTCCGGCGCGCTCTTGAAATCGCTGCATCACGGCATCGTGCAGCTCCCGTTCAGTTGCGAAGTGCCGGAACACCGTTCGCTTGCTCACCCCCGCGCCCTCAGCGACAGCCTGAAACGTCATGGCGCTCCAATCCATGTCGGGCAGGCGTTCGACAATCGCCACCCCGGCTTGCACGATCCGCTCCCGCGTCTCGGCCGTCTTCTGTTCACGCACTCGACTGCGGTAGAGACGCGGCAGGCGTGTCCGCGCATCGGGCGAACTCACCGTTGACAGCCCCTTGTCAGTCACGTCATCATGGTGACACTAATTAGCTGGTAGGTAAAGCCGGCTCGGGAACCGTGCCTCGGTAGGCAGTCGTGGACACCTGCGGCGTCTGCGGCGTGCTTGGGGCGTGGCGCTGAAGGAGAAGCCCGATGGACTCAGTCGACGACTTGCTCGACGCCGCGTGCCGGGATACCGGACTTGACGATTTCGGCGTCGACTCCTTCCGCGAGGGACTCGGCGTTCTCATCGAATCGCTATGTACCGAAGCAGATTTGAATCCCATTGGCGAGTTCATCGTCCATGACTTGATCATGAAATCTCTGAAGAACCGGCTCCACATCGAGGACTGGTACCGACGCCACCCCGAGATAGACGACGAGGTGATCGAGCGCCCGTTGATCGGGCTCGGTCTACCGCGCACGGGCTCGACCGCGCTCTCGTTCTTGCTGGCCGAAGATCCGGATGCACGTTCGCTACGCCGCTGGGAGGCCGGCGAGCCGTGCCCGCCGCCATCCACCGTTGAGGGCCCCGATCCCCGGGTCGCCGCCACAGCGGCCCAGCAGGAGATGATGGACGCAGCCGCGCCACGGCTGGCCGCGCTGGTGCCGTCGACGCCGACGGGACCCGAGGAGTGTCAGGACCTGATGGCACTCGACTTCAAAAGCCAGTACTTCCAGGCGTTCGCGCACATCCCGTCCTATTCGCGGTGGCTCCTGGATGCCGATCTCACACCGACCTACGCTTACGAACGGCGGACACTGAAGTTGTTGCAGTGGGGCCAACCTCGCCGACCCTGGCGGCTGAAGTGCCCCACCCATCTGTTGTTTCTCCCTCACTTGGACAAGGCGTTCCCCGACGCCCGCTACGTGTGGACGCACCGCGACCCGACGGAGGTGATCCTGTCGGTCGCCGATCTCTACGCCGAGTTCGGGCAGATGACCTCGAACACGGTGGACCGGCATTACCTCGGGCAGCTCAATGTCGAACAGTGGTCGGTCGGTATGCAACGCGCATTGGAATTTCGCGATGTCGGCAACGACGACCGATTTTTCGACCTGGATTTCGCTGCCGTGCAACGCGATCCGATCGGCGAAGTCACACGCCTGTATGCCTGGCTGGGCGAACCCGTATCAGCCAAGTTCGAAGCGGGCATGCAGGAGTGGTGGCAGGCCGCAGGTGCGTCGCGGTTGCCGAACACACATCCCGACGCGTCGGCCTTCGGGTTGAAAATGGAGGCGGTGCGTCCACTGTTCGCCGACTATGTCCAGCGCATGACGACCTGGACCGCATCGGCGGTCCAGTCATGACCATGGATGTGACCGGCGGCCTGATCGAGGACTGGGAGTATGTCTGGGCCTGCCAGCCCGACGACCCCGAGGCCCGCGAATCGGTGAACGCCTGGATCTGGGACGACAACGGCAATTTCGGCATACCCCGCGTCGGAATCGAGGCCGTGGCGGACCAGTGGGACACCCACGATATCCAAGTCAACCTCGCTTTCGCCGATGGACGCGTATTCAACGTCTTCGGCAACGGACCCGTGCACAACCCGCTGGGCGCCGACGGCAAGCCGCGGATCCTCGGCGCCGGGCCGCTGTCCTTTGAAATGGTCGAGCCCTACCGCCATCTTCGCCTTACGCTCGACGGGCAGGCGATCGCCACGACCGTCGACGCCCAAATGGCCGGGTGGACACCGTGGTCGGCTTCGCCGGCCGACGGTGATCGCGTTGCGCTCAAGGCGCAGATAGACATTCGGCCCATACTGCCGCCCTGGGAAAATGGCTCGACCAGTGAGGAAGCGCGGCACGTTCTGTCGACGCAGGAGGAGGGCTACCTGATCGGCTATCCGTGGCGTTTCGAGCAGCTCTGCCGCGCCACCGGCAGCATCACCGTCGGGAGCGAGACACACAAGCTCGACGGCGGCGCCAACCGGATCCGCCGCCAGGGTGTACGTCGCCTAGCCCCGTTACGGGGACACGTCTGGCAGGCAGCGGCGTTCCCCAGCGGTTTCGGGTTCGGATTCCAGATCTATCCGCTGCGCAAGGACGGCAAGCCGACCTACAACGAGGGCTACATCGTCGAGGACGGCAAAGTCGTCCCCGCCCGAGTCGTCAAGGCGCCATTCTTGACTCGGCTGCAGCCGCACGGCGAGGATGTCTCGCTAGTGCTCGAGGCCGCCGGCAAGGCCATCGGAATCGAGGGGCACACAACGGCGTCCACGTTCATGGTCATGCCTCCAGAGGTTGGAGGAGGACTGCAGTTGCAGCAAGGACTGGCCCGCTACAGCTACAACGGGGAGACGGTGATCGGCATGGTGGAACGCTCCACCGCCCGTAATCAAGTCACGTCTTGACCGGGTGTCCCTTCGCGCGAGCAGCATGCGTCAGTTCTTGCCGGCGTTGAGCTTGGCGACGATCGACCGGAAGTCCTCGGTCACAAAGGATTGGCTCTCAGCTGAAAGGGCGTAATCCAGGCTGGCCAGCACCGCGCGCTCCAAATGAATGTTGAGCAACCGCTTGGTGCTTTCCACCGCTTGCTGGGGTAGCCCCAGAATGCGCTTCGCGCAGGCGGTGGCTTCGGCGACCGGGTCCTCGGCGACGTGGTTGGCCAAGCCCAGCTCGACGGCCCGCTCGGCACGAATCTTGGTGCCGGTCAGCGCGTACTCCTTGGCCAGCATCAGGCTGATATGCAACGGCCAGGTCAGCGGCCCGCCGTCGGCGGCTACCAAACCTACCTGCACGTGCGGGTCGGCGAGGAAAGCATATTTTGCGATGTAGACGATGTCGCTCAGCGCGACCAGGCTGCAGCCAAGGCCGACGGCTGGGCCATTGACCGCCGCCACCACGGGAATTCGGCAGCGAGCCATCCCCAGCACGATTTCGCGACCGTCTCGGATGGTCTTGGCGCGCAGATCGGCGTCTTGGGCCAATTCGGCCAGATAGGCGAAATCGCCGCCGGCCGAAAAGGCCTTGCCAGCGCCGGTCAACACCGCCGCGCGAGCCGTGGGATCGTCGGTCAGCCGTTGCCACAACCGCGCGAGCCCGACATGCAGATCGTCGTTGACCGCGTTGAGATCGTCCGGCCGGTTCAGGGTGATGATCCGCAGCGCCCCGTCGGCACGAACGTCGATTTCAGCAGGCATGTCGTACAAGTCAGACTCCCAATCCCAAGATTCGCGAAGCGATGATGTTCTTCTGTATCTGTGATGTTCCGCCCATCACGCTTTGCGCGCGACTGTACAGATAGGCGCTGAGCAGGTCCGGGTCGCGAGTGCCGGTGACCGCCAGTGCGGCGTGCCCGACAGACTGCTCGACCCAGGTCATCAGCAGCTTATCCAGCGATCCGTCAGGCCCGTGCGACACCCCTTCGAGCTGTTCGGACAGCCGCCGCCGCACGTGATGAGTCAGCATCTCCGATTGGACCGCGGCCCATGCGAGCTCTTCAGGAACCGAACCCTCTCGATCATCCCAGCGCGCCAACAGCTCCCGCACGAGCTTGCCGTATCTGGCCGCATAACCCAGTGTCGACGGCTCGCGCTCATGTCCCACCACGGTCATGGCGACTGCCCAGCCGTCACCGGGAGCACCCACCATCCGGTCGGCGGGCACCGTGGCTCCGTCGAAGAACACCTGGCCGAACTCGTTGGTGACCCCGTTCATCATGCGCAGCGGGCGCTGTTGCACGCCAGGCTGTTTCATGCCGATCACGAACGCCGAGATGCCCCGGTGCCGCTTGGCCTCCGGGTCGGTACGGGCCAGCAGCAGGCACCAGTCCGCGACATCGGAGTAGCTGGTCCAGATCTTGTGGCCGTGCACCACATAGTTGTCGCCCTCGCGGGTGGCGGTGGTGGTCAGCGAGGCCAGATCCGAGCCGGCGCCGGGCTCACTGAAACCCTGGCACCACCGCTCGGTGCCGTTGATGATGCCGGGCAGGAAGCGTTTCCGGAGCTCATCGCTGCCGTGCCTGCCGATGCCGTACACCAGATAGCCCACGCTGGGGCGCGGCGGTGCACCGGCACGTACCAGCTCTTCATCAACGATGACGTCATACACCGGCGCCAGTTCCTGCCCGCCGTAGTCGCGGGGCCAGGACAGGCCGAAGAAGCCGTTGTCGTACAAGGCCCGATGCCAGCCGGCCATGCGTACCCAGTATTCGTCGCCTGAGCCGGAAAACTCCTTGGCGTGCAAGGAAAGCCACGAACGCAGCCGCTCGCGGAAGGCGGCCTCGGCGGAGGAGTCACGAAAGTCCAAGGTCGATCTCCTTCAGCGTTACGGGCCACAGCTCGGTCGATGTCAGTGCCCGCCGCAGGTAGACATGCACCAAACACTCCCAGGTGTTGCCGATGCCGCCGTGCACCTGCACGGCGGTCTCGCAGACGGTTCGGGTGGCGCGCGCACAGTAGACCTTTGCGATCTGGGCCGCCCTGATCGCTTCGGCCGGCGTGAGTTCATCGACCGCCCACGCAGCGTGCCGTAGCACGCTCACCGAGCCTTCGATCAGCGCTAGGCTTTCGGCCAACAGATGGGCGATCGCCTGATACGACCCGATCTGCTTGCCGTATTGTTCGCGGATTTTCGCGTAGTCGCAGGCGACGGCGTGCGCCCCCCGGGCCACTCCGACCAGGTCGGCCGACGTGACGACCAGAGCCAGGGCCTCCCATCGTGCGACGGCTTCGGGGGGTATCTCACCCAGGGTCGAAGGCGATCCCGCTATGCCTGCTTCCAGCCTGGTCAAATCCGCTGCGGCGCTGGCAGTTTCCAGCTCGGCCGTCAGGATGATGGTGGTCCCGGAGAGCAGCAACGCCCGCTGGCACCCGCGAGCGTCGATTGCGCGGTCGTCAACGGCTATGGTTGCTCCCCGCGCATCAGCGTCGAGGTGGCGGGCCAGATCATCGGCCAACACCGGCCCCAGAAACGGGGCGTCGACGAGTCGGCGCCCGAATTCCTCGGCGACAATGGCTACTTCGACGCCGGAGGCGCCGTCTGAGCGCAGCGATCGCCACCCCGTCGTCTCAACCTGCTTGTCCAGACGGGCGAGTCGGCTCTCGTCGTCGAGATCCTGAACCGCTCCTGGTCCAAGGTCGTCGGCCAGCTTGGCGGCGGCGTCACGTAGCTGTCGCTGTTCAGCCGTCAGACGTACATCCATGGCGCTCCTTCAAGATCCTGCGCAACACCTTGCCCGACGGTAGGCGCGGAATATCGTCTACGAAAACGACACGGCTCAACCGTTTGTAGGACGCCAACTTGGCGTCCACCCGCGCGGTGAGCTCGGCCGCCTCTACGGGGGAATGCGTGGCGACCGCGGCAACGACCGCTTCCCCATTGACCCCGTCCGGAACACCAAATACCGCACAGTCTTTGACGGCCGGATGCCCGTGCAGCACCGTCTCGATTTCGGCGGGCGCGACCTGGAAGCCGCGCACTTTGATCATCTCTTTGAGCCGATCGGTGATCCGCAGCCAACCGTCGGCGTCGAGCCAGCCGACGTCGCCGGTGCGATACCAGCCGCCGCGCAACACCTCTTCGGTCGCCTCGGCCGGCAGATACCCCGCCATCAGCGATTCCGAACGCGCCTGGATCTCGCCAATCTCGCCCGGGCAGACCGGCTTTGCGGTCTCTAGCGACACCACGCGCAGCTCCACACCCGGCACCGCACGCCCGACGGAGTCGAGCCGCGGCCCGTCAAGCGGGTTGCAGGCGATCACGGGCAGTTCCGTGGTGCCGTAGGCGGGAACCCAACCGACGCCGGTTCGCCGGGTCACGATCTCGGCGATGCTGGCGCTGACCGGGGTGGCACCCCACATGATGAACCGCAGCGACGAGAGGTCGAAAGACTCGAGTTCGGGATGCGAGGCGATGGCCAGCGCGATGGGCGCCACCGCCATTTCGACCGTGATGCGGTCGCTTTCGATGTGACGCAGCACCTGGTCGATATCAAATCGGGGGTGCAGCCGCATCCAGGCACCGATCCGCAGCGCCGTGATGATGTTGAGCAGGCCGAGGATGTGCGAGGGCGGCGTGGTGACCTGGATACGGTCGCGGCTCGTCAGTTGCAATGCGTTGCGCCAGTGCCTGACGGCCGCGTCCAGCGACGCATGGGTGTGCCGGACGGCCTTGGGCAGACCCGTGGTGCCGGAACTGAAGACCAGCAGCGCGTCGTTCTCGGACTTCGCAGGCCTCCGCGCGCCCGTTATCGGTTCGGCGGGGTTGATCGGTTCGTCCAGGTGCAGCATCGGCATCAGGCTGGCCAGCACCGGGTGGTCACCGACCGCGTGGGCCGGGTTCGTCAACCCCAGGGCGTGGTCGACCTCGTCACGTTTCCAGGCAGGGCTGATGAGCACCACAGCGGCATCCAGCCGCCAGATCGCCAGCAGGGCGGCGACGAACTCGGGCCGGTTGGAAGCCATGACCGCGACCCGCTCACCTGCGGTTACACCGGTTTTGGTCAGGGCCGCGGCCAAGCCGCCGGCCAACGCGTCGAGCTGGGACGGGCTCAATTGCCGTTCCTCGAACACGAGCGCGGCCGGCACGGTCACGTCCTGTTCCTCCCGGCACCTTGAAAAGATCATATCGCCTAAAGAGAATAGTATTCTCTATACTGAAGAACGCAAGTACAGGAAAGGGGTGGTCACGGTGACGGTCACCCGGATCATCGAGGAGACCGAACGGGTGACAGGTCCGTCGAACGGCGCCCTGGCCGGCACAGTCGGCACAGTGACGATCCACCTCGATCGCAAAAAAGTGTCGGTTCCGCTGGTCCCCGGCGAAACGCTACTGGAAACCGCGCGGCGGGCCGGCCTGCAGCCGCCCTTCAGCTGCGAGGCCGGCAACTGTGGCACGTGCATGGCCAAACTCGAGGAGGGCCACGCGACGATGCGGGTCAATGACGCTCTCGACGACGACGAGGTGGCGGAGGGCTACATTCTGACCTGCCAGGGCGTGCCCGACACGGCGTCGATCACGGTGCGCTACGAGTAGTAGTCACAGAAAGGCGGCGACCATGGCCAAGGGGATCATGTACGTCGAAACCCGGCCCAGCTCGCCCGACCGCGAGCAGGAGTACAACACTTGGTACAACGAAGTGCATCTACCCGAACTTCTGGCGCTCGACGGAATCGTCTCGGCACGCCGGCTGCGTCCGGTTGACGGGACCGGTCCGTATGTCGCCATCTACGAGCTCGAGGGCGACGACCTACAGGCCATCCTGGACAACATGATCGCCAACGCCGGTCAGCTACACATGTCCGATGCCCTGCAGTTGGATCCTGCGCCCATCCCGCGACTGCTCGAGACGACAATCGATTACGGCCCGAACGGCTAAGCGGGGTAAGCCTGGACGACCCGCTCGAGTTGGTCCACGCCGGCCGCAAAGTCCTGCCGCCCCCCAACGTGAGCCCAGCTTCACGCTGGAGCCCGAACGTGAGGCCAGCGGCACGCGCGGGCGGAGACTAGGCCTCGCTCAGCTCCGGCGGTGGCCGGTAGTCGGGCTCATAACCCGAAACGTGGATCGGACTCCCGACGAGGCGGAAATCGCCTGCAGTCACAACCACTTCCGGCGTCGCCTTGAGCGCCTCGGGCAGCGTCCTGACGGCCGCCGCCGGAACTCCGAGCGGACGCAGTCGCTGTTCCCACCCCGCGGCGGTGTCAGTCGCCAGCATCGCCGTGACGACTGCAAGCACCTCATCGCGGCGGGCCACTCGTTCGGCCATGGTTTCGAAACCGCCGATACCCGCCTCGGCGGCGAAGGATTTCCAGAAGCCGTCGTGCGTGATGAACAGCGCCAGATACCCGTCGGCGGTCGGGAATAGCTGAGCCGGAACGTAATACGAATGCGCTCCATAGGGGCGGCGCTGCGGCTCGACGCCGTTGTTAAGGTAGGCGGAGGCGTGATAGTTCAGCTGCGACAGCATGACGTCGCGCAGCGACACATCCACCTGACCGCCGGTGCCGGAGAGGATCTTGGCCAAAAGCCCTAGTGCCGCGCACATTCCGGTGGAATTGTCGGCCGACGAGTAACCGGGCAGCGTCGGCGGACCGTCCGGATCGCCAGTCAATGCGGCAATACCGAAACCCGCCTGCACCACGTAGTCGAAAGCCGGATCGTCGCCACCGTGTAGACCGAAGCCGGTGATCGCGACACAGACGATCCGATCGTTGTACCGTCGCAAGTGCTCGTAGGTGAGACCCAGCCGGCGGATGGCCGACGGTTTCAGGTTCACCAGCAGCGCATGGGATTCCGCTACCGACTCGCCCAAGCGTTGCTGCCCCGCATCGGAAGTCAGATCCAGACAGATGCTGGACTTGTTGCGGTTGAGGCTGGCGAAGTAAGTGGGACCGACCCCGCGCGAGATCTCGCCTCCGGCGGGTTCGATCTTGGTGACCTCGGCGCCGAGATCGGCCAGCAGCATGGTGGCGTACGGTCCGGCCAGCATGGTACCGACTTCGAGGATGCGTATCCCCGCCAGCGGCCCGGCGTTTCCTTGGGTCAACGCAACTCCGTTGCGAGCGCAGCGATCATCTCGCGGGTTCGGCGTTTGGAGGCGACGAGTTCGTCCCGGTCCTCGCCGATCGGCAGCAACCGCACGGACAGGTCCGTCACGCCGGCGTCGGCGAACCGGCGCATCCGGGCCAGGATCGCCTCTTCGTCACCGGCGGCGCACAGATCGCCGACATCGCGGGCATCACCGCGTTCGAGCAGGCGCTGGTAGTTGGGAGACACCTCGGCTTCGCCCAGGACGCGGTTGGCCCGCTCCTTGGCCTCATCGACTTGCGAAGGTGCACACAGGCATACCGGGATGCCCGCGACGATGCGCGGCGCGGGACGCCCGGCATCCGCTGCGGCCTTGGTGATCTTCGGCGCGATGTGATCGCCGATCGCGCGCTCGTCGGCCATCCACAATACGGTGCCGTCGGCAAGTTCACCGGCAAGCTGCAGCATCACTGGCCCCAGCGCGGCGACCAGCACCGGCATCGGGGTATCGGCCCCGATCGCCGTCGGATTGTGCACAGTGAACGAATTGTTCTCGACGTCAACCGATCCCGGCCCGGCGATGGCGGCGTTGAGCACCTGCAGGTAGTCGCGGGTGTAGGCGGCCGGCTTCTCATACGGCAAGCCAAGCATGTCTCGGATGATCCAGTGGTGCGACGGGCCGACGCCCAGCGCCAGCCGCCCACCGGCCACCGCATGCGTCGAGAGCGCTTGGCGGGCAAGGGCAATCGGATGCTGGGCCTGCAGCGGCACCACCGCTGTACCCAGCTCGATGCGCGAGCTGTGCGCGGCCATCAGCGAGACCATAGTCAGACAGTCGAAGTCGTTGGGTACCTGCGGCATCCACGCGGTGTCCAGAGCCGCGGATTCGGCCCATTCGATGTCAGAGGCCAGCTTGGCCACCTTACGGGCCATATCGCCACGCTCGGCGCCGATCATCACTCCGATGCGCACTGTGTTTCCTTTACAGCTGGGTCCGGGGTGCCAGTGAGCGCACGGATGTCGCGCACCAGAACGTCGAGCGGTGTCCCGGTGGGGAACACCGCGGCGGCACCGGCTTCCAATAGCTTGGGCACGTCGGCGTGCGGGATCGTCCCGCCGACGACGACGGCGATGTCAGCGGCATCGGCCGCGCGCAACGCCTCGATGGTGCGTGCGGTGAGCGCCAAGTGGGCGCCGGACAGGATGCTCAGCCCGACGACGGCGACGTCTTCCTGGACCGCGATCGACGCGATGTCCTCGATGCGCTGCCGGATGCCGGTGTAGATGACCTCAAATCCGGCGTCGCGCAAGGTGCGGGCGACGATCTTGGCGCCACGGTCGTGCCCGTCCAGACCGGGCTTGGCAACGAGGATGCGAACGGCCACCTAGAACACCACCGGTTGCTGGAATTCGCCCCACACGGCCTTCAGCGCCGAGACCATTTCACCGACCGTGCAGTACGCGTTGGCGCAGTCGACCAGCTTGTGCATGAGGTTGTCAGTTCCCTCAGCGCTGTGGGCCAGGGCTGCGAGGCTGGATTGCACTGCGGCGCTGTCTCTTTCGGCCTTAACCTTGGAGAGCCGCTTGAGTTGCAGATCACGGCCCTCGGCGTCCAGTTCGTAGGTGACGACGTCTGGCTGCGGCTCTTCGGACACAAACCGGTTGACCCCGATCACCGGGCGCGTGCCAGCCTCGATGTCCTGATGCATCTTGTACGCCTCGTCAGCGATCAAACCCTGCAGGTAGCCGTCCTCGATCGCGCTGACCATACCGCCGTGGCGCTCGAGGTCATCCATGATCTCGATGATGCGGGCCTCAGTGGCGTCGGTGAGGGCCTCAACGAAATACGAGCCACCCAGCGGGTCCGCGACGCTGGCCACCCCGGTTTCGTAGGCAAGGATCTGCTGTGTGCGCAGCGCCAGCGTGGTGGACTCCTCGGTGGGCAGCGCGAACGGCTCATCCCAAGCCGCGGTGAACATCGACTGGACACCGCCGAGCACCGCCGCCATCGCCTCGTAGGCCACCCGCACCAGGTTGTTCTGCGCCTGCGGGGCATACAGCGACGCACCGCCGCACACGCAACCGAAACGGAACATCGATGCTTTGTCCGTCGTCGCCCCGTAGCGCTCCCGCACGATCGTGGCCCAACGTCGGCGTCCCGCACGGTATTTGGCGACCTCTTCGAAGAAATCCCCGTGGGTGTAGAAGAAGAACGAGATCTGCGGTGCGAACTGGTCGATCGTCATGCGACCCCGTTCCACCACGGTGTCGCAGTAGGTGACGCCGTCGGCCAGGGTGAACGCCATTTCCTGGACCGCGTTGGCTCCCGCGTCGCGGAAGTGTGCCCCGGCCACCGAGATGGCATTGAATTTCGGGACCTCAGCAGCGCAAAACTCGATGGTGTCGGCGATCAGCCGCAGCGACGGCTCCGGCGGCCAGATCCAGGTACCGCGAGACGCGTACTCCTTGAGGATGTCGTTCTGGATGGTCCCGGTGAGTTTGGCCCGCGGTATCCCTTTTCGCTCGGCAGCAGCGACATAGAACGCGAGCAGGATGGCGGCGCTGCCGTTGATCGTCATGCTCGTGCTGAGCTTGTCCAGCGGAATGCCGTCGAAAAGGATCTCGAAGTCGGCGAGGGTGTCCACCGCAACGCCGACGCGGCCGACCTCCTCACCAAATTCGGGGTCGTCGGAGTCGTATCCGCATTGGGTGGGTAGGTCGAGCGCAACAGACAGCCCCGTACCGCCCTGTTCGAGCAAGTATCGATAGCGACGGTTTGACTCCTCGGCGGTGCCGAAGCCGGAGTACTGCCGAAAAGTCCACAACTTGCCCCGGTAGCCCGACGCAAAGTTACCCCGGCTGAAGGGAAACTCCCCGGGTGGCGGAGGCTCCACGCTTCTATCCGCCGGCCCGTATACGGGCTGCAACGGGATGCCCGACGGCGTCTGACTCTGGTTATCCATCGACTGATAACGTACTTGCAAAAAAAGAGAATGCCAATACCGCGCACTTGACCAGGCCAAAGGAGACGAATGGCTAACACTACGCGCGCCGACCGCCACGTCCGCCGTGACGAACATGGCCGACGGTGACCGTTTGGCCGCGTCGTCGCGCAGCCCTGAGAGTATGGGCGACGCCGCCGTCGAGATCATCTCCCGACCTGCTCGCGAAGCCACCGGCAACTGCCACATCGACGCTGAGGTTCTGCAGTCCATCGGGGTCTCCGACCTGTCCCGCCATGCGGCGGCCAGCAACCTATTCCGGATCTTTTCCTGGACTGACGACTAAGCTGCTGTGCCCACAGGCCGGCGACGACGACGGAGGTCGACATGACGGTTTCCAGGCCATCGGCGGCCGACATCGACGCCGCGGCCAGACACTTCGGCTTTCACCTCGACGCCGACGCCCAGCGGGATTACCTGGCGGCCGTCGGGCGCTCATTGCAGTCGTACGACGTGGTCGACGAGCTGTACGACGAGTTCGCGCGCCCGCAGGCCCCCGAACGCGCCTACCGGTTCCCGGAGCCGGGCCACAACCCGCTTGGCGCCTGGTATGTCACCGCCGAGATCACCTCCGGCGCCCAGGGGCCGCTCTCGGGCAGGGCGGTGGCGATCAAGGACAATATCGCCGTCGCCGGAATTCCGATGATGAACGGATCACGCGCGGTGGAGGGTTTCGTCCCCAGCCGCGACGCCACCGTCGTCGAACGCCTGCTTGCCGCCGGGGCAACGATCGCCGGCAAGACTGTCTGCGAGGATCTGTGCTGCTCGGGATCCAGCTTCACCTCGGCCAGCGGGCCGGTGCGCAACCCGTGGGACACCACGCGCGAAGCGGGCGGATCCTCGAGTGGAAGCGGCGCACTCGTCGCCGCCGGTGAGGTCGACCTGGCCCTCGGCGGCGACCAAGGCGGATCGATCCGGATCCCGGCGTCGCTGTGCGGCATCGTCGGGCTGAAACCCACCCACGGGCTGATCCCCTACACGGGAGCGTTTCCGATCGATCGGACGATCGATCACCTCGGTCCCATGACGCGCACCGTCGCCGACGCCGCACTTCTGCTCAGCGTGCTCGCCGGGCCCGACGGGTGGGACCCGCGCCAGCCCGCGGGGATCGCCGCGGTCGACTACCTGGCCGCGCTCACCGGCGACGTGGCCGGTCTGCGGGTCGGCATCCTCATTGAGGGCTTCGGACAACATGGCTCGCTGCCGGAGGTGGACGATCTGGTTCGGTCGGCGGCGCGGCGGCTCACCGAGATCGGCTGCAGCGTGGGCGAGATCAACGTGCCCTGGCATCGCCACGCTCTTCATGTCTTCACCGTCATCATCACCGACGGCGCAACCGCTCAGATGCTGGACGGCAACGGATACGGGGTCGGCGTCGACGGGCTCTACGACCCAGAACTCATGGCGCACTTCGCAAGACAGCGAACCGTCAAGGCCGATCAATTCGCCAGTACGGTCAAGGCGGCGGCGCTGTGCGGGCACTACGCCCTGAACACGCTGGGCGGGACGTCGTATGCTAAGGCGCGCAATCTGGTGCCGCAGGTGCGCGCCGCGTATGACCATGCGCTCGCCCAATACGATGTGCTGGTGCTGCCCACCGTGCCCGGCACGGCCGAAACCCTACCGGCGGGCAGCCCGCAAGAGGCCGCGCCGCTCGAACGTGCACACGGCAAGGCGCTCAACACCGCACCCATGGACATCACCGGCCATCCCGCGATCTCGGTTCCCGCAGGCCTGGTCAACGGCCTGCCCGCCGGAATGATGATCGTGGGCAAGCGATTCGACGACGCCACCGTGCTGAAACTCGCCGATGCGTTCGAGTCCCTTTGCGGGGGTTTCCCCACGGCCCCTGGTCCGAGCGCGTGAAACTCTATGCCCGGCACAGGATTTCGCCGTGCGGGATCGCCAGCCAACCGTCCGCCGCCGCGGCCCAGGCCCGCCACGCCGCGGAAATCTCTTCGAGCTGCGCGGGAGTGGCCAGACCTAAGCGCAGCAGCTCGCGAGCCACGCCCGAATGAAGGATCCGGTCGGCCCACATTCCACCCCACCATTCGCGGGTGGCCGCCGTCGCGTAGCACCACAGGCTGCCCGCAGGCGCGATGTCGTCGAAGCCCGCCCGCCGGGCCCACGAGAGCAGCCGGCGGCCCGCATCCGGTTCGCCGCCGTTGGCGCGAGCCGCTCGCTGGTAGAGGTCACGCCACAGGTCCAGCTCTGGAAGCTGGGGAAACCAGATGAACCCCGCGTAATCCGCGTCTCGGGCCGCCACAATTCCGCCCGGCACGCACACTCGCCTCATTTCCCGCAGCGCCTGAACGGGATCGGCGAGGTGCTGTAGCACCTGGTGGGCGTGGACGACGTCGAACGCATCGTCAGAAAAGTTCAGCCGGTGCACGTCGGCTGTCGCGAAGGTGACATTCGACAGGTTGCGCCGCTGGGTTTCGGCGTGGGCCACGTTGAGGACGTCGGCAAATTGGTCGACGGCCGTCACCGATCCGGGCGCAACCCGTTCGGCGAGGTCGGCGGTGATTGTCCCTGGACCACAACCGACGTCGAGCAGCGACAGCCCCGGTCGCAGGTGGGGCAACAGGTAGCCCGCGGAGTCCTCCGCGGTGCGTCGCTGGTGACTGCGTAGCACCGACTCGTGGTGTCCATGCGTGTACTTGGCCTGCTGTTCGTCGTTCACTGCTGTCCCTTGATCGGCGCTTCCGGTCCCCGTAGTTTACCGGCTGACGTCACATTATGAGACATATGTCTCAATATATGAGACTAGTCGACGGGGACGTCGAGGATGGGGCGGTCGTCCTTGGCGCCCGGGCCGTCGAAATGCCACCACTCACCGGAGTACACGGCCAGCCCGCCGTAGTTCATGGCGTCCCGTAGGTGAGCCCGGTTCGCCTGGGCGTCGGCGCTGACGTCTTGGGTCGCGTATGCCGTTGCCCGCGAAGTGAAGTCGTCGAAGTCGGTGCCCATGTCGGCCAGGCAAAGTCCGCTCACCTGCCGTACGGGCGGGCACTGTTCTTGCGGGCTGGTGAATGTCACATCAACCGAGCGTCCGGACTCGTGGCTGTGCGCGTACTGACCCGGGCGTGCAACCCAGGCCGGGTTGGGGACCACGTTGAACATCTTGACCTGAACGTCGTGCGGCCGGTAACAGTCCCAGAACACCAGCACGTGTCCCTGCGGCCGCAGCGCCCCGGCGGCCGCCGCGAGGCCCGGGGCCATGGATTGGTGCACCAGGCATCGGGCATCGGAGGGATACAGCTGGATGTGAGTGAAGTTGTTGGTCGTCGCGTAGCGCAGGTCGATCACCGCATCGGGAACGACGGTCCGCACATCGACGAACCCGGCCGCGTGCGCCGCGTCGCTGACTGGCGGAATGCCGGGGTCGGCCGACGCGGTTGCAGCGCCAGAAGTCGCCATTAGTATGACGCTGACCGCCTGCAAGAACCGCCGAATACCGCCCATAGGGACTATTGTCCAGGTTTCGGCGGTCGGACCCCAGCCAAGCTAGCGGATGTCGCCGTAGGCGTGATGGCGCAGTGTCTATTCATGTGCCGGTGAATGCCTTCGGCCCGGGGAGCACGTTCCGAAGAGCTAAAGCTGAGCGGGCACCGGAATCGGCTATCGCCACTTATGGCGGGATGTCGCCTTCCCCCGATGCCATGTCCTGGACGAAGATCGTTGCACCGTACGGAGGTTGGAGTCAGTGGCGGGCCAGACGATATAGCTAAACGGTCCACGGCACCATTGGTTACCGGTGTGTCAGCGTCGTCGCCATCACAAAGCAACCCGCTCATGGCTGGCGGTCCTCCCGAGTGCCCGCGGCTGTCCCGGGTAGCTGAACGCCGGAAGGGCCGTAAGTCCCTAACTACTGCTGCATTCCATACGGTTCGGGATGTGCCACGGTCACCGGTGGGCACGACGACTGGCGATGCGTCTCGGAGGACATGGCGGCTGCCGGTGATCGAGGTGCGGACATGAGCCGCGCATCAGTTCGCCCGGTTTCTGACTCAGAGCGAGGAAGCCAATTGTTCGCGATCGCCGATTGTGTGACGCAGACCGCGCAAACCGAGTGTGCATCGTGGACGAGTCGAATGGGCGACGATGCTGACGCCTCTTGAGAGGTCTAGAGACTCCAGTGGGCTAGCACGAAGCAACCGCACCAGCCCACTGTGATGTGTGTGAGTTTGTTAGACGGAACTGACTCCTACTGCCTGGGGCCCCTTGGCTCCTTGCCCAACCTCGAACTGAACACGCTGGTTTTCCTCGAGCGAGCGATAGCCGCTGCCCTGGATCTCGGAGTAGTGGACGAAGAGGTCTTTCGCGCCGTCGTCAGGGGTGATGAAGCCGAAGCCCTTCTCACCGTTGAACCATTTCACAGTTCCCTGTGCCATTTACTTACTTCTTTCATTCGAAATGCGGATGTACCAAAAACATCCGCGTGATCAGCGTAGCACGCGCTGACCTACAAATTGAAACCAGTTGTGGCGCATAGATAATCAGCGTTGTACGCGACCGGAATGGCGACCATTTCCGCGGTCGGCGGAACCCGAGCGGCGAGGCTGCGACGGACGCGGCGGAGCCACCTTCTTCGGTGCGGGAGCCCGGTAAGGCGCTACGTCACCGGCCTCCGCATGCACGGCGGCCGAGTCGACAGTGACCTCCTGCGAAGTGACACGGATGCTTGCGCGTCGCATCAGCGCATGTGTGTCCTTGCGCTGCTCGGGCAGGACAACGGTCACAACGTCACCCGCGTTTCCGGCTCGCGCCGTCCGTCCCGATCGGTGCAGGTAAGCCTTGTGCTCGGCGGGCTGATCGACGTGCACCACCAGTTCGATGCCCGCGACATGCACGCCGCGCGCGGCGATGTCGGTGCCACCAGCACCCGCGCCTCTCCCGTAGTGAAAGCGGCGAGGTTTCAGTCGCATGCAAGCTGAGTAAGGTTACCGTGCAGATCCACTGCCGGGACACCGGATTCGGTGAGCTGCTCGGCGAGCTTGCGCGCTTGGTGTTTGGTGCGCATGAACAGGATTCGGCGGCCGCTACCGGAGGCGAGCCGGTATACCAGCTGTTACTTGGCTTGTACGCCGGAGACGTGGAACACGTGGTGGGTCATCTCTGGCACCGGCGAGTTGAAGCCGTCGACGGAGTGCAGCACCGCTTTGGGCAGGAATCGATTGACGAGCTCGTCGACGCCATTGTCGAGAGTTGCGGAGAACAGCAGCCGCTGGCCGCCGCTCGGTGTGGCCGCCAGGATGCGGGTGACGCTGGGAAGGAAGCCGAGATCGGCTAGACGGTATGGGGGGCTGGGGCCTCCGCTCACATGTGAACGTGGGTTGCCGACAGGGTGGTCCTGGCCGGTAGAGCCACAAGATGTGGGAGGCCCCAGTGAGGAATTATCGTACGAGCGTCG
>NZ_JBKQQD010000523.1:0-3355 GCF_052144515.1 Mycobacterium sp. | reverse complement strand
CCAGTACGGACAGCCCGAAGGACGCGCCCAGCGAAAGCACCACCGTGCCTACGATAACCAGGGCGGCAACAAAACTTCGTGTCATCATCAGCATGATGATGAAAATAAGGCAGAGCGCAGCGACTCCCGCGATCATGAGATCGTAATTGGAGCCCACGACCAGGTCTTTCGTAACTGCTGCGGTGCCGGTGAGGTAAATCTTCGAGTCTTCCAGCGGAGTTCCCTTGAGTGCCTCCGCGGCGGCGGTCTTTATCGCATCGACCCGCGAAATGCCCTCGGGCGACGAAGGTTCTCCCTTCTGCGAAATAAGCATACGGGCGGCCTTCCCGTCCGGCGCCAAGAACACATCCATGACTCGTTTGAGGTCCTTGTTCTTGAAAGAGTCCGGCGGCAGGTAGAAAGAATCGTCGTCTTTGGCGGTGTCGAAAGCCTTCCCCATGGCGGTCGCATTACTGCCATTCTCGTCCAGCTCGTTGAGGGTCCCCGACATGGTGCTATGCATGGTCAGCATCATGGCACGCATGTTCTGCATGATCGCGATCATCGGCGGGAACTGCGCAACGAGCTGCGGCATGAGCACATCTAGCTGATCGAGGTCTGTCACCAGCACGTGCAGCTTATCGGTAAGAGCGTCAACACCGTCGATTCCATCAAATAAGGATCTAATCGACCAGCAGATGGGAATGTCGTAGCAATGCTTTTCCCAATAGAAGTAGCTGCGAATCGGCCTGAATAAATCCTCGAAATCCGAAAGGTGATCTCGCAACTCGTTGGTGATCGCCTCCATGTCATGCGTTTCGCCGACCATGTGATGAGTCGTGGCAACGAGCTGTTGCATCAGACCATACATGCGCTGCATGATGCTGATCGTTTCTGTTAACTCATCGATCTGCTTGAGCATGTCATTCATGCGTTCTCGTTGGTACGCCATATTTTGTAACATGCCAGCCTGTTGCATGCTCAACAGGAATGGTATGGACGTGTGTGCAAGCGGGGTTCCCTCGGGCCGAGTTACGGCCTGTACCCTGGAAATGCCCGGAACGGCGAGAACGCCCTTAGCTAGTTTGTTCAATACCAGAAAATCAGCCGGATTGCGCAAATCGTGATCGGACTCGACCAACAAGATTTCGGGCGCCAGCATTGCCGACGGGGGAAAATGTCGCGCGGCGGCCGCATACCCCAAATTGGCGGGGATATCTTTGGGGATGAACTTTTGGTCGCTGTAACTGGGTTTGTATCCTCCCAGCGTCAATAGCCCGACAAGCGCGACTGCTAATGTCGCGACGAGAATGGGCGCGGGCCACCGCACGATCGCCGTGCCTACCCGCCGCCATCCGCGAACCCGGATCTTTCGTCTGGGCTCGAACAGACCGAAACGGCTTCCGACGGCCAGAACTGCCGGAAACAGCGTAACCGCAACCGCGACCGCGACTAATACGCCCACCGAGCAAGGGACGCCCAGGGCTTGGAAGACGGGCAGCCGGGTAAAGCTCAGGCAGAAAACCGCTCCCGCGATCGTCACACCGGAGGCCAAGACAACCTTGGCGACCCCGCGGTAAGCGGTGTAGTAAGCCGTTTCCCGGTCCTCGCGGGCCTGACGTGCTTCCTGATACCGCCCAATGAAAAATATCCCGTAATCCGTTCCGGCCGCGATGCCAATGGATACCAGCAGATTAACGCCGAAGGTAGTAAGACCAAGAAACCCGTTATGGCCCAGGAACGCGACGATTCCTCGGGCCGCCTGCAATTCTATCCCGACCACCAGCAACAAAAGAATTACGGTGATAACCGAACGGTAGACAAGAAGCAACATAATAAAGATCACCGCGACGCTTACGGCCGTCATTGTGATGATCGTCCTGTCGCCACTGTGGCCCATGTCCGCAGCGATCGCCGCAGGGCCGGTGACATACGCCTTGACCCCGGGCGGCGCTGGCGTCCGCCCGACTATGTGCTGAACGGCTTCGATCGATTCGTTCCCCAAGGTCTGGCCCGGGTTACCGGCGAGCACGACTTGCACATATGCGGCTTTGCCATCGGCGCTTTGCGCGGCGGCCCTGTAGAGTTCATCACCCCAGAAATCCTGGATGTGTTGCACATGCTTCGGATCGTCTTTCAACTGACGAATCAAACGATCGTAGTACTGGTGAGCATCGTCGCCGAGGGGTTGTTGACCCTCCAGGACGATCATCACCGTACCGCCGCCGGAATCAGATTGCTTGAAGTCCTCACCTGCGCGCTTTGACGCCCTGAAGGACGGCGCATCTGCGGGATTCAGTGATACTGCATGCTCTTTCTCGACCTGTTCCAGTGAGGGGACGCCGATAGTCAAGATGACGACGATCCCCAACCACGCCAAGATGATGGGCACCGAAAACCGATGGATCGTCCTTGCTACGAATGGCGGACTGTCCCGCAGCTGATGGTTGCTCATGCGGCCTTTATCGTGCAGAAGGCAAAGGAGCTCACTTCGTGGTGCGTGATCTTCTCGGCTTTGACCACACCGTCCTGCACAATGCGGCAGCCAATGCTGTCACTATCGCCCTGCGCCGAGATATTCGCGATGGCCGTCGCCGCGGTGATCGCGAACTCCGTCGACCATGGCAATTGGATCCCGCTGAGGCTCTGCACGTCACCGTTGCCGTCGAAATAGTTGATATCGGCCACAGTCCCTGGTGGTCCGAAGACCTCGTATCTGAAGTGCTTAGGGTTGTAAGGTTTGGCCTCGTCGTTTCTGGTGTCGGCATACGAGAGCGGTTTCTCAGAGCCGAAGACGCCGTGCAGCCGCGACACGGTGAATCCTCCAGCGCCGATCACCACCACTATGACGAGCGGAATCCACAGCCGCCTCAGAACCCTGGAAATCGCAAATCCTGGATTTCGACGACTCTTTGCAGATCCACCGGGTGCTCGAGGTGCAGGTGCGGGCTGGCGAGCGCGACGCAGAAGAAGAGGTCGGCGGCCGGACCGTTGACTAGCGTCTTGGCCGCCCTCGATGGCGTCATCGGACCGGACTCGCTCAACAGGGCGCAGACTGCCTTCGACCACCGGACCACCCTAGCCGACATGCGTGCAATAACGGTTCCAAACCGTAGTAAAGGCCAACAAGGTCCGTCCGGGGTTTCGACAAAGCTCCCGGTGTGGCTCCTGAAGCAGCCTCAGTAACAGCCTCAGTAATTGGTGCGCGGCGCAGGTTGTCGACGGTCACGGAATTCCCCAGGGGTAGCCGTCACGTAATTCCCCAGGTTCGGGTGCTGCTGTGGTGAAGGGTAGCGGGCTTGTTGGCCGGTGTCAGGTGGTCTTGGTGCCGGGTCGTTTCCGGGGCCGGTAGGAGGGGCCGTCCATCAGCACCAAC
>NZ_JBKQQD010000522.1:0-7321 GCF_052144515.1 Mycobacterium sp. | reverse complement strand
GCGCGTTCGAAGGGTTCAGCGACACCTACAGCGCCGCGGCGCAGAACCTGCTGACCGTGCTGGACGCCGGGAGTACAGCCAGCGCCGTGATTACCAGGAATGCCAAAGACCTTGATTTCGCCCTGCTCGCCCTCGCCGGACTAGGCAACAGCGGTGGCAAACTGCTCGGCCCGAACAAGGACAACCTTATCCATTTGCTCAACGTGCTCGAGCCGACGACGCGGTTGCTGATGAAATACAACCCGGAATACACGTGCACGTTCCTCGGCGCCAAGCTCCTTCTCGACAGGGGCTACGCCGATGCCTTCACATTTAATGGGCGGTCGTTCATCGCCGATGCCGGGCTGCTCTTCGGCGACGACGCCTACCGGTATCCAGACAACCTGCCCGTCCTCGACATCAAGGGCGGTCCCGGCGGAACGCCGAGCTGCGGTTCGTTGCCTGACGTGGAAAAGAACTTCCCGCAGCGGTACCTGATCACCGACTCCGGGTTTGGCGGTGGCATGGACGTGCGGCCCAACCCCGGCGTTGGTTTCCCGGGTTATGCCCTTTATTCCCCGGTCACCCGTGGGACACCTCTACCGCCGACCCTGAAAGATGAGGGCGGTCCGGCGCCGGGTCCGGTGCCGTACCCGGGTGCGCCGCCCTATGGTGCGCAGCGATACGCCCCGGACGGAACGCCACTGTATCCGTTCTTGCCGCCAGCGCCTCCGCCCGGCAGACCAAAAGACCCGGGTATGGGCAATCCGCCGGCGGGTTCGGAGCCGTTCGTGCCCCCTTACCCGGGGACGCCACCCAAGCCCCATTAGAGCCCCGCTAGCGCAACCCAACCCGCGTCCAAGAAAGGCAGACATTGCGCGAGAATTTCCGAGGCATCGCGTTGCGCTTTGCCATCTATGCCACCGTGTGTTTGTTGGGTATGGCTGCGTTGTTCGCCGTGTTCTCCCAGATCCGCTTCGAGAAGGCGAACACCTACAACGCCGTGTTCGCCAATGTGTCCGGGCTGCGGGAAAATAACTTCGTACGCATCGCCGGCGTCGAGGTAGGCAAGGTCAAAAGAGTCGCTGTCCAGCCCGATTCCACAGTGCGCGTGGAGTTCTCTGCGGATGAGTCGGTGGTGCTGACCGAGGGCAGCAGGGCAGTTGTTCGCTACGATGACCTCTTCGGCGGCAGATTCATGGCGCTGGAGGAAGGTGCGGGGGGAGTCAAGAAGCTCGATCCGGGGGCGACCATCCCGCTGAGCCGGACCCAGCCGGCGCTGGACCTGGACGCGTTGATCGGGGGCTTGCGACCGGTGTTTCGCTCGCTGAACCCCGATCAGGTCAACGCGCTGAGCGGCCAGCTGATCGAGGCGCTGCAGGGCCAGGGCCCCACGATCGGGTCGGTGTTGACCCAGGCCGCGGCGGTGACCAACACCCTGGCTGATCGGGATCGGTTGTTCGGCCAGCTCATCACCAACTTGAACACCGTGCTCGGTTCGCTCGGCGACCAGGATGCTCAGGTCGCCAAGGCCGTCGACTCGCTGTCGACACTCATGGCAACTCTGCAAGCCCGCAAGCAGGACATCGCCCAAGGTATCAGGGGCGCTGACAGAATCTTCGCGGTGGGCGCCGAGGTGCTGAGGAGGGCCCGCTCGCCGCTCAAAAAGGTGGTGGACCAGGGCGATCGCGTCGCCGGAACCGTGTTGGCCGATAAAGACTTTGTCGACAACCTGATCAACACGCTGCCCGACGATTATCGAATCATCGGCAGGGAAGGCCTCTACGGAGACTTCTTCACCTTCTATCTGTGCGACCTGATTCTGAAGTTGAACGGCAAGGACGGGCAACCGACCTACATCACGTTGGCCAGCCAGCGTTCGGGGAGGTGCACCCCGAAATGAGACGCCTCTACCGACGCCTCTTCGAAATGAGGCAGTTCTCCGAACGCAACCCGTATCGCATCGGCGGGATCGGTATCGCCGTGGTGGTCGCGGCAATACTCCTCGCGACCAACTACGACAAGCTGACGTTTATCACCGGCGAAAAGGAGTATGCGGCGTACTTCGCTGAGGCGGGCGGTGTGGAGACCAACAGCGTCGTCGAGGTTTCGGGTGCCCGGATCGGGCATGTGTCCAGCTTCAGCTTGGATGGACCGCGGGTGCTGGTCAAATTCCGTATTCCCGGCGATGTGCGGCTCGGCGACCGCACCGAGGCCGCAGTCAAGTTGAAGAACTTCCTGGGCACCAAGATCATCGAGCTCACGCCGCGCGGAGAGGGTCGGCTCACCGGACCGATACCGCTGGAGCGGACCACGCCGGCCTACCAGCTGCCCGATGCGCTGGGCGACCTTTCGACAACCGTCGCCAAATTGAATACCGACCAGCTGTCGAACGCGCTTTCCGTGGTGGCCAACGAGTTTGGTGGCACTCCACCGAAGCTCAAGGCCGCGGTGCAGGGTCTGGCGCGGTTCTCGCAGACATTGGATGAGCGCGACAAGGAGCTGCGAAACCTGCTGAGCAACGCCAATAAGGTCACCGACGTGTTAGCCAAGCGTAGCGACGAGATTGTCAAGCTCGTGGGCGACACCAATTCGCTGCTGGTCGCGCTGAAAGCCGAAGACCGCTATGTGGACCGCTTTTTGGCCGACGACGCCGCCATCGGCCGGGCGCTCGGGGCAATCGTCGACGACAACCACGCAACGCTGCGGCCCGCACTGGAGAAGCTCAACGGGGTGGTGGGGCTCCTCAACAATCGCAAGGGCCGCATACAGGAGGCAATCAAGGGGCTCGACAGCTTTGCGCTCGCGCTGGGCGAAGCGGTTGCCTCGGGCCCGTTCTTCAAGGCCTACATCGTCAACCTGCTGCCGGGACAGTTCATCCAGCCCTTCATCGACGCCGCCTTCTCCGACCTCGGATTGGATCCCGCGACCCTATTGCCCTCGCAGCTCACCGACCCGCAGACCGGCCAGCCGGGCACACCGCCACTGCCGATGCCGTACCCGCGGACCGGCCAGGGCGGCGAACCGCGCCTGAACATTCCGGATGCCATCACCGGCAACCCCGGTGACCGGCCGTGCAGTGTGCCGGGCAGGCCGGGAGCCGCTGGCTGCTATCCCCTCCGAGAGGAACCCCCGGCGCCGCCGCCAGGTGGGCCGCCGCCGGGACCGCCGGCACCAGGTCCGGGGCCAGGCAACGCTTCGGTGGGGCCGGTCCAGGAGCCGGCGCCCGGGCAAATACCACCGGGCCAAGCACCCGTGCTCGCGCCCAGAGAGTCCTTCGGTCCGCGGCCGGGTTCGCCGCCACCAGCTGAGGGGGGCCAACAGTGAATTCGCGTAAGACAAGGATTGCCCTGGTGCTGGTGCTGGCGCTGGCGCTGATCGGTGGGGTGGGCGCGCTGCTGCGATCGTCGTCGGGTGGCCGCACGCATGTCGTCGGATACTTCGACAACGCCAACGACATTTTCGTCGGCGACGCCGTGTTGATCCTCGGCGTGGCTGTCGGCAAGATCGACAAGATCGAACCGCAGCCCGACCGCGTCAAGATCTCGTTCTGGTATGACGACAAATACAAGGTGCCTGCCGACGCCAAAGCGGCGGTCCTGTCGCCGAACCTGGTGTCGATCCGGGGTCTTCAGCTCACCCCCGCCTACACCGGTGGGCCGGTGCTGGCCAACGGCGCGGTGCTCCCGCTGGCACGCACCGCCGTCCCGGTGGAGTGGGATGACCTTCGTGCGCAGCTGGAGAAGCTCACCGAGATCCTGCAGCCGACCCAACCCGGCGGGGTCAGCACGTTGGGGGCGTTCGTCAATACTGCGGCGGCCAACTTGCGCGGCGAGGGCGCAGATATCCGGGACGCCGTCGTCAAGCTGTCACAGGCGGTCTCCGCGCTCGCTGACCATAGCGGTGACCTGTACGGCACCTTCAAAAACCTGGCGGCTCTGGTGTCGGCGCTACACGACAGCGGCACCCTGCTGCGCCAACTGAACCAGAATCTGGCCGCGGTCTCGGGGCTGTTGGCCGATGATCCCAACAAGGTAGGAGACTGGGCCACTTCGCAACACGAGATACTCGAGAAGAGCACCAAATTTCTGGACGACAATCGCGAGACGGTGGGCGTTACTTCGGACAAGCTGGCGGAGCTGACGGACGCAGTGGTCGAGAGTCTCGACGACATCAAGCAAGCCCTGCACGTGGGCCCCCACGTGTTTCAGAACGTGTTGAACATCTATCAACCCTCGCAGGGCGCATTTACTGGCGCGCTGGCGCTGCAAAACTTCGCTAATACGCTGCAGTTCTTGTGTTCGGCGGTGCAGGCGGCATCGAGGTTGGGCGCCGAGCAGTCTGCCAAGCTGTGTGTGCAATACATGGCTCCGATCATCAAGAACCGTCAGGTCAACTTTCTGCCGCTGGGATTGAACCCGTTCGTCGGGCAGTCGGCGCGTCCTAACGAAGTGACCTTTAGCGAGGACTGGCTGCGGCCCGACTACATCCCGCCGCCCGGGCCGCCGCCCACAGAGGCGTTCCGTACGGTGCCACCGCCCCCCAACGGGCCGCTGCCGCCGGCGAATGAGATATACAACTTCTTCGGCAACGGGATGATCGACACGAACGCGCCATATGTGCCGGCCAAGCCGGCGAATCCGCTGCCCGTCGATCCGGCCACCGGGCTGCGCTCAATGATGTTGCCGGGGAGCCTAGACAACGTAGACAGCTTGGGAGGTGGGCATTGAGCCGATACAGCTACTGGCGCCGCTCCGGCGCGGTGCTTGCGATCGCGCTGGCCGTGGCAGCGGTTTCCGGCTGCGGCGCCCTCCGGGGTTTTCGGGGCGCCAACTCGCTTCCGCTGCCGGACAGAGTGGGTGTCGGCCCAGGGCACTACACCATCCAGGCGCAGATGCCAGATGTCCAGAACCTCAAAGAGAATTCCCGGGTCCAGTTCAACGATGTGCTGATCGGTAACGTGGCCAAGGTCGAACGCCAGGGCTGGCATGCGCTGGTCACCATGACGATCGAACCCAACGCTGACCTACCGGCCAATGCGACCGCCGCGGTCGGTCAGACCAGCCTGCTGGGAACGTTGCACGTCGAACTGGCTACGCCCCCGGGCGTCGCGCCGAAGGGCAAGCTGCACAACGGGTCAGTGATCCCGCTGTCGTCGGCGAGTGCCTACCCGTCCACCGAACAGACGCTGGGCGCGGTGTCGCTGGTGCTCAATGGCGGCGGCCTGGGTCAGCTTCAAGACATCACCCAGACGTTGAGCACCGCTTTTTCCGGTCGCGGACAAGATTTGAGAAGCCTGATCACGCAACTGGATAAGTTCACCGCCTACCTCAACGACCAAAAAGATGACATCATCGCCGCGTTGGACAGCCTCAACAACTTGGTCGGTCAAGTCGCCGAGCAGAAGCCGGTCCTCGACAAGGCGCTGAAAACCATCCCGGATGCGATAACCGTCCTGAAGGACGAACGGGAAAAACTCGCCGACGCCCTTGGTCGGTTCGGCCCTTTCGGCGATGTTGCCGCTGACGTGCTCGAACCAACCAAGGAGAATCTCATCAAAGAGCTCGGCGATGTCGGTCCGGTGGAGCAATCGCTGGCCAACTCCGGGCTGGCGCTGACCCGTGGTCTGGACTACCTCACCGTCCCGCTGTTCTCAAAGCCGCCGGTGGCCAAATGGATCCGGGGCGACTACGGGAACTTGACCGGTGTATTCGACTTGACGCTGAGCCGGCTTGATTCGTCATTTTTCACCGGCACCCGGTGGGAGGGCAATCTGACCGAGCTCGAGCTGCAGTGGGGCCGCACCCTCGGGGTGATGCCCAGCCCCTACACCGCGCGCAACCCGATCGTTGCGCCCTATCAATTCAACCAGGGGCCGTGACATGCGCTTACAGCGGCGAACCATTATCACGCTGGCGGTCTTCGCGGTGATCTCCGTGGTCGCAGGGGGCCTCGTTGGCCTGTACTACGCGCATTTGCCGGCTGTGTACCTCGGAGTCGGGCGGTACACGGTGAAAATGCAGCTGGACCGGGCGGGCGAGCTGTACCGCGCCGGGAACGTCACCTACCGGGGCGTCGAGGTCGGCAAGGTGACGAAGGTGCACCTCACCAACACCGGCGTGGAGGCGGTGCTGTCGCTGAAGTCGGGTATCGATATCCCCGCCGATCTGACCGCGCACGTGCACAGCGCGTCGGCGATCGGCGAGCAGTATGTCGATCTGGTCCCGCGCAGCGGGAAGGGACCGGTGCTCAAGAACGGCGACGTGATCCCCCAGGACCGCACCTCGATTCCGCCGAACATCAACTCGCTGCTGGCGGCGGTCAATCGCGGCCTGAACGCGATCCCGCGCGATGATCTCAAGACGGTGGTCGACGAGTCGTATGTCGCCGTCGGCGGGCTCGGCCCGGAGCTGTCCCGGCTGTTCGGCGGCGGCGCCACACTGGCGACAGATGCGCGCAAGAACCTGGACTCGATCACGACGTTGATCGAGGAGCCGAAGCCGATTTTCGATAGCCAGATCGAGTCCTCGGACTCGATCCAGGCCTGGGCCGCCCACCTGGCCAACATCACCAAGCAGCTGCAGACCGTCGAACAAAACAACTCCGATTTCAGCGGCACGCTTCGTGGGCTAGGCCCATTTTTCGACTCGCTGCGCCAGGTGGTCGATCGAGTGGAGCCCACGCTGCCGGGTGTGGTCTCTAACCTGGACAGCGTCGGCGATGTTGCGCTGACCTACCGCGACAACCTCGAGGCGCTGCTGACGGAGGTGCCGCAGGTGGTTGCCGACTCGCAAGGGATACAGCTACCCGATAAGGACCTCAAAGGGCCCTACCGGGGTCTTGGCCTGAGCTTCAACCTGAACCTCAACTGGCCGCCTCCGTGCACCACCGGGTTCTTTCCGGTCCAGCAGCAGCGCTCGGCCGTCTTCGAGGACACCCCGCCGCGTCCACCGGGCCTCGTCTACTGCCGGATACCGCAAGATTCGCCATTCAACGCCGTGCGTGGCGCGCGCAACTATCCGTGCGAGACGCGGCCGGGCAAGCGGGCGCCGACGGTCAAACAGTGCGAAAGCGACGAGCCCTATATTCCGCTCAACAACGGCTTCGACTGGAAGGGTGACCCGAACGCGACGTTGACCGGGCAGGGTGTCCCCCAGTTCGACCCGGGAGAGTCGATACCCGCGGGATTCCCGGGGGGCCCGCCGGCTTCACCGGGACAGGCGCCGCCGACGGCCCCGCCGCCCATCGCGGCGGCCCAATATGATCCGGCCACCGGGGAGTATGTTGGACCGGACGGGCAGAGGTACAAACAGCCCACTCTGGCTGGCGGTCCCGGCAAGGA
>NZ_JBKQQD010000521.1:0-70574 GCF_052144515.1 Mycobacterium sp. | reverse complement strand
CGGACCCGACCGCCAGGCAGTACCAGCACCTCGACCAACAATGCCGTCCACCACACACCACTTCGGGCACACCAACCACACCGGCAACCCGCCCCGCAGAGGGCACTACATCAGCAGCGTCCTAGGACCTGCGGGTCAGCGCTTCCGCGGCTGCCTCGGCCCATTGCCGCCACTGCTCGGCGTTGGCCCTCGCCTCGTCGGCTTCTTTGGTCCGGCCGGCTGCCGCTGCCTTTTGGGCCTGTCGTTCGAACTGCTCGGCCCGGGTCCGGAACTGTTCGGCGCGGGCCTGCGCCTGCGGGTCCGACCAGTCCGATTCGCCGGCGTCGCGCACCTTCTTCTCGACTGCGCGCAGCCGTCGCTCCAGGTCGGCGGACCGTTCCCGGGGCACCCGCCCGATCGCGTCCCATTTGTCGGCGATCGACCGCAACGCCGCCCGGGCGGCTTCGTGGTCGGTGGTGTCGAGCTTTTCCGCTTCAGTCAACAACGCCTCTTTGGCGGTGGCGTTGGCCTGCAGCTCCGCGTCCTTTTCCGCGGTCGCGGCGTTACGTGCCGTGAAAAACGAGTCCTGGGCGGCTTTGAAGCGTCGCCACAGCGCGTCGTCGACCTCTCTGGTTGTCCGTCCCGCAGCCTTCCATTCGGTGAGCAGCTTCCGGAACTCGGCGCTGGTACCGGCCCAGTCCGTCGACTCGGACAGCTCTTCGGCCTGCTCGCAGAGGCGTTCCTTTGACTGCCGAACCCCCGAACGCTCCCGGTCCAGCTCGGCGAAGTGGGACCCGCGCCGCCGGTTGAACGATTCCCTGGCCGCTGAATAGCGCTTCCACAGCGCATCGTCGACCTTGCGGTCCAGGCCGGTGATCGTCTTCCATTCGTCGAGGATGGCGCGCAGCCGGTCGCCGGCGATCTTCCATTGAGTCGAGTTGGCGGCCAGATCCTCGGCCTCGGCCGCCAGCGCCTCCTTGCGGGTGGTCTGAGCGGCCCGATGCTCGTCGCGTCGGGAGCGAACCGCGGTGACGATGACCTCGATCCGCGCGACCAGGTTCGTCAACCGGTCCGCGAGCGCATCGACGTCGCCCAGCACACAGGCCGTCGGCAACGTCTCGGCCAGCGCGATCGCATTGGCTTTGATCTTGCGGGCATCGCCGGTGCCCGACGTCAGCCGTTCCTCCATCAGCGTGACCTCGGTGCTCAGATCCTCGAATCGGCGGCCGAAGTAGGCAAAGGCGGCTTCGGGGTCGCCCGCTTGCCAGGACCCGATGTTGCGCTCGCCGGCCGCGGTGACCAGCCATACGGTGCCGTCGTCGTCGACGCGCCCGAACTGGTGCGGATCGCTGGGCGTGTGTGCTGCCACCAGGTAGGCGGGAGGTCGCGGCGTCGGCCGGGCGCCGGGACGCGGTCCAGGCCGTGGCGTCGGCTTGGGGGAATCGCTAATGGTGGGGTCGTCGGGGGTCATGCGGTTGTCACCTGCCCTTTGCCATTGTTAGCGCGGTCGCCATCCCGCGCACCTGCCGCGCGTAGCGGCACCTTGTACGGTCGGAAGCTCCGATGCGGCCCTGGGGCCTCATCCCAGGTTCTCCCACATCGGCTCCCCACAGTATTGAAGCAGCTTCGCGGGCCGTGCGCGGCACCTTGGTTCCGCCGATATCACGGCGCCTACGGCCGGGTAACAACTCGGCTTCGGGCAGCAGAACCAGCGTGCTTTGCCCGGTAGCGTGACGGAGAACCTCGTTCGGGGCCTTCGGTGGGGAAGGGTTCATCATCGCGAAAGTGGATATTGCGGCGTTGCTCGCGCTGGTCGCCGCGTTGATATCGGGCACCGGTGACGTGGTCCGCCAGCGCTCGGCGCAGGAGATCACCGACGAGCAGGTCGGCCAGGTCGAACTGCTGCAAATGTCGCTGCGCGACCTGAAGTGGTGGCTGGGCGGAGGGGCGGCCGTGGTCAGCGCTGCGCTGCAGGCCGTCGCGCTGGGCCTGGGGTCGGTGGTGTTGGTGCAGGCCCTGCAGGTGACGGCGTTGCTGTTCGCGCTGTCGGTCTATGCCTGGCTGACCAAACAGGGGTTGACCCGTCGGCAGTGGGTGTGGGCGGTGCTGCTGGCCGGCGCGGTGGCGGTGTTCGTCACGGTCGGTGACCCGGCGGCCGGCTACCAGCGGGCTTCCATTCAGACCTGGGCCGTGGTGGCCTTGGTGATCGGCCCGGCGATGGTGTTCTGCGTGTGGGGCGCCCAGATCTGGTCGGGCACGGTGGCGGCGGTGCTGCTGGCGGTGGTGTCGGCGTCGTCGTGGGCGTTGTTCGCGGTGTTCACCAAGGCCATCGTCGACGTGGTGGGCTCCCATGGCCTCCAAGGCCTCGGGGCGCTGCTGTGCACGCCCGAGCTGTATGGCTGGCTGCTGGTCGCGGTGCTCGGGACGGTGTTCCAGCAGTCGTCGTTTCGTGCCAGCTCGCTGACCGCGTCGTTACCGACGATGACGGTGACCGAGCCGGTGGTGGCGTCGCTGCTGGGTGTCACCGTGCTGGGTGAGACGCTGGGCGCCGACGGCCCGCAGCTGATCGCCTTGGCGGCCGCGGTCGTGGTGGTGATTGTCGCGACCACGGCGCTGGCGCGCGGTGAAGCCGCCTCCATGGCGGGCGACGAGAGGCGCGTCACAACTGGCCGCATACCTGTTCCGGCACCGGAAACCCGTGCCCCGGTCGCCGCGGTCGCGGCAGGCCGGGCCTAGCTGGTCATTCCGCTTCTACACAGGTTGAGCATAGGTTTTACATAGGTCGATGGGGTCGAGACCGTGGCCCAGAAGCACTAAAGTTTCTTGTTGAACTGCTTTCGAACCGCAGGTGTACGTAAAGCTTCTGACGGGAACGCTGTTCCGAACGCTGATGAGGGGGTCCCGATGTCGAAGGTGGACATCGCGGCGCTGATTGCCCTGTGCGCGGCGCTGTTCTCCGCGATCGGCGACGTGATCCGGCAGCGCTCCGCCCAGGAGATCACCGACAAAGAGGTGGGCCACCTCGAGCTGTTTTTCATGTCATTACGCGACAGCCGGTGGTGGTGGGGCGGCGCGGCAGCGATCACGAACTACAGCCTGCAGGCGGCGGCCCTGGCCTGGGGCTCAGTGGTGATGGTGACGGCGTTGCAGGTGACGGCCCTGCTGTTCGCCCTGCCGATCTACGCCCGGCTGACCCATAAGCGGGTGACCCGGTGGGAGTGGGCGTGGGCGGTGGTACTGGCCGCTTCGCTGGCGGTGGTGATCATCGTCGGGCATCCCAGCACCGGCCAGGAGCGGGCGTCGCTGGGAACGTGGGCCATCGTGGCCGCCGTGATGGCCCCGATTTTGGTGTTGTGTGTGCTGGGGGCGAGGATCTGGTCTGGTCGCCCGGTGGCCGCGGTACTGCTGGCTGTGGTGGCGGGTTCGTCGTTGGCGCTTTTCGCGGTGCTGACGAAGGGAATCGTCGAGGTCGGCGAAGGCGGTCTGGGGGCGGTCCTGCGGTCGTGGGAGTTCTACCCGTGGCTGCTGGTGGCCCTGGCCGGGATGATTTTCCAGCAGGCGGCCTTCCGCGCCGGTGCGCTGACTGCCTCGTTGCCGACGATGACCGTGGCCAAGCCCGCGGTCGCCGGTGCGCTCGGGGTCATCGTGCTCAGCGAGACCTTCGACGTCGAAGGGGCAGGGGTGTTTGTGCTGATCGCCGCGGTGGCGATGGTCATCGTCGCGACGGTTGGGCTGGCGCGCGGAGAGGCCGCCTCGATGGCGGCCGGCGTCGGGGCAGACCGAAAAATCGCCGGGACTTCAGATGACGGCGCGAAAAGCCCTGCCATCACACCGGGATCGGTCGGACCCGCCTAGTTCCAGCAATGCTCGCGGCGCCGAGACGTTAGTTTGGTGGCGTGTTGAGCGCCATCGCGATCGTTCCGTCGGCGCCGGTGCTCGTCCCCGAACTGGGCGGAGCGGCGAGCGCCGAGCTGGCCGACCTGCGGGCGGCCGTGCTGGCAGCGGCCGCCTTGCTGCCGGCGCGCTGGATCGGCATCGGAACCGGCGGTGCCGACGACGTCAAGGAGCCCAGCAGCGTGGGCACCTTCGCGGGCTTCGGAGCCGACGTTCAGGTCGCATTGTCACCGCGGGCAGCGGAGAGCGGCCAGTCGCCGCCCGGATTGCCGCTGTGCGCGCTGATCGCCGGCTGGGTGCGCGGCCAGGCCCGGCCCGAGGCCGGCGCGCAGGTCCGCGTCTACCGCAGCGACCACGATGCCGACACAGCGGTAGCCCGCGGCCGGCAACTGCGTGCCGAGATCGACCGGACGCCCGATCCGATCGGCGTACTCGTCGTCGCCGACGGCGCGAACACCCTGACTGAACGAGCCCCCGGCGGCTATGACCCCGGCGCCGCCGCTGTGCAACTGGCCCTTGACGACGCGCTGGCCGACGGTGACGTGGCCGCCCTGACCCGGCTGCCTGGCCAGATCCTGGGGCGGGTCGCCTTTCAGGTGCTGGCCGGCCTGACGGAGCCAGGCCCGCGAACGGCCAAGGAGCTCTACCGGGGAGCACCCTACGGCGTGGGGTACTTCGCCGGCGTCTGGCAGCCGTGAGACCGCTCGCGATCATCGGGCCGACGGGAACCGGGAAGTCGCAGCTGGCACTCGACTTTGCAGAACGTGTCGAGCGACTCGGCGGCCGCGCGGAAATCGTCAATGCCGACGCGATGCAGCTGTATCGCGGCATGGACATCGGAACCGCGAAGCTGCCCGTCGCGGCGCGCCGCGGCATCCCGCACCATCAACTTGACGTGCTGCACGTCACCGAAACCGCGACCGTGGCCCGCTATCAGCACGCCGCCGCCGCGGATATCGAGGCGATCGCGGCCCGGGCAGCGGTGCCGGTCGTGGTCGGCGGTTCGATGCTCTACATCCAGTCGCTGCTCGACGATTGGTCTTTTCCGGCCACCGACCCGGCCGTGCGCGCGAGATGGGAGCGGCGGCTCGCCGAGGTCGGAGTGGCTAATCTGCACGCCGAACTGGCCCGCCGCGACCCGGCCGCCGCCGCGGCCATCCTGCCCACCGACGGCCGGCGCACGGTGCGTGCCCTGGAGGTGGTCGAGGTAACCGGGCAGCCGTTCGCCGCATCGGCGCCGAGCATCGGCGCCCCGCGGTGGGACATAGCGATCGTCGGATTAGACTGCGACACAACAATTCTCGATGAAAGACTGGCCCGGCGCACCGACGCGATGTTCGAGCAGGGCCTGGTCGAGGAGGTGCGCGCACTGCTGGGCGACGGCCTGCGGGACGGGGTTACCGCGTCACGCGCGCTGGGCTACGCCCAGGTGATCGCGGCCCTCTCTGCTGGTCTGGAAGCCGGCGGTACAACCGAGCTGCTGCGCGACGCGCGTGAGCAGACGTTCGTGGGCACCCGCCGCTACGTGCGACGGCAGCGCTCGTGGTTCCGCCGCGACCACCGGGTGCACTGGCTGGACGCGGGCCCAGCGGACAGCGGCGCTCGCCTCGTCGACGGCGCGTTGCGGGCGTGGCGGCACGTATCCTGATCTCGTGATCTTCGCCAAGGGCCACGGCACCCAGAACGACTTCGTGCTGCTGCCCGACGTCGGGGCCGAGCTGACGATGAGCCCCGCCCGGGTCGCCGCGTTGTGCGACCGGCGCCGCGGCTTGGGCGCCGACGGCGTGTTGCGGGTGACCACCGCGGCTGCCGCCACGGCGGCCGGCGTGCTCGATCGCCTGCTCGACGGGGTCAGCGCCGACGACTGGTACATGGATTACCGCAACGCCGATGGGTCGATGGCGCAGATGTGCGGCAACGGGGTGCGGGTGTTCGCGCATTACCTGCGCGTAAGTGGCCTGGAGGCGCGCGACGAGTTCGTCGTCGGGTCGCTGGCGGGCCCGCGGCTGGTCACCCTGCACCACGTCGATGCCACCAACGCCGACGTCACCGTCGACATGGGCAAGGCCAACTGGCTGGGTAGCGGGGGGGAGGCCTTCGAGGCAACAGTTGCCGGGCGGCGGTTCGCCGGCATCGCGATAGACGTGGGCAACCCGCACCTGGCCTGCCTCGACCCGGAACTGACCGCCGAAGAGCTGGCGGCGTTGGACGTCGCGGCGCCCGTGGAATTCGACCGCGCGCAGTTCCCGGACGGGGTCAACGTCGAGGTGCTCACCGCCCCGGCCGGCGGGGCGATCCGGATGCGCGTCCACGAGCGCGGGGTGGGTGAAACTCGGTCCTGCGGTACTGGGACGGTCGCCGCCGCCGTCGCCGCGCTGGCCTCCGACGGCGCCGACACCGGCAGCCTCACGGTCCGCGTCCCGGGCGGTGACGTCGTGGTCACCGTCACCAACGCGACCAGCTACTTGCGCGGGCCGTCGGTGCTGGTGGCCCACGGCGAGATCGCGGACGCGTGGTGGAACGCGCCGGCGTGATTATTCGGGATTTATTTCGGGTGCGCCGGCACCCGCGACGTGCCACCATCGGAAATTGCCTATGACATATCCAGATTCGCCCGACACGGGCTCATCGGACTTCCCAGACTCCCCAGGCGAAGTACCCAGCACCGGCGAGCTTGCCCTCGAAGACCGCTCGGCGCTGCGCCGGGTCGCCGGGCTGTCCACCGAACTCGCCGACGTCTCCGAGGTCGAATACCGCCAGCTGCGGCTGGAGCGGGTGGTGCTGGTGGGGGTGTGGACCGAGGGCAGCGCCGCGGACAACCAGGCCAGCATGGCCGAACTGGCCGCACTGGCCGAGACCGCCGGCTCCCAGGTGCTCGAAGGGCTCATCCAGCGCCGCGACCGGCCCGACCCGTCGACCTACATCGGTTCGGGCAAGGCGGCCGAACTCCGCGAAGTGGTGGTGGCGACCGGCGCCGACACCGTCATCTGCGACGGTGAACTGTCCCCGGCGCAGCTGACCGCGCTGGAGAAGGCGGTCAAGGTCAAGGTCATCGATCGCACCGCGCTGATCCTGGACATCTTCGCCCAGCACGCCACCAGCCGGGAGGGCAAGGCGCAGGTGTCGCTGGCGCAGATGCAGTACATGCTGCCGCGGCTGCGTGGCTGGGGTGAGTCGATGTCGCGGCAGGCCGGTGGCCGCGCCGGCGGCAGCGGCGGCGGGGTGGGCTTGCGCGGTCCCGGTGAGACCAAGATCGAGACCGACCGGCGCCGCATCCGTGAGCGGATCGCCAAGCTGCGCCGCGAGATCAACGCGATGAAGCAGGCCCGCGACACCCAGCGCAGCCGCCGGCTGCGCAGCGAGACACCGTCGATCGCTATCGTCGGCTACACCAACACGGGTAAATCCAGCCTGCTCAACGCGTTAACCGGCGCGGGGGTGCTGGTACAGGACGCGCTGTTCGCCACCTTGGAACCCACCACCCGTCGCGCTGAGTTCGAGGACGGCCGCCCGTTCGTGCTCACCGACACCGTCGGGTTCGTGCGCCACCTGCCCACCCAGTTGGTCGAGGCGTTCCGCTCCACGCTGGAGGAGGTTGTCGACGCCGACCTGTTGGTGCACGTCGTCGACGGCTCCGACGTCAATCCGCTGGCACAGATCAACGCCGTCCGGCAGGTGGTCTCCGAGGTCTTCTCAGACTACGGGGCGGACCATAACGGGGATGCGCCTCATGAACTGCTGGTGGTGAACAAGGTCGACGCCGCAAGCGATTTGATGCTGGCCAAGCTTCGTCACGCCCTGCCCGGCGCGGTGTTCGTTTCCGCGCGCACCGGCGATGGCATCGACGCGCTGCGCCGGCGGATGTCCGAGCTCGCCGCTGCCACCGACACCGCCGTGGACGTGGTAATCCCCTACGACCGCGGTGACCTGGTGGCCCGGGTGCACGCCGATGGGCGCGTGCAGCAGGCGGAGCACAACCCCGACGGCACGCGGATCAAGGCCCGGGTCCCGGTGGCGCTGGCCGCCAGCCTGCGGGAGTTCGCCGCGCATTGACGACCGGTCGGCCAGTCCACCGACCAACCGCCCGGTTGGTATATGTTGGGCGGCAGAGTTCCCGTTCGCCGGAGGTCATCCATGAACAGCGCCGTCAAGTACCAGCGCACCCTTTTCGAACCTGAGCATGAATTGTTTCGGGAGTCCTTTCGGGCCTTCCTCGATCGTCACGTCGCGCCGTATCACCACGAATGGGAGAAGGCGCAGATCGTCGACCGCGGTGTATGGCTGGAAGCCGGCAAACAGGGCTTTCTCGGCATGGCCGTGCCCGAGGAGTACAGCGGCGGGGGCAACCCTGATTTCCGGTACAACACAATCGTCACTGAGGAAATCACTCGTGGGCGCTACACCGGGATCGGCTTCGGCTTGCACAACGACGTCGTGGCGCCGTACCTACTGGCGCTGACCACCGAAGAGCAGAAGCGACGCTGGCTGCCCAAGTTCTGCACCGGAGAACTGATCACGGCGATCGCGATGACCGAGCCAGGCACTGGCAGCGACCTACAGGGCATCAAAACCCGCGCCGTTAAGCAGGGTGATCATTACGTGCTCAACGGCTCAAAGACATTCATCACCAACGGGATCAACTCGGACCTGGTGATCGTGGTCGCCCAGACCGACCCAGACAAAGGCGCCCAGGGCTTTTCGCTGCTGGTCGTGGAACGCGGCATGGAGGGCTTCGAGCGCGGTCGGCATCTGGACAAGATCGGGCTGGACGCGCAGGACACCGCCGAGCTGTCGTTCACCGATGTGCATGTTCCGGCCGAGAACCTCCTCGGCGAAGAGGGCAGGGGGTTCATCTACCTGATGCAGAACCTCCCGCAGGAACGGATCAACATCGCCGTCTTGGCCGCCACTGCCATGGAGAGTGTGCTGGAGGAGACGCTGCAATACACCAAGGAGCGCAAGGCTTTCGGCAAGCCGATCGGCAGCTTCCAAAACAGCCGGTTCGTGCTGGCGGAGCTGGCCACCGAGGCCACCGTGGTGCGCATCATGGTCGACGAGTTCCTTGCGCTGCATCTGGAGGGCAAGCTGACGGCCGAACAGGCCGCGATGGCCAAGTGGTATTCCACCGAAAAGCAGGTGCATTTGATCGACCGCTGTCTGCAACTGCACGGCGGATGCGGCTACATGCGCGAATACCCCGTTGCTCGCGCCTATCTCGACGCCCGGGTGCAGACGATCTACGGCGGGACGACCGAAATCATGAAGGAAATTATCGGCCGCGGCTTGGGTGTATAAGGGCGTCTAGCCCGGCCGGCTCCGTTGCGTGCCGGAATCCCGTTGTGGTGCAACGCCGGTATGCCGCCGATCAGCGCGCCGGCCGTAAAGCCGCGCGGGCTAATGCCCGGGTAAGGCATCGGTTTGTCACGACACTGACGTGACACGGCATCATTTCGACATCGGCTGGGTATCCGTTTTCGCACTATTTTCGATTCGATTGCGCAATTATCGTTCGCTGGAGCAAAGTTGTGCGAGCCCGGCGATAATACGGACTAACCAGGGAACGCCTATTGTGGGCGTACCATCCGCTCGCCGGGCGAGCGGGATACGGGAATGGCCACAGTTTGAGGTCGTATCCGTCGGCTGGGAGGCTTGGTGAACGGGCAGAGAGGTCAATTGCGCAAGCTGGTCGGACGGGCGCTGGTCAGCTTGGTGACCACGGTGGTGGCCGCCGCATTGCTGGCGCCTACTGTGGCGGCGTCTCCGATAGGCGACGCCGAGGCTGCCATCATGGCCGCGTGGGAGAAGGCTGGCGGCGACAACTCCCCGCTGGGCGCCAGGAAGGGTGACGTCTATCCCGCCGGCGACGGATTCGCGCTGAACTTCGACGGCGGCAAGATGTTCTACACCACGGACACCGGCGCCAAATACATGTACGGGCCGATCCTGGACAAGTACGAGTCGCTCGGTGGGCCCGCCACCAGCGATCTGGGATTCCCGACCATCAACGAAGTTCCCGGCTTGGCCGGACCCGACAGCCGGGCGGCGACGTTCTCCGCCAGCGACAAGCCGGTGATCTTCTGGACTCCCGACCACGGTGCGTTCGTCGTACGCGGCGCTCTCAACGCCGCGTGGGACAGACTCGGCAGCTCGGGCGGCGTGCTGGGAGCCCCGGTCGGGGATGAAACCTACGACGGCGAAGCCACCTCCCAGAAGTTCACCGGCGGTGCGGTCTCCTGGAACAGGAAGACCAAGGAGTTCGCCACTGAGCCGGCGGTGCTGGCCGATCAGCTGAAAGGGCTGCAGGTAGCGATCGATCCCACTGCCGCCATCAACATGGCCTGGCGCGCGGCCGGCGGCGTCAACGGCCCGTTAGGCGCCAAGCAGGGCGGCGAGCAACCCATCGGCGGCGACGGAATCGTGCAGCCCTTCGTCGGCGGCAAGGTGTTTTTCAGCCCGGCAACCGGTGCGAATGCGCTCGAGAGCGACATTCTGGCGAAGTATGAGTCGCTGGGCGGGCCGGTCGGCAGCGACCTGGGCTTTCCGATCGCCAACGAATCGGACGGCGGAATCGGGCCCTCCAGCCGGATCGCCACGTTCTCCGCGGCCGACAAGCCGGTGATCTTCTGGACACCTGACCACGGCGCGTTCGTCGTGCGTGGGGCCATGAAAGCCGCCTGGGACAAGCTCCGCGGTCCCACCGGCAAACTCGGCGCCCCGGTAGGCGATCAAGCGACGGACGGTGACGTCGTCTCGCAGAAGTTCACCGGCGGCAAGATCGCGTGGAACCGCGCCAACAACACGTTCACCACAGACCCGGCGAATCTGGCGCCGTTGTTGTCCGGTCTGCAGGTGGCGGGGCAGAACCAGCCGAGTGGCTCGGCGACGGCACCCCACGCCAAGAAGTTCACCTGGCAGTGGTGGTGGCTGGTGGCTGCCATCGCGGTGCTGCTGCTGGCCGTGCTGGTGGGCTTGTTGGTGCTGGGCTGGTGGCGCCGGCGTCACGCCCGCCGTGAGGCCCTTGAGGCCGGGACATACCAGCAGGATCGCGACTTCCGGGATGATCACGACCTTGGCTACGACGCCGACGGGCATTGGCACCTCGATGAAGGGGAGGCCGGCTGGGCGAATGCCGACTCGGCCGAGGCTGTCGCGCCCGTGGGGGAGTTCGGCGGAGCGCCGTCCGGAGGCGATGAGCCCGACGGAGACGATCCCGACGCGGTGGACACGACTCCGACCCCCGTCGTGTCGGATCGGGCCCTATCGCGTGCTGTGTTCTCCGGATCCGCGGCTCCCGATGCCGAGCACCCCGATGACCTCTTTTCGGAAGGCCCGCCGGACGCCGAGGCCGAGGATGATGTCTTTTCCGAAGGGCCTCCTCCGGAGGTCGCCTATCCGGATGATGTCTTTTCGGAAGGGCCTCCTCCGGAGGTCGCCCACCCCGACGATGTCTTCTCGGAAGGCCCTCCGGAAACCGCCGCCGCCGATGACGTTTACCTCGACGATGTGTTTTCAGAACCCGACTATTCGGAGGCCGGTCCCTCGGATGGCGCGGCCTCCGACACCGTGCGAACCGGGCGGCACCACGCTGCCGTGGATGTCGCAGACGTGGATGGGCCCTCCGGAGCTGCCCCACCGCCGTCGGGGCCGGGCCCCGCGCGGCGCCCGACGATCCACATGCCGCTGGCCGACCCGTACCAGATGCCCGACGGATACCCCGTCAAGGCAAGTGCCCGGTCCGGGCTGTATTACCTGCCCGACAGCGCGCTCTACCACGACACTCTCGCCGAAATCTGGTTTGCCAGTGAGGATGCCGCGCTAGCCAGCGGCTTCGTCAAGGCCGACTGACGTCCCTCGTCGAAGCGTCACACCTTGCGGATTACCGTGACGACTTTGCCAAGCACGGTCGCGTCGTTGCCGGGGATCGGATCGAACGCCGGGTTATGCGGCATCAGCCACACCTGACCGCCCGCGCGCTTGAACGTCTTGACAGTGGCCTCACCGTCGATCATGGCCGCGACGATATCGCCGTTGTCGGCGACGTTCTGCTGCCGCACGACCACCCAGTCGCCGTCGCAGATCGCGGCCTCGACCATCGAGTTGCCGACCACCTTCAGCAGGAACAGTGTGCCCTCGCCGACCAGCTCACGCGGCAACGGGAAGACGGCTTCGACGGCTTCCTCCGCCAGGATCGGACCGCCGGCGGCGATGCGCCCGAGGACGGGTACGAACGTGGGTTCCGGCAAGGCGTCCGAGCCCGCGACGTCGGTGACAGGCGCCACCGCGCCAGCATTCTCCTCGGCACCGCGCACGTCGACAGCCCGCGGGCGGTTCGGGTCACGACGCAGGTAGCCCTTGCGCTCCAGGGTGCGCAACTGGTGAGCCACCGAGGAGGTCGAGGTCAGACCGACGGCGTCGCCGATTTCACGGATGCTCGGCGGGTAGCCGCGGTTGGTCACCGAAGCGCGGATGACGTTCAGGATGGTGCGCTGCCGTTCGGTGAGCCCGGAATCCGCCGAACCCGCGCGGCCGTCGGCGCCGCTGGCTGAGGTGTCGTTGCTGTCGCCCATGGCACTGAATGTAGCCGCACCACGCCCAAGAATCAAACATGTGTTCGACACGGTGTGTCGCGGGCGTCGGATCGTGGCCCTGACGACGTGAATAACAAACGTGTTATTTGGGTACTTGTGCCCTATTCGAGGAGTAGCGGGACCGACGAGTCTTGTCGGTGGTGTGGTCTAGCGTTTTGCTTGTCCGACACGCTTCGCTCAAATGTTCGGTCTTCGAACATGCGAGCGATTATAGTCGAACACATGAGCGAGAAAGAGCCATCCGGAGGTAGGCAGATGACACTCATCCACGCAATCCCGGCGCGTACAGGGTATGTGCGGCGCCCGATCAACAGGCCCAGCCCGGGCCCCCGGTGGGACCGGGACAGGCTGGCCGGGTCGCGAAGGCCCGCCGGGTCGAGGCCGGCCGGCGCGCCCGTGCTCTACCGCGGCGGAGGTGTCGCGATGTCCGTCGCCCCTCACCGCCGGCGTCCCGTCCCGCTCGCGACGACGGTGGGGCTGGCCCTGCTGGCCGGCATCATCACTCTCTGGCTCGGCATGGTCGCTCATTTCGGGCAGATGGCCAACGGCGACTCCGGCGCTGCTGCCCACGTGCCCGACCGGCTCGGGGTGGTGCGGGTGGAAACCGGCGAATCCCTCCAGGACGTGGCGGCCCGGGTGGCGCCCCAAGCGCCGGTCCGGCAGGTCGCCGAGCGGATCCGCGAACTCAACGGATTGAACTCGCCGACGGTGGCCGCCGGGCAGACGCTGATCGCGCCGGTGGGCTGACGACAAGGCGGTGTACTGCGAAAACCGCTCTACGCCAAGGCTCGCGGCGGTATTGGCCCCACGGGGGAGCGCACAGGTACGCTCGGGGTGGTCTCGGGCTAGTTCCCTGAGAACAGGATGTCGGCACGGCGAAGGAGCGGTCATGCACTGTCCGTTCTGCCGGCATCCCGATTCCCGGGTCATCGACTCTCGTGAAACCGATGAAGGCCAGGCCATTAGGCGGCGCCGGTCATGTCCCGAATGCGGGCGTCGGTTCACCACCGTAGAAACCGCGGTTCTGGCCGTGGTGAAGCGCAGCGGCGTCACGGAGCCCTTCAGCCGCGAGAAGGTCGTCAACGGGGTCCGCCGCGCCTGCCAGGGCCGCCAGGTGGACGAGGATGCGCTGAATCTGCTGGCCCAGCAGGTGGAGGACACCGTGCGCGCGGCGGGGTCGCCGGAGATCCCGAGTCACGAGGTCGGTCTGGCGATCCTCGGCCCGTTGCGCGAACTCGACGAGGTCGCATACCTGCGTTTCGCGTCGGTGTACCGGTCGTTTTCTTCGGCGGACGATTTCGAGCGCGAGATCGAAGCGCTGCGCGCCCAGCGCAAAGTGTCTAGCCCAACCTGACCCAACCTGACCCAACCTGACACATGCCCGCCGACCTGCATCCCGATCTCGAGGCGCTGGCGCCGCTGCTTGGTACCTGGGCCGGCAGGGGAGAGGGCAAGTACCCCACGATCCAGACCTTCGAGTACCTCGAAGAGGTGGTGTTCTCCCATGTGGGCAAGCCGTTTTTGGTCTACGCGCAAAAGACGAGGGCGGTAGCCGACGGGAGGCCGCTGCACGCCGAGACGGGATATCTCCGTGTGCCCCAACCGGGTCGCGTGGAGCTGGTCCTTGCCCATCCGAACGGCATCACCGAAATCGACGCGGGCACGTATTCCGTGACCGGCGATGTTATCGAGGTCGAGTTGTCCTCGACCGCAATCGGATTGGCTCCGACCGCCAAAGAAGTGACCGACCTCGGCCGTTCCCTGCGCGTCGAGGGTGACGATCTTTCGTACACGGTGCGGATGGGCGCGGTGGGTCAGCCCCTGCAGGACCACCTTGCTGCCGTGTTGCACCGAAAGCGCTGAACCGCGCAAGCGTCGGTCAGTTTACTTGTCGCACACCGTCGTTGACGACACGGCCGGCCACGCGAACCCAACCCTCGGGGCTCCAGGTGGTTTCGATCATTGATCCCTTGCCCTGGGTGATGGTGAGGTCGCGGCTGAGGTAGTCGGTAATCCGCATCGCCGCCGACCCGGTCGCTTCGTCTTCCGGCACACCGAGGTTGGAGGCAAACATCCGCGCACGCAGTGATCCTGCCGACCGATCGGTCCAGGTCCACAGGTAGTGCGCGACGTCGTCGGGAAAATCGGCGGGGTCGGCGGCGACAAGCGCGTCGAGCGAATCGAGGTCGTGGATGGCGTATTCAGGAGCCCATTCCGTGCGTGCGCTGATACCCGTGAGGTCGCCCTCGTAGCTCACCTGCACGATGCCGGCCGGCACCTGCAGCGTGTTGACCGGCATACCGCCGTCGCGCAGCCACCACGACGCGCCCACGGTCGGGTGGCCGACGAACGGGAGTTCGGTTCGTGGTGTGTAGATGGTGGCGCGCGCGGTGGTCGCGCCCGCGGAGGGAAGATCGATGAATATCGTTTCGCTGTAACCCAATTGGGCTGCCAGGCCTTGCCGATCGGAAGGTTCGACCTGGCTGGCATCAACCACGCCGAGCGGATTCCCGAAATTCCCGTCCGGATCGGTGAAAACGCGCAACACCGTCACGTCGATACCCATGGCCCGACTGTACGACCCCGACTCAGGAACGGTTGATCAGGTGGCGCTGCGCTCGTCGGAACCCATCGCGCTGAGCACCGCGACGCGGGTGTCGGCCGGGCCCGTGACCGTTTGTTCGCCGCTGCCGGTGCGGAGCAACTCGCGAAGCGCGGCCTGATCGTATTCGGCGGGCTCAGTGGTGTCGATGAAGCGCTGGACGACGTCGATGAAACGGGCTGGATCATCGTGAAACGGGAAATGGCCGGAACCCTCGAAGATCTCGAGCCGGGAGCCGGGCATCGCCGAGTGCGCCATCCAAGCATGGCGGACGGGCACGACCACGTCGCGTGTGCCCCAGATGATCAGCACCGGGATGGCCTGGGTCAAATAACATCGATCCAGCATGGTGACGATCTGCCCGCGCCAGTCCACCACCGCCCGCAAGGTGCGCGTGAACGCCGACGAGGCCGTCGGCTCCGGCAGGTCGTGCAGGATTCGCAGCACATTTGCCAGGTCGTTGCCCAGGCCGGTCGTTCCCAGTGCCCTGCCGAGGATCCGCCCGGCTGCCTGCATCGTGGGCAGCACCAGGGGTAAGCGCAGCAATGCCAGCGCCTCGCTGCCCATCGGCAACGACGCCAGACGCAAGGCCACGTTGACGTCCTTGGTGACGCCGCCGGCGCCGACCAGGATCAGCCGATCGACCAGGTGGGGGAACTGGTAGGCGAATTGCATTGCCACTCCGCCGCCCAGCGAATGACCCACGACGGTGACCCGTTCGATTTCGAGCACGCTGAGCAGGTCACGCATTCCGTTGGCGTACGCCGCGACCGAGTAGTCGGCGCGTGGCTTGTCGGACCGCCCGTGGCCCAGCAGATCCGGCGCGATGACCGTGAACCGCTGGGCGAGCTTGGCCTGGATGGCATTCCAGGTGGTGGAATTGTCGCCGATGCCGTGAATCAGCAGGATCGCCGGCCCGGAACCGGCGATCCGGTACGCCCGCCTGTAACCGTGGATGGTGCGGAACTGAAGCGTCGGCGCGGTCACTTCCCGCACCGGGCGAAGATTGCGATTTCGCTCAGGCATGTCGCAACCTCGTCGTCGGGCCGTCAGGGCGTCTTGTGCGGGTCAGGAGGGATCAGCTGGGATCATCGTCGTCAAACTTCTTCTCGGCCTGCTGGGCGAGGAATCGCTCGAATTCCGCGCCAAGCTCGTCGCCGCTAGGTAGATCTTCGTCGCGCCTCAGTAACGACCTGTTCTCCTGAGCGTCGATGAACGCATCGTACTGGCGCTCGAGTGCCGCCACCACTTGAGCGACCTCCGCGCTTCCCTCGACTTGCTCGTCGATCTTGGCCCGGATCTCGGCCGCCGCTTCGGACAGCGCCGTCAACGGCAGCTCCAGCGACCCGGACTTGGCCACCTGCTCGAGCAGCGCCTGGGCGGCGGCGGGGTAGTCGGTCTGCGTCAAGTAGTGCGGGACGTGCACGGTGAATCCGACCACCTCATGACCGTGCTGGGCCATCCGGTACTCGAGCAGGTTGGAGGCGCTGCCCGGGACTTGGATCTCCGAGATCCACGGCTGGAAATCGGAGATCAGCTCACCGTTGTTGGAGTGCGCGGTCAGCGTGATCGGCCGCGTGTGCGGAACCGCCATCGGGACGGTGCCCAGGCCGATGGTCCGTCGTACTCCCAGGCGCTCGGCCAGCAGCCGCACCGCGCCGATGAAGCGCTCCCACTTCAGGTCGGGTTCCATGCCGGCCAGCAGCAAAAATGGCGTGCCGACGCTGTCGCGCAGCGCGTACAGGCTCAGCTCCGGGTCGTCGTAATTGGTGAAGTGATCGGTCTTGAAAGTCATCAGCGGGCGCCGCGAGCGGTAGTCCAGCAATTCGTCGATCGCGAACGAAGCCACCAACTCGGTGTCCAGGGCCGCCTTCAGGTGGGTAGCGGCCAGCCGGATCGCGTGACCGGCGTCGGAAAAGCCCTGCAGGGCGTGTACCAACACCGGACCGCGGCCGTCGGATGTCACCAGTTGGGGCGCCGGCAACTCAAGCTCGTAGATGCCGGACTGCCCGGGCTGGTGGTGCTGCTCGTCAACTCGGTCTTGATCGTCAGACATGGTGCTGCCTCCTCTCTGGGGGCCCTTAACCAGTGTCCCCCAAATCGAGGGGCACTGGCTGTTTCTAACTTCGGAAAATGCGCGAGCGGCTTGGGCGGTGGTGAATTTGCCGGCAAGACGATTAGTGCGATTGTTACAGGCTGACCACAGATCGGCGGCCGGTGGTCGGGCATGATGGGACTCAATGCGCACGATGAGGGTCTTGCTTTGCCTGCTGGCCGGCTTGGCGCTGCTGCTTGTGTCGTGCAGCCGGCCCGCTGGTCACGGGTTGGCTCTTCCCGCGCCCGAGCCACGGCCCAGCGTACCCGCCCAGCAGCTCGGCGACCCTGGGCGCGGGGGCGTGGCAGGTCCGGTGGACCCCGACCCGCGGGTGGGTGCGGTCTTCTTCGACGGGGGCAATCAGCACTCGTGCACGGCCTCGGTGGTGCATTCGAAGGGGGGAGATCTCGTCCTGACCGCCGCGCACTGCCTGTCCGGGGGTCCGCAGGCGGGCTTTGTCCCCGGTTTCGCCGGTAACGCCGCCGACATGTGGACGCTCAACGAGCTGTACTTCGACCCGCGATGGCTCGCCGGCAAGGATCCGCACGCCGATTACGCGATCGCGCGGGTGAGCGGCGCCGGCGGGGGACCACTGGAAGCCCACGTCGGCTCCGCCCTGTCCCTGGCCACAGCGCCCGCCCCGGGCAGCCGGGTCAGCGTGATCGGCTATCCGGGTGGCGTGGGTGGCCTGCCCATCGGCTGTCAGGCCAGTACCGCGGTGACCGACAGCGGGTTTCCCTCGTTGCCGTGCGAAGGATTGGTCGACGGCACCAGCGGCGCGCCCTGGATCAGCGGTTCTGCCGTCACCGGGCTGATCGGCGGCCTTGAGGGCGGTGGGTGCGCGGAAAACGTGTCGTACTCGGCGCCGTTCGACGAACACACCGCCGCGCTGCTGGCGCGCGCTGAGGGCGGCGGCCCCGGCGACAGCGCGCCGAGCGACTACCGGGACCCCTGCTAGACCCCTGTTAGCGGCGGAACTGGCTGAGCGCCCGCATCTTGTTGGTCACGTCCAGCGCGGCGACCTTGTAGGCCTCGGAGAACGTCGGGTAGTTGAACACCGCGTCGACCAGGTAGTCGACAGTGCCGCCGCAGCCCATCACGGCCTGCCCGATGTGCACCATCTCGGTGGCGCTGGTGCCGAAGATGTGCACCCCGAGCAGCTTGCGATCCTCGGTGGACACCAGCAGCTTGAGCATTCCGTAAGAGTCGCCCGCGATCTGGCCGCGGGCCAGCTCCTTGTACCGCGCCACTCCCACTTCGTAGGGAATCGAGTTCTTGGTCAGTTCCACCTCGGTGGCTCCGACGTAGGAGATCTCGGGGATCGAATAGATGCCGATGGGCTGTAGGTCGGTGATGCCGTCGCACGCTTCCCCGAACGCGTGGTAGGCGGCGAGTCGGCCCTGTTCCATCGAGGTGGCCGCCAGGGCGGGGAAGCCGATGACGTCGCCGACGGCGTAGATGTGGTCCACCTTGGTCCTGAACTTGTCGTCGACCCAGATTCGTCCGCGGCCCTCGACCTCGAGGCCGGCGTTGTGCAGGTCGAGGTGGTCGGTCTGGCCCTGGCGTCCCGCGGAGTACATGACCGTCTCGGCGGGAATCTGCTTGCCGCTGGCCAGGGTGGTCACGGTGCCCGCAGCGCCGACGTCGACCCCGGTCACTTCCTCCCCGAACCGGAAGGTCACCGCCAGGTCGCGCAGGTGGAATTTCAGCGCCTCGACCACCTCGGGGTCGCAGAAGTCGAGCATGTCGTCGCGCTTCTCCACGACGGTCACCTTGGTGCCCAACGCGGCGAACATCGAGGCGTACTCGATGCCGATCACACCGGCACCGACGACGACCATCGAGGCCGGCAGCGACTTGAGGTCGAGGATTCCGTCGGAGTCGAGCACCCGGTCCTCGTCGAACTCGACACCGGACGGCCGAGCCGGCGTGGTGCCAGTCGCGATGACGATGTAATCGCCTGTGATGGTGGTCGTTTCGCGTTGTGAGGGGTCTTCGACGGCGATGGTGTGGGGATCGACGAAACGGCCGTGCCCGACCAGCAGGTCGACCCGGTTGCGCATCAACTGGTTGCGCACCACGTCGATTTCCTTGTTGATCACGTGCTGGGTCCGGGCCAACAGGTCGCCCGGGGTGATCCGGTCTTTGACCCGGTAGCTCGCCCCGTACAGCTCGCGTTGATTCATCCCGGTGAGGTAAAGCACGGCCTCGCGCAACGTCTTTGACGGGATTGTGCCCGTGTTGACGCACACACCGCCGAGCATGCGGCCGCGTTCGACGATCGCGACGGATTTGCCTAGCTTGGCCGACGCGATGGCGGCCTTCTGCCCGCCCGGCCCCGAACCGATCACGACGATGTCGTACTCCTGTATCGAACCCATGGCATAGACGATAAGGCTCACAGTCGGAACTTTCTCCACAGACGACTGGTTGATCGCAGTGCGCGAGCACGCGTTGACGGCCGGGGTCGTCAGCGTTGAGGTTCATGACCAAGCATCGAGCTGACTTTGAGCTGAACCGCCCCGGAGCATTAATCGCCGCGCTACCGGCCGTTCTCGGTTTCGTCCCGGAAAAATCACTGGTCCTCGTGTCGCTGGATGGTGGCGAACTGGGGTCGGTGATGCGGGTCGACCTCTCCGAGGAACTCCTCGACCGGGTTGAGCACCTCGCGGAGGTCGCCGCCGCCGCCGCGCCCGAGGCCGCGATCGCAGTGATCGTCGACGCGGACGGCGCGCACTGTCCACGATGCAACGAAGATTACCGGCAGCTGTGCACGGTACTCGCAGAAGCGTTGTCGCAGAACGACATTGAGCTGTGGACGGCGCATGTGGTGGACCGGATAGCCGCTGGCGGGCGCTGGCATTGCGTGGACGGCTGCGGTTCGAGCGGCGTGGTCGACGATCCGTCGGCGTCGCCACTGGCGGTTGCCGCGGTGCTGGACGGCCGACGGCTCTACCCGCGGCGTACCGACCTGCAGGCTGTCATCGCGGTCGACGACCCTACGCGCAGCGCTGAACTGGCGGCCGCCGTCGAGCGACAGGCGGCAACACGCAAGGCCGCGCATCGTGTCGATGCCGCGGAAGAGGGCCTGTTATGCCGCCGGGACGTCGAGAACGCGGTGGCCGCCGCCGCGCGGGTCGCCGACGGGCAACCGCTGCCCGACATCGAGTTGGCGCGGCTGGGTTGCGCGCTGACCGACCCGCAGGTGCGCGACATCCTCTATGCGCTCGCCGTCGGCGAAAACGCCGGTGCCGTTGAGTCATTGTGGGCGGTTCTGGCGCGCACCCTGCCCCCGCCGTGGCGGGTCGAGGCGCTGGTGTTGCTCGCGTTCAGCGCCTACGCCCGCGGCGACGGGCCGCTGGCCGGGGTGTCGCTGGAGGCCGCGCTGCGCTGCGAGCCGGGCCATCGGATGGCGGGCATGCTGGACACCGCGCTGCAATCTGGTCTACGGCCGCAGGACATTCGGAAACTCGCGGACACCGGTTACCGGCTTGCGGATCGTCTCGGGGTGCGGTTGCCGCCGCGTCGCACGTTCGGCCAGAGGGCGGGGTAGATGCGGGATCGATCAGACCTTTTCGACCTTGACCGCGTGCGCCATCTCGTGAGGCAGGGTGACGTTCTCGTGGCCCGGGATCACGATGGTGACTCCGCCGCTCTGCGTGGTTTCGACGGTCACCCGGGCATTGGGCACCACGCCGGCGTCCTTCAGCCGCGTGATCAGGTCGATGTCGCCCTGGACATGCTCGGTGAGCTGCCGCACGACGACCGCGACCGGCGATCCGGCCGGCAACTCGGTCAAGCGGACCAGATTGGCGTCGCCGGCGCCGAAGTCCGGACCCACGCCCAGATCCAACAGACCAGGGATCGGGTTGCCGAACGGGGACGTGGTCGGGTTGTTGAGCACCTGAACCAGCCGGCGCTCGACATCCTCGCTCATCACGTGCTCCCAGCGGCACGCCTCGGCGTGCACTTCTTCCCACGGCAAACCGATGACGTCGACGAGCAGTCGTTCGGCGAGGCGGTGCTTGCGCATCACTGCGATCGCCAGCGCCCGGCCCTTGTCGGTGAGCTCCAGATGGCGGTCGCCGGCGACTTGGAGGAGCCCGTCGCGCTCCATCCGGGAGACGGTCTGGCTGACGGTCGGCCCGCTCTGCTCGAGCCGCTCGGCGATCCGGGCACGCAGCGGCGTCACGCCCTCTTCCTCGAGGTCGTAGATCGTCCGCAGGTACATCTCGGTGGTATCGACCAGCTCGTTCATTCGGCACCCTCCATTGCCGCTGAGTCTACTTGGCCAGCTGCGCGAATGGGTCTAACGCTTCCCAGGCAAGCAGTATGCCCGCCGCTGGTGCGGCGGGCATACTGTCTGCTAACTGGTTTGAGTTGTCGGCAATCAACTGGCGTAAGAGCGCAACCGATCGGCCCGTTCGCCGTTGCGCAGTTTGCACATCACGTCGCGCTCAATCTGACGGACCCGCTCGCGGGACAGACTGAACAGCTTGCCGATCTGATCCAGCGTGCGCGGCTGGCCGTCGTCCAGACCGAACCGCAACCGGATCACCTGGTGCTCACGCTCGTCGAGAGTGGCCAGAACACTGCGGATGTCGGTGTGCAACAGCTCGGCAATCACCGCGTTCTCCGCGGACATGGCTTCGGCGTCCTCGATGAAGTCACCCAAGGGGGCCTCTTCCTCGGAGCCGACGGGCATGTCCAGGCTCACTGGGTCGCGGCTGTGCTCGAGCAGGTCGTTGATCTTGTCGACCGGAATGCCGGATTCGGCGGCCAGTTCCTCGTCGGTGGCTTCACGTCCCAGGTTCTGGTGCATTTCCCGCTTGATTCGGGCGAGCTTGTTGACCTGCTCCACCAGGTGAACCGGCAGCCGGATGGTGCGGCTCTGGTCGGCCATGCCGCGGGTGATGGCCTGACGAATCCACCAGGTGGCATACGTCGAGAACTTGAATCCCTTTGTGTAGTCGAACTTCTCCATCGCGCGGATCAGTCCGAGGTTGCCCTCCTGGATGAGGTCCAGCAACGGCATGCCCCGACCGGTGTAGCGCTTGGCCAGCGAAACCACCAGGCGCAGGTTCGCTTCCAGAAGGTGGCGGCGGGCCTCTTCGCCATCGCGCACCACGGCAGCCAATTCGCGCTTGCGGTTCTCGCCGAGGCGCTTACGCGTCTCCAGCAGGTGCTCGGCGTAGAGCCCGGCCTCGATGCGCTTCGCCAACTCGACTTCGCCGGCGGCGTTGAGCAACGCCGTCTTTCCGATGCCGTTCAGATATACACGCACCAGGTCGGCAGCGGGGCTTTGAGCATCCAGATCGCCCTCAACCCGGCTTGTGGTGGCCCTTTTGGTGGCTTCGGCCATTACGCTCTCCCCGATCGGCTTTGTACTGTCATGAGGTTTAACGACAGATCAGCACTGAGAGTTCCCACCCGCGCGTCATCTCACACGCTTTGACGTGCAGAAATGTGCCGACGACCTGAGAATGTGCTGAGAAGTGCGGCGCGTGCCCGCCAGGCGACCCGACTAACCCGGGCCCTCGGGGTCAGCAGACCGCGGGGCCTCGATCGCCGGACGCTCGGCTGTCGGGAACAACGGCGTGCGTCGCGCAGGGGCGTCAAACCGTCGGGGCTCGGTCGAGCGGCGAGGCGGTCGATCGTTGGCGATCAGCACGGCCATCCACGGCAAGGGCACCGACGCCGCCACGATCAGTAGTGAGATCAGACCGTTGTGCCAGGCGCCGTAGGCGACCGCGGCGAGGATCAGCGCCGGAATGCGAAACGCCATCAAGGTCAGGTACTTACGTACCCGCGCGCGATGCTCCTCCTCATACGACGGAGCGGCGGCGGTGATCAGTACCGGGTGACCATCATCGTCGAAACCCAGCTTGGGGCCGCGCTTCATTACTCCACTCTCCCACATCAGATCGGTTCCGGCTTGGGCGAGTTAGGAGGCACAATGTCAGGTATGGACACCCAGACGATCGAACGCACCGACGCCGACGAACGCGTCGATGACGGGACCGGCAGTGACACGCCTAAATACTTCCACTACGTCAAAAAGGACAAGATCGTCGAGAGCGCCGTCATGGGCAATCACGTGGTCGCCTTGTGCGGCGAAGTGTTCCCCGTCACGCGGTCTGCCAAGCCGGGCTCGCCGGTTTGTCCGGATTGCAAGCGGATCTACGACACGATGAAGAAGGGCTGATCAGGGCCGATCAGCGCCAATCAGTTTGGCGGCTCTGCCGTCACCGTATTCTGCTGCGCCGGCGGCGAATCCATTGACGTCCTAGCAGTCCTGGCGGCGCGCATCCCACGCACGCGCGACACCAGCCACGTGCGCAACCGGTGGGCATGCGTCTTGGGTGCCGGGAACTCCTCCTGAACGGCGGCGTTGAGTTCGGCGCCGATCATGATCGCGAAGCCGGCGAAGAATGCGTACAGCAGGAACGCGATCGGCGTGGCCAGCGCGCCGTAGGTGTAGCCGGTGCTGGTGATCCATCGCAGGTAGAAGCGCAGGCCCAGCGTGGTCACCACGAACACCGTGGTCGCCAGGATCGCCCCGTATATCAGTCGGTGCGACGGCAGTGGCACTGGCAGCGCGACCCGGTAGAGCAGCATGACCCCGATCGCAAGGCCGACAACCAGGGTGGGGTAGTAGCCGTAGTGCAGCATGTTGGCCCAGCTGTTCGGGATGTGCTCGCCCACCTTGCGCGGTCCCACCACCGCCAGCGGCGCGGCTGCGACGACAAACATCAGCAACACGATGTACAGAAAGAGCGCGAAGAATCGCTGCCGCACCGGGTGGCGCAGCGGGGTCTGGTCATGCGCCTCGACGACGGAATCGACGAATGCCGACATCGCCGACGATCCCGCCCACAGCGAGATCACAAAACCGAGCGAAACCACCTCGCCGCGCGCCTCGCCGGCGATATCGCGGATGGTGGGCTCGATGATCTCGTTGACCACGCTGGGGGAGAAAAAGCTGTGGGCAGTGGAGACTACGCGTTGCTCGATGATGGACAGCGTGTCCGCGCCGAACAGCGGCGCGACGTAGGCCAGGCTGCCCAGCATCCCCAACAACAGCGGCGGCAACGACAAACAAGACCAAAAGCCGGCCTGCGCCGACTCCGAGAAGATCGAGTCGTCCCAGCTCTTGGACAGGGTCCTCAGGCTGATTCGCCAGATGTGGTGGCGCGTCGGCTTAGCGGGTTGGTCGTTCATACCCTTCCAGCATTGCCGACGATGGCAAGCGCGGCCTTCATTACCGACGGGCGATTCGCCCTAACTAGCTTCCGCTGACCTCCAGCACTGCGGCTAGCTCGGTCAGTTTCGCCTCATGCTCGTTGGCGTGATGCTGGCAGAAGAGAAGCTCGGCACCGGAGGGCAGCGTGGCACGGACGCGAGCTGCAGCGCCGCAGCGATCGCACCGGTCGGCTCTAGTCAGCTCGGGAGTGGTCAGAGTTGCGTTCATGGCTGCTCCGTTCTGGCGTGTCTTCAACTCTGTCAGACGCTCGGGGTTTTCGCGTTGTTCCCGGGCCGTTGTCAGGTGTGTCGTTTCTCACGAATTCCCGCCCGCGCATCGGGCAAACTAGCTACCATGCCGCCCACCCCCGCCGTGCTGGCCCATCTGTGTGGGGAACAAGAGTGGGCCCAAGCCCGTATCCGGGGCGGAATCCCCGTTGAACCGAGCGATTCGTCCGATGAGGCCCCGTTCATCCATCTCTCGACGCTCGAGCAGGTGCACCTGCCGGCAAACCGGCTGTTTCGCGGGCGCACGGACCTGGTCCTGCTGTACATCGACCCGGCGGCGCTTGACTCACCGGTGCGTTGGGAACCGGGGGTGCCCACCGATCCGGAGTCGATGCTGTTCCCGCATCTGTACGGTCCGCTGCCGGCGGGCGCCGTGATCAAGGTCACCCCGTACCCGCCCGAGCCCGATGGCATCTTCCCGCCGGTCGCCGAATCTCAGGATTCCACGTAGGCGTCGGCTTCGATCTCCACCAGCAGCTCAGGTGCAATCAGCGCCGAAACTTCGACCATGGTGGCTGCGGGACGTGTTTCACCGAAAACTTCAGCGTGCACTTCTCCGACCTCGCGCCACCGCGAAATGTCGGTCACGTAGATGCGGGTACGGACCACGTCGGTGAGCGTCGCGCCGGCCTGCCGAGAGCAACTTCGATGCGGCGCAACGCATCTCTGGTCTGGGCGGCGATGTCACCGGCCGGCCCAGCGCCGGTTGTTCCGGCCACCGCCACGTGCGGGCCGACCCGCACCGCGCGGGAGTACCCGACCACCGATTCGAAATCGGATCCGGACGAGACGACGGTGCGGCTGGCTGACATGCGGTCACAGTACGGCCCCTAATCTCGCGGGGTGTCGCGGGCGCAGCCGACTTTGGTGTGCCGCAGCGGAATCGAGCGGTCCAGTAACCCGATGACCCCTGCAACGTGCACACTGGTGGTCGTGACCCCGCAGGTGAGGCGTGGATGCGCAATGTTTGAGGGTTTGTCGCCGCAGATACAGCGGGATTTCGCTGGATCGTTCCCGGCGTATGCGAGGTGAGATGTCGTGGACTTTTCAGCGTTGCCCCCCGAGGTCGTCTCTGCGCGGATTCATGCTGGACCGGGTGCGGAATCACTCATCGAGGCATCTGGCGCGTGGCAGCGGCTCGGCACGAGTTTGGAGGAATCGGCCATGGATCAATGCCGCCGCGTTGTCGTCACTGACTGAGGCCTGGCAGGGTCCCTCCGCGGCGGCCATGGCCGAGTCCGTCCAGCCGTACCTCTCTTGGCTGCGCAGCACCGCGCAGCAATGTCAGCAGATAGCCGTCGCGGCACAGGACGCCGTCGCGGCCTTCACCTCCGTTCGCGCGGCGGTGGTTCCGGTCGCGCTGGTCAGAGCCAATAGGACTCGGCTGGCGCAGCTATTGGCCACCAATCAGTTCGGGATCAACCTTCCGGCGATCGCCGAAACCGAAGACGAATACCAGGGCATGTGGGCTAACAACTCGGCGGCGATGAGTCGTTATCTGGCGGCCTCGGCGCACGCCACCACGCTGCCGCTGTTCTCGTCGCCGGCTGCGATTGCCGATCCGGCGGGGTTGGCCGCCCAAGCCAGTGCGGTGTCGTCGGCGACCACTTCTACGACGGCCGCTGCCAGCTCTCCGATCTCTTCGATCATCTCGGCCATCCAGGGCTTCGACCCGAACAGCGGCTGGGCCGGATTCGTGAACACCTGGATCACCCAGGTCATCGCCGGGGGACTTCCGATCAACCTGCTCAGCTACCTCGCGCAGTCCACCGCGGCCCAGGCACTGCAGACGGTGGGAGGCGACGTTGGCCAGGGACTGGCCGAGGGCCAAGGCGCCCTGGGAGGGGTGGCCGGGGGAGCGGGTGCGTTCGGCGCCGCCGGACTGTCGGCAGAACCCACCGCGGCGATCGGTGTGGGTGTGTCGATGGGCAAGCTGACCCTGCCGCCCGCGGTGGTGGGCATGTTGCCCGCGGCGCAGGCGCCGGTCCAACTCGCGTCGGCGGCAACGCCGCTTGCTTACCGATCTGGACACTGTGGACTCCGACTTCCCCCTGCCGCCGTTGATGCCGCCGCCGGTCTCGTCGGCAGGCAGCGGTTGGCGCAAGAGGAAGCAGCAAAAGTACGGGGCGTACCAGGATCCCGACGAAGACGAGTACGAAGAGCCTGCAGACGAGTCGGAGGAGCCACCGCAGTCGCCAGGCAGCGGTTGGCGCAAGCGGGCAAACTACGACGACATCGAGCTTGGGGCGGAGCTTCGCGGGACGGTAATAAAAAAGCCGCCATCGGCTGGATGAGTAGCGGCGCAGACGCATGCGGCGCGTCACCCCGCCGGCAGCTCCACCACCCGATCGTTGCCGTAATCGGTGACGTAGAGGTTGCCCGCGGTGTCCACGGCTACGGCGGTGGGATTATTGAGGCCGGTGATCGGCAGCGCCGTCGGGGTGGCCGCGCCCACCGCCAGTTTGAGCACCCGATTGTTGAGATCGTCGGCGACGTAGAGGTTGCCGCCGGCATCCACCGTCACCCCGTAGGGGCCGTTGAGGCCGGTGAACGGCAGCTCCGCCGGCACGTCCGAGCCGGCCGGTAGCCTCAGCACGCGATTGTTGCTGAAGTCGCTGACGTAGACGTCGCCGGCGGTGTCCACCGCCACGCTCTGGGGGGCCCTGAGGCCGGTGAACGGCAGCACGGCCAGGGTGGCGGAGCGCGCGGCCAGCTTGACCACTCGATCCTTCGTCACGTCGGTGACGTAGATGTTGCCGACGGCATCGACCGCCACACCCCAGGGCTCGTTGAGGCCGGTGAACGGCAGCACGACCTGGGTACCGGGGCCCGCCGCCAGCTTCAGCACCCGTTTGTTGCCGGGGTCACTGACATAGAGGGTGCCGGCGGCATCGACCGTCAGACCCTGCGGCTTGTTGAGGCCGGTGAACGGCAGCCCGATCGGGAAGCTCGACCCGGGCGCCAGTCTCAGCACCCGACTGGTGCCGAAGTCGGCGACGTAGACGTCACCGGCGGTGTCTACCGCCACGTCGCCGGGTCGGCTGAGGCCGGTGAACGGCAGCGTGACTTGAGGACCGTATCCGAGTTGAAGGGGCTGGGCGCCAGTGGGCTGCCCACTGCTGGTGGACTGCGCAGTGCTGGCGGGCGGCGCGATCACGGGGCGATTCGCGTTGTGTTGGCGTCGGCCGGTGATGACGGTGACGAGAATGGCGGCAGCGATGACGGCCACCGCCACCAGGACAGCCGAGATCACGCTGGCCCGCCCGCGGCTCGACCACGGCTGCCGTGGCAGGGTGCCGGTGTCGGGTGTCGGGCGGTTGGCGGGCTGAGCCGGCGGCATCGCGGCCTAATCCTTTCGCACCGTGCGCGATCTTGACGTTGTTGACTCCGAACTTCGGCTACGGCTTGCCGACTAGCCGCAAGCCCGGGTGATCCAGGATTTCCGGCTGTTGGTGAAGGTTACCGCGCTGCCGCTTGATGAAACCCCGGCTTTTTGGGAGCGGGCTGGCCGTACTGGGGGCAGTAGGCCTGGATGGCGGCTCCGGTGAAGTAGGCGGCATCGTTGGCCGGCCAGCTGGTGGCGCCGGTGACCTTGGCGATCAGATCCGCGTTGCTGGTGTTCGGGTTGTCGTTGAGGGTGCCGCAGACGACGGTTTTCGCGACCTGGATCGCCCTGTCGGGTGCGCCGTAATTGATGCCGGAGCTGTTGAGGTTGGCGAGGAATGCATCGTCGGTGCTGTCCGCATAGGCCGGGGCGGCCAACCCGACGGCGAGCACCATCAGCGCTAAAGCTCTTACGGCTCTTACCACGTTGCTCTAGTCCAGGTAGTCCCGCAGAACCTGGGAACGGCTGGGGTGGCGCAGCTTTGACATCGTCTTGGACTCGATCTGGCGGATGCGCTCGCGGGTCACGCCGTAGACTTGGCCGATCTCGTCGAGGGTGCGGGGCTGCCCGTCGGTGAGGCCGAAGCGCAGCCGTACCACGCCGGCCTCTCGTTCCGAGAGTGTCTCCAGCACCGACTGCAGCTGATCCTGCAGCAGCGTGAACGAGACCGCATCGACGGCGACCACCGCTTCACTGTCTTCGATGAAGTCACCCAGTTGGCTGTCGCCCTCGTCACCGATGGTCTGGTCCAGCGAGATGGGCTCGCGGGCGTACTGCTGGATCTCCAGCACCTTCTCGGGGGTGATGTCCATTTCCTTGGCGAGCTCTTCAGGCGTGGGCTCGCGGCCCAGATCCTGTAGCAGCTCGCGCTGAATGCGGCCGAGTTTATTGATCACCTCGACCATGTGCACCGGGATGCGAATGGTGCGCGCCTGGTCGGCCATGGCGCGGGTGATGGCCTGACGGATCCACCACGTCGCGTAGGTGGAGAACTTGTACCCCTTCGTGTAGTCGAACTTCTCCACCGCGCGGATCAAGCCCAGGTTTCCCTCCTGGATCAGGTCCAGGAACGCCATGCCGCGGCCGGTGTAGCGCTTGGCCAGCGAAACCACCAGCCGCAGATTGGCTTCCAGCAGATGGTTTTTCGCGCGGTCGCCGTCACGGCAGATCCACACCATGTCGCGGCGCTGAGCGGCGGGCAGTTTGTCGCCCCGCTCGGTCAGCTCGGTCATCAGTTGTGTGGCATACAGACCGGCTTCGATCCGCTTGGCCAGCTCGACCTCTTCCTCCGCGTTGAGCAGCGCCACCTTGCCGATCTGCTTGAGGTAGGCGCGAACCGAGTCCGCCGAGGCGGTGAGTTCTGCGTCCTTGCGAGCCTGGCGCAGCGCCTCGGATTCGTCTTCGTCCCACACGAAATCGCCGGAGGCCTTGTCCTTTTCGGACGGCTCGGCGATCTCCTCGTCCTCATCGGTGTGAGCTTCGCCGGCCGCTGCGGCCGGGGGGGCTTCGCCGTCCCCGGCATCGCCCGGCTCGATGTCGGTGTCCTCGGCATCGGCCGCTACGTCGTCGTCCTCCAGGTCGTCGAGGTTGAGGTCGGCGGCCTCGATGTCCTCGCCGGCGAGGTCCGGTTCGACGTCCAGGTCCTCTTCGAGCTCAGCGCCGTCGGAGTCGACGGCCTCCAGGGTTACCTCTGAATCTTCCGGAGCGTCGTTGGGCGCCGCGGCTTTTGTTCCGCGGCCGCGGGTGGAGGGTGCCTTGGCCGGCGCGCCCTTGGCCGAGGCGCGGGTTTTCTTCGGGGCCTCCTCGGCGGCGGCCCCAGCGTCCCCAGCGGCCCCAGCGGCTTTAGCGGCCCGGGGTGCCGTCTTGGTGGCCCGCTTCGCGGGGGCGGACCCGTTGGCGGCCTTCGCCACTGGTCGCTTGGTGGCGGTTTTGGCTGGTGAACCGTGAGATTTCGTGGCGGTGCGCTTCACCGGCTCATCGGTTGCCGGGCTTGCTTTGGTCGCTGCCACATACACCCCTTCGGTAGGACTCACTTCCGGCGGGTCTGGGCATGCTTAACCGAAAGTGTCTGCTATGTCGAATGTCGGCTTTGATATCAGCGTGAGTACTCGCGCGCTATCGGTCGGGCGGCCGCGGTGACCATTGTAACGACAGTGCGGGCCTCTACCGCGCCACCGGGCAAAATTCAGTGCGTGACGTCGGTGGTGGAAGCCATGGCCGCGCCGACTATTCCGGCGGTGTTCTGCAGGGCTGCGGGCACCACCGGGGTGCGGTTTTCCAGCAGTGGGACCCATTTGTCGGCCTTGCGGCTGATGCCGCCGCCGGCGATGAACAAATCGGGCCACACCACGTTCTCGATTGCAATCAGCACCCTGGTGACCTGCGTGGCCCACCTTTCGTAGCTCCAGTTGTTGAGCTCTTTGACCGACGACGCCGCCCGGTGCTCGGCCTCTTTGCCGCCGACCTCGAGATGCCCGAATTCGGTGTTGGGTATCAACGTCCCGTTGTGGATGACCGCAGACCCGATTCCGGTGCCGAACGTGAGCAGCACGACGAGGCCGGAGTTGCCTTTACCGGCCCCGTAGCGTTCCTCGGCGAGCCCGGCCGCGTCGGCGTCATTGAGGACGGTGACGTCCTGGCCGTTCAACTCGGACCTGATGACGTCGCGCACATTGGTGCCGATCCAGGCCTTGTCCACGTTGGCCGCCGTCTGGACAACGCCGTGGGTGACGACGCCGGGATAGGTCACCCCGAGCGGTCCGGTCCAGCCGAATCCGTTGACCACCTCGGCGATGGTCTTGGCGACCGCCGACGGGGTGGCCGGCTGCGGGGTCAGCAGTTTGATCCGGTCGCCGATCAGCGCTCCGGTGTCCAGGTCGACGATTCCGCCCTTGATGCCACTGCCGCCGACGTCGATGCCGAAGCCACGGCGCTGGGCTGAATCCGCGGTCGAGTCGGTGCTGCTCATCGAATCTCCTCGGCGAGATTTGGCTGTCCGCTCACCTTAACCGGATGAGGTCGCCGCTTGGGCGGTCTGAGATGGCCGTCGGCGGCACCAGCGACTTTGATGCGACTGTGATGCGATAGAGCGGTGACACGACCTGAGAACGAGCCCGCGCGGCTGCGCTCGGTGGCCGAGACGCTGGCCGCCGGGGCCGCCGAGTTCGTGCGGTGTCGTCGCGCCGAGGTGTTCGGCGCCCACGCCGATGCCGCCGGTGGTGGCGCGGTGCGGGCAAAGAGCACCCCGACCGATCCGGTGACCGTGGTCGACACCGAGACGGAACGGCTATTGCGTGACCGGTTGGCTCAACTGCGGCCCGGTGATTCGATCCTGGGGGAGGAGGGCGGCGGGCCCGCCGATCCGGCGTCCACTCCCGCCGGCGCGGTCACCTGGGTGCTTGACCCCATCGACGGCACGGTCAATTTCGTCTACGGCATCCCGGCGTACTCGGTGTCGGTGGCAGCACAGGTCGGCGGCGTGTCGGTGGCCGGCGCGGTCGCCGACGTCGTTGCGGGCCGGGTGTATTCGGCCGCCAGCGGCCTCGGCGCGCACGTCACCGACGAACAGGGCACACACGTGCTGCGGTGCACCGACGTCGACGATTTGTCAATGGCGTTACTGGGCACCGGCTTCGGGTATTCACCGCGGCGCCGCACCACCCAGGCGGCCCTGTTGGCCCAGATGCTGCCGGTGGTCCGCGATGTGCGTCGCATCGGGTCCGCGGCGCTGGACTTGTGCATGGTCGCGGCGGGCCGGCTGGATGCGTACTACGAACACGGCCTGCAGGTGTGGGACCGCGCGGCGGGCGCGTTGATCGCGGCCGAGGCGGGGGCGCGGGTGGTGCAGCCCGCGCAGAACGGGCCGGTGGATCTCGCGGAATTGGTGGTGGCCGCGGCCCCGGGCATCGCCGACGAGCTGTTGGCGGCCCTGCAGCGATTCAACGGCCTGGCGCCGATCCCGCACTGACGTCAGCAGCTGCTGGCGTGGATCTTTGACAGCAGCGTGGGGTCGGACGGCTCGTTGGCGCCGGGGCGCAGGGTGGCGAGCACGGCGTCGATGTCGTCGCTGTGCGCCAGCGCGCCGAAATCGGTGCCGATCGCGAGGTCGACGGAGTCGTCGGCGCGGTTGTCGTGGAACAGCTCGGCGCACGGCGCGACCAGCCACACCGCCGCCGCGGTGGCTTGCCCGGCCGTGCCGAAGCGGATCTGACCTTGGCAGTTCAGGCGGGCGGTGGCGTAGATCGGATCGTTGGCCGCGGTCGACTGGGCGAAGCCCAGATCCTTGAGCGCGCCGGCGACGTCGGCGGCTTGTCCACCCCGCCCGCTGGCGTTGAGGACGTGGATCTTGGTGTCGCTGAGCTTGGCGGGCGTGACGTCCATCATTTCGCTGCGCGACGCCGGCTCGCCGAGCTGTGCTGGCGCCGACCCGGTCGTTTGCGTGGTTTGCGGAGGTGGATTGCAGGCTTCGGCCTGGTGAACCTTGGCCGGCCGGGTCAGCGCGACGGTCCAGGCCACGCCCGTCGCCACCACCAGGAAGACCAACACGACAGTCGCGGGCCGGGGATTCCGCCGCCGAAAGGGTCGACCGTGCTTGTCGAAAGCGGTTCCTTCGGTGATTTGTGCGACCACAGGGAGCACTCTAAACGCCCTGTTTAGGCGCGGTTGTTGAGGTCAACCGCCAAGTGTGACGTAAATCACACTCGAATGGGACGCGATACGGGCACGAATCATTTGGTGGATGCGTTCGACGCTGGTACAAAGCGTTGCTTGAGGTAATGAGGGCTTAGAGGGTCTTAGAGGGGATAGGACGGGGACAGGAAGATGCCTACCGACTATGACGCTCCGCGGCGCACCGAGACAGATGACGTCTCGGAGGACTCGCTCGAGGAGCTGAAAGCACGACGTAACGAAGCGGCCTCGGCCGTGGTCGACGTCGACGAATCCGAATCCGCTGAGTCCTTCGAGCTGCCTGGCGCCGACCTGTCTGGCGAAGAGCTGTCGGTTCGCGTGATTCCGAAGCAGGCCGATGAGTTCACCTGCTCCAGCTGCTTTTTGGTCCAACACCGCAGCAGGCTGGCCAGCGAGAAGAACGGCGTGATGATCTGTACCGACTGCGCAGCCTGATAGCTGCACTCAGCTTCTCAGGGCCGACAGCACCCGCTCCGGGTGACGGCAGCTCACCAGCCAGTACGGCGTCGGGTCGTCTGGGTCATCCAGAACCAGCAGAACCATCGGGCCGACCCATGCCCGATGAAGCACGAAGGCCGCCGGATCGAGCTGCCGGCCCAGCGCAGCTGACTTGGCCGAGCGCGGGATTTCGGCAGAGCGGGCGATCACGGTGACAGGTAGATGCGCTGGCCCGGCCCACAGTTCGACCCCGTTGCCGGCGGCTCCGAAGTTCTGGGTCACTTGGATCTCGACGCGGCCCAACCACAACAGCGTCGCGGCCGCCACGGTGAACAGCGTCGCGTACGGGAGCCAGTCAGGTAGGGCCGCGACACCCAGCTTCACTTCGAAGGCGATGAGCGCCGCCAGCGCGAACCCCAGCGGCCACCACCACCACGGCACCCACAATCGCTCGCGATATCGCACACTGTGCGGCGCGACGCGCGTATCGGACACGCGGTCAAGGGTAATCTGTGGCCCCGTGTCGACCAGTCTGGCCTTTGAAGTCAAAATTGTCCGCCTCGATCCCGGGCTTCCGCTGCCCAGCCGCGCTCACGATGGCGATGCCGGGGTTGATCTCTATAGCGCAGAAGACGTCCAGCTGGCGCCCGGGCAACGTGCCCTGGTGGGCACCGGCGTCGCGGTGGCCATCCCGTTCGGCATGGTCGGGTTGGTCCATCCGCGCTCGGGATTGGCCGCGCGGGTGGGACTTTCGATCGTCAACAGCCCAGGCACCATCGACGCGGGCTACCGTGGAGAGATCAAGGTTTCGCTGATCAACCTCGACCCGGTCGCGCCGATCGACGTGCATCGCGGTGACCGGATCGCGCAGTTGCTGGTGCAGCGGGTTGAGTTGGTCGAGCTGGTTGAGGTCTCGTCGTTCGACGAAGCCGGGCTGGCCGAGACATCCCGTGGCGACGGCGGCCACGGTTCCTCCGGCGGACATGCGAGTTTGTGACCGCCGGCGACGATGCAGAGCGAAGCGATGAGGAGGAGCGGCGGCGCTCATGATGGCATTCGGTAGACGCTCAGGCAAAGAAGACAGCGAACACACGTCCGGCGAGCAGGTGGAACCGGAAGGACCTGACGAGACAGCGGTCGACGCGCCGGCGTCCGGCGAGCAAGGCTCCGGTGAATCCGGGGAGCTGGACGGCCCGTTCGACATCGAGGACTTCGACGATCCCGCGGCCGCGGAGCTGGCCCGGCTCGACCTGGGTTCCGTGCTGATCCCCATGCCGGAGGGCAGCCAGCTGCAGGTCGAGCTGACCGGGGGCGGGGTGCCGAGCGCGGTGTGGGTTATCACACCCAACGGTCGTTTCACTATCGCCGCGTACGCGGCACCGAAGACCACCGGCCTGTGGCGTGAGGTGGCCGGCGAGCTCGCCGACTCGCTGCGCAAGGACTCGGCCAAGGTCGTCATCAGGGACGGCCCGTGGGGCCGGGAAGTGATCGGCACCGCCACTGGCGTCGTGCATTTCATCGGAGTCGACGGCTACCGCTGGATGATTCGCTGCGTCGTCAACGGCCCGCACGAGACGATCGACGCGCTGAGCGAGGAGGCCCGGGAGGCGCTGGCGGACACCGTCGTTCGCCGCGGTGACACGCCGCTGCCGGTACGGACGCCGTTGCCGGTGCAACTGCCCGAGCCGATGGCGGCGCAGCTGCAGGAGGCGGCGGCCCAGCAGGCCGCACAACAAGCCTCGCAACAAGCCGGGGAGCAAGAGCAGCCCAACGAGCCGACCGCACGCCGTAGCGCCGAGGGGTCGGCGATGCAGCAGTTGCGCAGCACGAGTACCGGGGGCTAGCCGGGGCTAGACGCGTCGGCGAGCGCGGCAAGGCAGGCGGCGCCCAGCGCGGAGGCGTCCGCGCCGAACTGAGCCAGCGTCACCGTGCGCAGCGCTGCGTGCGGTGCCGCAGCCGCCCAGTCGGCGCCCACCTGCAGCGGGTGAATCGGATCGTCGACCGCGGCGACCACGCCCAGTGGCGTGGCCAGCCGGGCCAGCTCGGCGCGGCTCGGTGCGACGTAGCCCGCCGCTTCGTCCATCGCGCCGGGCAAGTGTGGCCACTGCGCCCGCCACGAGCGGGTCAGCTCCTCGGCCAGCCACGGCGGACTGGATGCCCGCATCTGAGTGGTCGTCGCCGCCAGGCCGTCGCGACGCAGTTGGGACGCCGAATGCCGGGCCGCCAGAGCGGCGGGCGCCGACCCGGGCGCCCCGGTCCAGGCCGGCAGTGCGGCCAGGACGGCGACGGCGCGCTCGGGGTGGTCCAATGCCCACGCGGTCGCCACCGCCGCGCCGATTGAGACCCCGCCCACACAGATCGGACCTGCGCTCGCGGCCTCGTCCAACGCGGAAAGGTAGCCCTCGATCAGATGCTGTGGCTGCGGCGGCGGCGTCAGCAGAACCGCGCCGACGCTCTGCAGGGGACCGGAAAATGCCCGGTAGACGTAGTCGTCGTCGGACCCGGTTCCGGGCAATAACACGGCGGTGACACCGCGCAGATCGACACTCACTCCTTGATACTGCCGCGCTTGGACGACGCATAGACAAGCAGTCCAATAACGTCGGTTTGGTCTGTGTGGCGCCGGGGAACCAACAGGTCTACGGTGTCCGTTGGCGGACAATAGGCGGAACAAACGGATAGCTGCGTGAGCAGTGTCAGGAGGGGCCAATGGGGGCCCGGGGTTATCTGCGCCGGCTGACGCGGCGGTTGACGGAGGACCCGGAGAAACTCGACTCCGAGGACTCGTCCGATGACGTCGCCAATACCGGTGCGCAGCGGGCGATCGACTGCGAGCGTGGCCAAGAGGTCACGATGGTGGGCACGCTGCGCAGCGTCGAGACGAACGGCAAGGGCTGCGCCGGCGGGGTTCGCGCCGAATTCTTCGACGGCAGCGACACGGTTACGCTGGTGTGGTTGGGTCAACGCCGGATCCCCGGCATCGATTCGGGCCGCACGCTGCGCGTGCGGGGCCGGCTGGGCAAGTTGGAGAACGGGACCAAGGCCATCTACAACCCGCGCTACGAAATTCAGCGGTGACCGTCGACAGCGATGACGGGCCGGTGACTGCTAACCGCGTCAGCCCGGAGCGCCTGCTGGCGCAGGTAGGCGGCGTGAGTGGCCTTCTCTACTCGTCGCTGCCGGTGGTGATCTTCGTGGCGGCTTCCAGCGCCTCCGGCCTGCCCGTCGCGATCGCAAGCGCGCTGGGCGTGGCCGCGTTGGTGTTGCTGTGGCGCCTGGTTCGACGCGAATCCGCTCAACCGGCGCTGGCCGGGTTCATGGGCGTCGGGGTCTGTGCGGTGATCGCCTACCTCGTCGGCCAATCCAAGGGCTACTTCCTGCTGGGCATCTGGATGTCTTTGCTGTGGGCGGTGGTCTTCACGGTGTCCGTGGTGATCCGCCGGCCCATTGTCGGCTACCTCTGGAGCTGGTCCACCGGCCGTGATCGCGGCTGGCGCGGCGTCCCCCGCGCGGTGTATGCGTTCGACATCGCCTCGCTGGGCTGGGTGCTGGTCTTCGGTGCCCGCTTCGTGGTCCAACACCTGCTCTACGACGCCAATCAGACCGGCTGGCTGGGCGTGGCGCGGATCGGGATGGGCTGGCCGCTGACCGCGGTGGCCGCGCTGCTGACGTACGTGGCGATCAAGGCCGCGCAGCGCGCCCTGGCCGAATCCGACAGCGCCGAAGGCCTGGCCGGCAGCCCCGAACTCGAGGCCGGCACCAGCTGCGACTAATCGCCGAGAGAGGGGCCTTCCGGCAGCAACAGCTTGCGCAGATCTTCCTCGACCTCGGTGACCGCCACGAAGAGCAACTCGTCGCCGCCTTCCAGAGGTTCGTCGGATTCCGGCACGATCACTCGCGGCCCGCGCAGGATCGTCACCAGCGCGGCATCCCGCGGCAGTTGCAGCCTGCGCACCGGCTTGCCGCCCCACGGCGTGTCGTCGGGCAGGGTGATCTCGACCAGGTTGGCCTGACCCTTGCGGAACTCGATCAGCCGCACCAGGTCGCCGACCGCGACGGCCTCCTCGATCAGCGAACACAGCATGCGCGGGGTGGACACCGCCACGTCCACACCCCAGGCGTCGGTAAACAGCCATTCGTTGCGGGGATCGTTGACCCGGGCCACCACCCGGGGTACCGCGAACTCGGTTTTGGCCAGCAAGCTGAGCACCACGTTGACCTTGTCATCACCGGTGGCGGCGACCGCCACATCGAAATCTTCGAGGTGTAGCGACTCCAGCAGGCTCACCTCGCAGGCGTCGCCCAGCCGCCAGTGCGCCGCGGGGATCGCGTCGACGTCGACGTGGTCGGGGTTGCGTTCGATCAGGGTCACGTCGTGGCCGTTCTCCACGAGTTCGCGGGCGACCGAGCGGCCGACGGCACCGGCCCCGGCGATGGCTACTTTCATTTGTGGGCTCCCTCTAGGTCATCACCGGGTGGCAACGCCGCGATGGCTACCGCCTCGGCGGCGCGGCCGGATATCGCGGCGACATAGACCTGATCGCCCGCCTGGATCACTGTCTTGGGTTCCGGCAAGATACCGGTTCCGAACCTGATGATGAACGCCACCCGCGCGCCGGTGGCCTGCTCCAGATCGGTGGCCCGGTGCCCGACCCAGTCGTCGTGCAAGACGACCTCGGACACGGCGACGGTGCCGGTCGGATCGCGCCACTTCGCCGTCTCGCTCTCCCGGGTCAGCGCATTGAACAACCGATCTGTGGTCCAGGGCACCGTGGCGATCGTGGGAATCCCGAGGCGTTCGTAAACCTCGGCGCGCTTCGCGTCGTAGATCCGGGCGACAACGCGCTGCACGCGGAAGGTTTCCCGGGCCAGGCGCGCGGAGATGATGTTGGAGTTGTCTCCGGAGGACACCGCGGCGAACGCGTCGGCCTCTTCGATGCCCGCCCGCAGCAGGACATCTCGGTCGAATCCCTGGCCGAGCACCCGTTCGCCGGCGAACTCTGGGCTGAGCCGGTTGAAGGCCGCGCTCTCGCGGTCGATGACCGCGATATCGTGGCCGATCCGGGACAACCCGTCGGCGAGCGAAGAACCCACCCGGCCGCAACCCATCACAATTACCCGCACTTGAGGTCCTCTCGGTGCTTTGCCAGCCGACTCGGTCGGAGAACATTCTCGCCTACGGCGACGCTACCGGCATGCCGGGCTTACCCTTGGCTCTCGTGTCCAAACTTTCAACCGGTGCGCGCCGGTTGCTTATCGGCCGGCCGTTTCGCAGCGACCGGCTGAGTCACACGCTACTGCCCAAGCGGATCGCCTTGCCGGTGTTTGCCTCCGATGCGCTGTCGTCGGTGGCCTACGCACCCGAAGAAATCTTTTTGATGCTCTCGGTCGCGGGCGTGGCGGCGTACTCGTTGACACCGTGGATCGGCCTGGCGGTGGCTGCGGTGATGCTCGTCGTGGTTGCCAGCTACCGGCAGAACGTGCATGCTTACCCGTCCGGCGGTGGCGACTACGAGGTGGTCACCACTAACCTGGGCGAAACCGCGGGCCTCACGGTGGCCAGCGCTCTGATGGTGGATTACGTTCTCACCGTTGCCGTTTCGGCGGCGTCGGCAATGTCGAACATCGGCTCGGCGCTTCCTGTTGTGGCCGAAAACAAGCTGTGGTTCTGCGTGGCCGCGATCTTGCTGGTGATGGCGTTGAACCTGCGCGGGATCCGCGAGTCGGGGGCGGCGTTCGCGATCCCGACCTACGCGTTCATCGTCGGCATCGTCATCATGATCGGCTGGGGATTGTTCCGGATCTTTGTGTTGGGCAATCCGCTGCGGGCCGAATCAGCCGGTTTCCAGATGCACGCCGCGCACGGCGGCATCGTCGGCTTCGCGTTGGTGTTCCTGGTGGCCCGGTCGTTCTCCTCGGGCTGCGCGGCGCTGACCGGTGTCGAGGCGATCAGCAACGGGGTGCCGGCGTTTCAGAAACCCAAGTCGCGCAACGCCGCAACGACCCTGCTGATGCTGGGCGCGATCGCGGTGACCCTGCTGATGGGCATCATCGTGCTCGCTGAGCAGATCGGGGTGAAGCTCGTTGAGGATCCCCAAACCCAGCTAAGCGGCGTCCCGGCAGGCTATATGCAGAAGACCTTGGTCACCCAGCTGGCCGAGACGGTATTCGGCAGCTTCCACATCGGGTTCCTGTTGATCGCGACGGTGACCGCTCTCATCTTGGTGCTGGCGGCCAACACCGCGTTCAACGGATTTCCCGTGTTGGGTTCGGTGCTGGCGCAGCACAGTTACCTGCCCCGCCAACTCCATACCCGTGGCGACCGCCTGGCGTTTTCGAATGGAATCCTGTTCCTGTCGGCGGCGGCTCTGTCGTTCATCATCGCGTTCCACGCGGAGGTGACCGCGCTGATCCAGCTCTACATCGTCGGCGTCTTCATATCGTTCACCTTCAGCCAGATCGGCATGGTCCGGCACTGGACCCGGTTGCTGCGCATCGAGACTGATCCCAAGGTGCGGGGCGAGATGATGCGCTCGCGGGTGGTCAACACGGTCGGCTTCGTGGCCACCGGTGCGGTTCTGCTGGTGGTGCTGGTCACCAAATTCCTTGCCGGGGCGTGGATCGCCATCGTCGCGATGGGTTCACTGTTCGTCATCATGAAGCTGATCCGCAAGCACTACGACACCGTCAACCGGGAATTGGCGCAGCAGGAGGCCGCCCAGCACGACGTGGTGCTGCCCAGCCGCAACCACGCGTTGGTCTTGGTATCGAAGTTGCATCTGCCCACATTGCGCGCGCTGGCCTACGCGCGAGCGACCCGACCCGATACCCTCGAGGCCCTCACGGTCAGCGTCGACGACGCGGAAACCCGTGCGCTGGTGCACAAGTGGGAGGACAGCGATATCAGCGTGCCGCTGAAGGTCATCGCCTCGCCCTACCGTGAGATCACCCGTCCGGTACTCGATTACGTCAAACGGGTCAGCAAGGAGTCCAAGCGCACGGTGGTGACGGTGTTCATCCCGGAGTACGTGGTGGGTCATTGGTGGGAGCGGGTGCTGCACAACCAGAGCGCGCTGCGGCTCAAGGGTCGGTTGCTGTTCATGCCCGGGGTGATGGTGACTTCGGTTCCCTGGCAATTGAATTCGTCGGAGCGGGTCAACACGTTTCAGCCGCACGCCGCTCCGGGCGACGCTCGGCGGGGAATATTCGATTGACCTTGGACCAGCAGCTTGCATCCGCGGGTGCGGAATTGACGTTGGACACCGGTGCGCCGGCGAACGGCGGCAGCTGCGTGGCGCACCACGACGGCCGGGTGGTGTTCGTCCGCTACGCGTTGCCCGGCGAACGGGTGCGGGTGCGAGTCACCGCAGATCGCGGGTCTTACTGGCACGCAGAGGTTATCGAGGTGATCGAGCCGTCGGCCGATCGGACGGCGTCCCTGTGCCCGATCGCCGGGGTGGACGGTGCCGGCTGTTGCGACCTGGCGTTCGCTGTCCCGGACGCGGCCCGGGCGCTCAAGGCGCAGGTCGTGGCCAACCAGCTCGAACGGCTCGGCGGATATCGCTGGGACGGCCCGGACACCGGAGCCGAACCGCTTTCGGCTGCCGGCCCCACCGGTTGGCGGACCCGGGTTCGGCTGGATGTCGGGCCGGACCGTCGGCCCGGCTTTCACCGCTACCACAGCGACGAGCTGGTGACCGACCTGCGCTGCGGGCAATTGCCGACCGGAATGCTCGACGGGCTCCCGCAGCCTAGGTCGGCAACCGAGTGGCCGCCGCACGCCCACCTGCACGTTGCGCTCGACGACGACGGCCGCCGCCACGTGGTGCGCAGCGCGCGAGCGGGCAGGCGGACCGCGACCATGGTGGCCGAGGGTGACTACCACGCGGTGCAGCGGGTGGGCCGGCGCAGCTGGCGGGTGCCGGTGACGGCCTTCTGGCAGGCGCACCGGGACGCGGCGGCGGTCTACAGCGCTCTGGTCGTCGACTGGGCACAGCCTGCTGCGGGCATGACCGCGTGGGATCTCTACGGCGGTGTGGGCGTTTTCGCCGCGGCGCTCGGTGAGGCGGTGGGGGAGTCAGGACGGGTGCTGACCGTCGACACTTCGCGCGCCGCGACACGCGCGGCACGGGACGCGCTGGTCGATCTGCCGCACGTGGACGTGGTAACCGATTCCGTGCGGCGGGCGCTGACGGGGCAGCGCGTGAGCGCCTCAAGAGCAGATGTGGCGGTGCTGGATCCGCCGCGCTCGGGCGCCGGGCGCGAGGTTGTCGACCTACTGGCCGCGGCCGGGGTCCCGCGCGTGGTGCACATCGGTTGTGAGGCCGCATCTTTCGCCCGCGATATCGGGCTCTACCGCGGTCACGGTTACACCGTCGAGAAGATCAAGGTCTTCGACGCCTTCCCGCTGACCCATCACACCGAATGCGTCGCGCTGTTGACCCGCACAAGCTAGCTCAAAGCTAGTTAAAAGCTAGCAACTGCCGCCGATGGCGGGAAAAGTGCACATTCCGCCGGACGGGTCGTTAGGTTTTCTCTTCAGGCTTGATGAGGAGGGATCTGGGTGCCGAACTTTTCGGTGTTGCCGCCGGAGGTCAATTCCCTGCACATGTTCGTCGGTGCGGGGTCGGGTCCGATGCTGGCGGCAGCAGCGGCGTGGGACGGGCTGGCGGGCGAGTTGAGCTCGGCGGCAGCCTCCTTCGGTTCGGTGACCTCCGGTCTGGCCGCAGAATCGTGGCAGGGCCCGGCGGCGGCGGCGATGACGAGTGCGGCCGCCCCGTATCTGGGTTGGTTGAACGCGGCGGCGGCCCGGGCCGCGGGAGCGGCTGGTCAGGCCCGGACGGCGGTGGCCGTCTACGAGGCGGCGCTGGCGGCCACGGTGCATCCGGCGGTGGTGGAGGCTAATCGGGCGCAGCTGGTGTCCTTGGTGACCTCAAACCTGTTGGGGCAGAACGCCCCGGCGATCGCGGCGACCGAGGCCCACTATGAGCAGATGTGGGCCCAGGACGTCGCCGCGATGTCCGGCTATCACAGCGGGGCGTCGGCGGTGGCCGCGCAGTTGTCGTTGTCGTCCTGGCAAGCGTCGCTGCAAAGGGTGCCGGGCCTCGCGCTGCCGGCGAACCTGCCGCCGGGCAACACCGGCACCGGCAACCTGGGCGGCGGCAACTTCGGCAACAGCAACGTCGGCAGCGGAAACGTCGGTAACTCCAACGCGGGCAGCGGAAACAGCGGCGACCAAAACCGGGGTAGCGGAAACATCGGCAACTCCAACGTGGGCAGCGGAAACTGGGGCAATCAAAACCTGGGCAGCGGAAACCGCGGCAACAAGAACATCGGATTCGGCAACGCGGGCGCGGGGTTCGGGATGTCCAAGGGCAACTCCAACATCGGCAACGGAAACCTGGGCAACTCGAATTTCGGCAGCGGAAACGTCGGCAGCAACAACGTGGGCTCGGGCAACCTCGGCAGCAACAACATCGGCTTCGGTAACACCGGCTCCTCGAACACGGGCCTGGGCAACTACGGCGACAACAACGTCGGCCTGGGCAACAAGGGAAACGGGGACATCGGCATCGGGCTCACCGGCGACAACAAGGTGGGCATCAATTTCCGTGGCGGTCTGAACTCGGGCAGCGGAAACATCGGCCTGTTCAACTCGGGCAATGACAACGTCGGCTTCTTCAACTCGGGCAACGGGAACTTCGGCATCGGCAACTCGGGTGGCACCGACACCGGCTTGTTCAACTCGGGCCAGGTTGACACGGGCATGTGGAACTCGGGCGGCAACGATACCGGCATCGGGAACTCGGGCAGGGACTCGTTCGCCGAGGGCGGCCTCAACACCGGCTTCGGAAACGGGGGGCTCGCCGACGTGGGCTTTGCCAATGCCGGCACCTATAACGCGGGCAGTTTTAACTCGGGCAGCGAGAACATGGGCAGCTTCAACTCCGGCGTGCTCAACACGGGTGACTTCAACGGCGGCTACGGCAACACGGGTTTCTGGAATTCGGGGTCCACGAACACCGGCACCTTCAGCTCGGGCATCTTGAATACCGGCTTCGGCAGCTCGGCCGACCTAACCGGGCTGGTTTCGAACTCCGGCTTCGGCAACTCGGGCACGGACAATTCGGGTTTCTTCAACTCGGGCATCGGCGGCAGCAACTCGGGTTTCTTCAACTCGGGCATCGGCGGCATCAACGCGGGCTTCTTCAACTCCGGCAGCGGAGGCCTCAACACGGGCATCTTGAATGTGGCAAGCGGCGGCAACAACACGGGCTACGTCAACTTCGGCACCGGCGGCTTCAACGCGGGAATCCTGGACTTCGGGCCCGGCGGCCACAGCGGGGGCGTGTTCACCGCCGGCGCGGCCAACTCGGGCCTGTTCAATTTCGGCAGCCTGAACTCGGGCGCCTTCAACTTCGGTACGAATCGGTCGGGCTTCTTGAACTGGGACCTCGGAGACCTCTGAGGCGGTTAGGCGAGGACGAAGTAGCGCAGCCACAAGTAGGCCGCGGACAGCCCGACCGAGATTGTCGTGACGACCGCGCCTTTGCGGGTGAATTCCCAAAAGGAGATGGGACTGTCCGCCCGCCGGGCGATTCCCAGGATGACGACGTTGGCGCTGGCCCCGACGGCGGTCAGGTTGCCGCCGAGGTCGGTGCCGAGGACAAGGGCCCACCACAGCACCTGCGGGTGGACGTGGCCGGTGATGGTGGGGACCAGATGCGCGACGATCGGCGCCATGGTCGCGGCGTACGGAACGTTGTTGATGACCCCGCTGATCACGAACGACACCGCCAGAATCAGCATCGTCGTGAACAACGCATTGCCACCGGTCGCTTCGGTGGCCAGCCGCGCCAGTTGGTTGACAACGCCGGTCTTCACCAGGGCCCCGACCATGACGAACAGTCCGGCGAAGAACAGCAGTGTTTCCCATTCGACGCTGGACAGGTAATCCGAATGGTCCAGTCCGGAAATCACGATGAGAATGCCGGCACCCACCAGCGCTACGAGCGACGGTTCGATGTGTATCTGTGCGTGGGCGACGAACCCGGCAAGGACCGCCACCAGGACAACGCCGCATTTGATGAGCAGCCCGGGATCGCGGATGGCCTCGCGTTCTTCGAGCGACATGACGTCGGCGACCCGCTCGGGATCCACGTCGAACGCACCGGGAAATAAGCGCGGCAGCAACGCGACGAACGCGGCGATGAGGATGATCACAATCGGCGTCAGATGGATTAGAAAGTCGTTGAAGCTCAGGCCTGCCCGGCTGGCGATGATGATGCTGGGCGGGTCGCCGATCAACGTCGCCGTGCCGCCGATGTTGGACGCGAACGCCTCGGCCATCAAAAACGGCGCCGCACCGATCTCCAGCCGGTCGCAGACCAGCAGGGTAACCGGTGCGATCAGCAATACCGTGGTGACGTTGTCCAGCAAGGCCGACGCGAATGCGGTGACCAGCACCAACAGGATCATGATGCGCAGTGGGGAACCGCGCGCGCGTTTGGCGGCCCAGATCGCGGTGTATTCGAACACCCCGGTCTTGCGCAGCACGCTGACGATGATCATCATGCCCAGCAGCAAAAAGATGACGTCCCAGTCGATTCCGGTGCCGCGGGAGTAGAACACGTCATCCGAATTGATGACCGGCAAGGCGACCATTATCGATGCGCCCGCCAATGCCACCAGTGTCTTGTTGACCCGATCGCCGGCGATCAGCGCGTAGGCGACTACGAACACGACGACCGCGATGACGCTCATCGATGTCCCCGTGAAATCAAGGCTTCAGTGCTTTAGTGCCGCGGCCAGCAAGTGCGATGCCGTGATCACTCCGACCAATGTGCCGTCCTTGACCACCGCCATAAGTGGGCTGCGCAGCCGCGCCATCACCGCGGCCACCTCGATGATGGTGTCATCCGCGTTTGCCGCAGGCACGTTGGTGAGATGGTCCGGGAGCACGTCGCGAACCGTCTTGCCGCCCAGCTTGTCCGCGGCGCGATCGGCCGTGGATTCGTTGAGAACGCCGGCAAGCGAGGGATCGTCTTGGACATATCGGGGCACGATGAATCGGACGACCTGCGAGGCGGGCAGCACCGCGAAAGGTTTTCCCGACGCGTCGGTGACGACGATTCCGGGCAGGCGGTGCTCGGCCAGCAGGCGCGCAGCATCCAGGGCGTCGGAGTCGATGGTCACGACCGGGAAAGCCTCGGCGAGGTCCTCGGCACGCATGTTTCAGAGAATACGTCGAAGGAGGGGGGAGGCCGGGGAGTGCCGGGAGTTTTGCCAGTAGTTATCCGGCGGTGGCTGCGTAGACTGGCCAGATGCTCCAACAGATCCGCGGGCCCGCTGATCTGCAGCACCTTTCCCAGCAGCAGCTACGCGACCTGGCTGACGAGATTCGCCAGTTCCTGATCCACAAGGTCGCCGCCACCGGTGGGCACCTGGGACCCAACCTCGGCGTCGTCGAGCTGACGCTGGCGCTGCACCGGGTGTTCGATTCACCACACGACCCGATCATCTTCGACACCGGTCACCAGGCCTATGTGCACAAGATGCTGACGGGGCGGTGCCAGGACTTCGAAACCCTGCGCAAGAAGGGCGGGCTGTCGGGGTATCCGTCGCGCGCCGAAAGCGAACACGACTGGGTGGAGTCCAGCCACGCCAGCGCGGCGTTGTCCTACGCCGACGGGCTGGCCAAGGCGTTCGAACTGACCGGGCACCGCAACCGGCACGTGGTCGCGGTGGTCGGCGACGGCGCGCTCACCGGCGGCATGTGCTGGGAGGCGCTGAACAATATCGCCGCGTCGCGGCGTCCGGTGATCATCGTGGTCAACGACAACGGCCGCAGCTACGCACCGACGATCGGCGGTGTCGCCGACCACCTGGCCACGCTGCGACTGCAGCCGGCCTACGAGCAGGCGCTGGAGCGGGGCCGCTACGCGGTGCGCGCCATGCCGCTGTTCGGAGAGGCCTTCTACCACTTCCTGCACAGCGTCAAAGCGGGCATCAAGGACTCCCTGTCGCCGCAGCTGCTGTTCACCGATCTCGGCCTGAAGTACGTCGGACCGGTCGACGGCCACGACGAACGCGCGGTGGAGGTCGCGCTGCGCAGGGCGCGCGGCTTCGGGCGCCCGGTGATCGTGCACGTCGTCACCCGCAAGGGCATGGGCTACCCGCCGGCCGAAGCCGACGAGGCCGAGCAGATGCACTCCACGGGGCCGCTCGACCCGGCCACCGGGCAGGCGACCAAGGTGGCGGGCCCGGGCTGGACGGCGACCTTCGCCGACGCGCTCATCGGCCACGCCAAGAAGCGCCGCGACATCGTGGCTATCACCGCCGCGATGCCGGGGCCCACCGGGCTGACGGCATTCGGGAAGCGGTATCCCGATCGGTTGTTCGACGTCGGCATCGCCGAACAGCACGCGGTGACGTCGGCGGCCGGGCTGGCCATGGGCGGGATGCACCCGGTGGTGGCGATCTATTCGACGTTCCTCAACCGGGCGTTCGACCAGATCATGATGGACGTGGCGCTGCACAAGCTGCCCGTCACCCTCGTGCTGGACCGGGCCGGGATCACCGGCAACGACGGTCCCAGCCACAACGGCATGTGGGACCTGTCGATCCTGGGGATCGTGCCCGGCATGCGGGTGGCCGCGCCCCGCGACGCCGTGCGATTGCGCGAGGAGCTCGGTGAGGCGCTCGACGTCAACGACGGCCCGACGGCGATACGGTTCCCCAAAGGCGATGTGGGCGAAGACATTCCGGCCCTGGAGCAGCGCGGGGCGGGCGTCGCGAGGATAGATGTGCTCGCGGTGCCGGGCGGCGGGTTGAACCACGACGTGCTGCTGGTGGCGGTCGGCGCGTTCGCGTCGATGGCGCTGGAGGTGGCCAAGCGGCTGCACAACCAGGGGATCGGCGTGACGGTGATCGACCCACGCTGGGTGTTGCCGGTCTCCGACGCTGTGCGCGAACTGGCGTTGCAGCACAAACTGCTCGTGACGCTGGAGGACAACGGGGTCAACGGCGGCGTGGGCTCAGCGGTGTCCGCCGCGCTGCGCGCAGCGGAGATCGACGTGCCCTGCCGCGACGTCGGGCTGCCGCAGGAGTTCTACGACCACGCCTCGCGCGGTGAGGTGCTGGCCGATTTGGGGCTGACCGACCAGGACGTGGCCCGCCGGATCACCGGCTGGGTGGCGGCTTTGGGGACGTCCGTATCAGAGACCGAGATCAGGGAGCATCTGGATTAGCGGTCGCCGCTTTCGGCGTCCCCCCGGGTGACCGCCGCGGCCAGTACGGGGTCCACGAGTTCGCGTTGCCAGGGCCGCGCCTGCCCGGCGCGCAAAAATGCGTCGACGGCTTCGAGGGTTTGGCCCGCTTGGTCCGCTTGGGCGCCGCCCTCCCAGTCCCAGCACAGGCGCCGCACCAGGTCGGGTGAGATCAGGTTCTCCGTCGGCACCCCCACCCGCTGCGACACCTCCGAGAGTCCCGCCCGGGCCGCCTCCAGCCGCGCGGCGGCCTCCGGCTTGCGCCTGCTCCACCGCGCCGGCGGTGGTGGCCCGTTGGACGGCTCGGCCACGTCGGGCAGTTCTCGGCTTTCCCGGGCCGCTTCCAGCGCCGCCATCCACATTGCGGCGCTGCGTCGCTGGTTGCGCCCACCGAACACGGGCAACGCGACGAGGTCGTCGATCGTCTTGGGGTCGGCAAGGGCGGCGTCGACGATGGCGGTATCCGGCAGCACCCGGCGCGGCGCGATGTCGCGGCGCTGGGCGACGCGGTCGCGCGCGGTCCACAGTTCGCGGACGGCGGCCAGGCTCCGCCGGTCATGCACCCGATGGATCCCCGACGTTCGGCGCCACCGTTCCCGCCGCGCAGCCGGCACAGATGACATAGCCTCCCTGGGGCCCACGATCCGTAGATGTTCGAATTCCTGTGCTGCCCAATCGGTTTTGCCTTGCTCGGCCAGGATCTGCGAGATCGCCGCCCGCAGTTCGATGAGCAGTTCCACGTCCAGTGCCGCGTAGTTGAGCCATTCCGCGGGCAGCGGGCGCTTGGACCAGTCGGCCGCGCCGTGGCCCTTGGCCAACCCGAACCCCAGCAGCAGCTGCACCATGGTCGCCAGGTTCACCCGCTCGAACCCGGCCAGGCGCCCGGCAAGCTCGGTGTCGTACAGCGCGGGCGGGCGCATGCCGACCTCCGCCAGGCAGGGCAGGTCCTGATCGGCGGAGTGCAGGATCCATTCGTCCGTGCTGAGCACCTCGGCCACCGGCCGCAGTGCGGTCAGCGGGTCAGCGCCGTGGCTGACCGGATCGATGAGCACGGTGCCGGCGTCGGCGCGCCGGATCTGGATCAGGTAGGCCCGGTTGGAGTAGCGGAAACCCGATGCTCGCTCGGCATCCACCGCAAACGGTCCGTGCCCGCGATCCAGCAGCGCCGCGGCCGCCGCGATCTGGCTGACGGTCACCGAGAGATCAGGAATCCCGTTGGCCGGGTGCAGTAGCGGGGTGTGGTCGGGCTCGGTGCCGCCGGACCCTTCGGCCGCCGCTTCGCACATGTCAGGCGCGTGACCGTGAGCCCAGGTCGGCGACCCCGGCCGGTGGTAGACCCGCCGCGTGCTCCAGCACCTCGCAGAACGCCTCGACATGGACGCCGACCTCAGGGGTGGTCGCCGTCCACGATGCCCGCAGCTCCAGCTGGTGGGCGCGCGGCGGCCCGGAGATGTCGCCGTACCGTACCGATGTGGTGGCGGTGACGGTGCCGCCCAAAGCGGTGACTTGCTCGAGGCGAGATCCCAGCGCGTCGGCCAGCCAGCTCCACGCCACCTCCGGCAGCAGCGGGTCGATGGCCTCGCTGGAGTCCAGGTCGGCCTGGATGTAGGCGACCAGGCGCATCGTGCCGTCCCAGGCGTCCGAGCCGTCCGGGTCGTACAACAGGATCAGCCGACCGAACGCGTCACCCTCGGAGCGCTCGGGGACGATGTCCAGGTCGGGGTGTTTGACCTCGGCGCCCAGCGCGTAGCTGTACGGCGCCAGTCGCTGCGGCGGCCGGATCGGGCCGAGTTCGATTTCCGGCCGCACGGTCACGGCGTTCATCGCCGCGACCGCCTCGCGGAAGGGGGCCGGTTCGGCAGACGTCACAGCTTTCGACGGTAGACCTATCGGCCGACCGGCGTCGAAAGGCGCGCCGTGCCGTGCTACACAGCTTCAGGCGTCGGTGCCCCCAGCAAACCGCGCCGGACGCTTCTCGCGATGCGCAGCCAGCCCTTCGGCCACGTCGGGGCCGCTGAATCCGAGGAACTCCAGGCCCAGCGACGTTTCGAAGGCGGGCTCGAACATGCGGTACCAGTAGTTGAGGCTGTGCTTGGTCCAGCGGATCGCGTTTTGGGCGCCGAGCGCCAGGTTCTCGGCGAGGCGGGTCGCGGTGGCCAGGACGTCGTCGTCGTCGACGCAGGTGGAGACCAGGCCGATGCGCTCGGCTTCCTCGCCGGACAGCGTCTCGCAGGTAAGAAGGTAGTACTTGGCCTTGGCCATGCCGACCAGCAACGGCCAGCAAATCGCGGCGTGGTCACCCGCGGCCACCCCGAGTTTGGTGTGCCCGTCGATGATCTTCGCGGTCCGGCCGGCGACCGAGATGTCCGCGAGCAGCGCCACCACCAGGCCCGCGCCGACGGCCGGGCCCCGGATCGCCGAGACCATCGGCTTGTCGAAGTTGACCAGGTTGAGCACCAGATCGCGGGCCTCGCGCATGATGCGGATCCGGCCTTCGTAGTCGTTGATGGTCTCTTCGATCAGGTCGAAGCTGCCGCCGGAGGAAAACGCCTTGCCTTCACCGCGGACCAGGACGACACGCACGTCAGGGTCGCGATCGATCACCGGCCAGATGTCGGCGAGGTCCCGGTGCATTTGCGGCCCGACGGAGTTCAGCCCGGGGGCGTCCAGAACCAGATTGAGCACGCCGTTATCGCTGGGTTCGCAGCGGAGGCTGGGGAAGTCGTCATAGACCGGCTTCGGCATTTTCTAAGCGCTCCTGGTGGTCTCTAAACGTCATGGCAGCATTGAGCTCGATGAGTACTCGTCGCGACCTTACCGAGTCGCCCTATTTGGCCGCGGTCTCCGGCCGCAAACCGGGCCGCGTCCCGGTGTGGTTCATGCGGCAGGCCGGCCGTTCCCTGCCCGAATACCGCGCGTTGCGCGAACGGCACAGCATGCTGGCGGCGTGTTTCGAGCCCGAAGTGGCCTGCGAGATCACCCTGCAGCCGATACGCCGCCACGACGTCGACGCGGCGATCCTCTTCTCGGACATCGTCGTGCCGCTGCGCGCGGCCGGCGTCGAACTGGACATCGTGGCCGACGTCGGACCGGTTATCGCCGACCCGGTACGCACCGCCACCGATATCGATGCCCTGAAACCCCTTGACTCACAAGCGATTCAGCCGATTTGCCAGGCGGTCTCGCTGCTTGTCGACGCGCTGGGCGAGGTGCCGCTGATCGGTTTCGCCGGCGCACCCTTCACGCTGGCGTCCTATCTGGTGGAAGGTGGTCCCAGCCGTGACCACGCCCGCACCAAGGCGATGATGCTTGCCGAACCGGCGAACTGGCATGCGCTGATGTCCAAGCTGACCGACCTCACCGTCGCGTTCCTGCGCGGGCAACTCGACGCCGGGGTGGACGCCATTCAGGTGTTCGACTCGTGGGCGGGCACGCTGTCATTGGCCGACTACCGCCAGTACGTGCTGCCGCACAGCTCCCGGGTGTTCGCCACGCTGGCCGAATACGGCGTGCCGATGACGCATTTCGGGGTCGGGACCGCCGAGCTGCTCGGGGCGATGTCGGATGCGGGCCCGACGGTCGTCGGCGTGGACTGGCGGACATCGCTGACCGATGCGGCCGGCCGGGTGCGGCCCGGCACCGCGCTGCAGGGCAACCTCGACCCGGTGGCGCTGCTGGCGGGGTGGCCGGTGGTGGAGCGCGCCGCACGGGCTGTCGTCGACGACGGGCGGCGCGCGGTCGACGCCGGCGCTTCCGGCCACGTCTTCAACCTGGGCCACGGCGTGCCGCCGCAGACCGATCCCGGCGTGCTGACCGAGCTGGTGTCGCTGGTCCACTCGTTATGAACGCCGGTTCGTATTGCATTGTGGGCGGCGGCATTTCGGGATTGACCGCGGCGTACCGGCTGCGTGCGGCCGTCGACCGTGCCGGTCATGACGCGACAATCACGGTGTTCGACCCGGGGGAGAAGCTCGGCGGGATTCTGCGCACCGAGCGCGTCGGCGGACAGCCGATGGACCTGGGTGCCGAGGCGTTCGTGCTGCGCCGGCCCGAGATGCCGGCGCTGCTGGCCGAGCTGGACCTGTCGGCGCGCCAACGGGTCACCACCGGCGCCCGACCGTTGATCTACAGCCGGCAGCGGCTGCATCCGCTGCCCGCGGACACGGTCGCCGGGATTCCGTCGTCGGCGGCGTCGGTGGCCGGGCTCGTCGATGACGCGACCGTCGCGCGCATCGACGCCGAACCCACCCGCCCGCTGAGCTGGCGGCCAGGCAGTGATCCCGCAGTGGCCGAATTGGTCGCCGACCGGTTCGGCGAGCAGACCGTGGCCCGGTCGGTGGACCCGCTGCTGGGTGGGGTGTACGCCGGGTCGGCGGCAACGATCGGGCTACGTGCGGGCGCCCCCAGCGTGGCGGCGGCCCTCGACCGCGGCGCGGCCAGCCTGACCGACGCGGTCCGGCGTGGGTTACCGCCGGCCGACGGCGGGCCGGTGTTCGGTGCGCTGGACGGCGGCTACCAGGTGCTGATCGACGAAATGGTGCGGCGCAGCCAGCCGCAGTGGGTGCAAGCCGCGGTGACCGGGCTGAAACCGGGCTGGGAACTCCGCGACGACACCGGCGGCCACTGGCACGCCGACGCGGTGATTCTGGCCATTCCGGCCCCGCGGCTGGTGCGCCTCATGGAGGGCCTGGCCCCGGGCAGCGTCTCCGCCGCGAGCCGGATCGGGAGCGCGTCGTCGGTGGTGGTGGCCCTCGCGGTGCCGGCCGAAACCCCGTTTCCGCGGAATTCGGGCGTGCTGGTGGCCAGCGGGGAACCGTTGCACGCCAAGGCGATCACGTTGTCTTCTCAGAAATGGGGCGCCCGGGGCGACTTGCAGCTGCTGCGGCTGTCGTTCGGCCGGTTCGGTGAAGATCTGGCGGGCACCGCTTCCGACGACGAGCTGCTGGCCTGGGCGCTGGACGACCTGGCCGCGGTGTTCGGCCTGACCGTCGACCCGGTCGATGTCCGGGTGCAGCGCTGGATCGACGCGATGCCGCAGTACGGGCCCGGCCACGCTGATCTGGTCGCGCAGGTGCGGGCCGGCCTGCCGCCGGGGCTGGCCGTGGCCGGCAGTTACCTGGACGGCATCGGTGTGCCGGCGTGCATCGCGGCGGCCGGACGCGCGGTCGAGACCCTGCAAGCGGAAGTGGCACGATAGGTCTCATGGCCAAGCTTGACTACGACGCCCTGAACTCGACGATCCGCTACCTGATGTTCTCGGTGTTCTCAGTGCGGCCGGGCGAGCTCGGCGACCAGCGGGACGCCGTGATCGACGATGCGTCGCGGTTTTTCAAGCAGCAGGAGGAACGTGGCGTCGTCGTGCGCGGCCTCTACGACGTGGCGGGCCTGCGCGCCGACGCGGACTTCATGATCTGGACCCACGCCGAACGGGTCGAGGCGCTGCAGGCGACCTACGCCGATTTGCGGCGCACCACCACGCTGGGACGGGCCTGCTCGCCGGTGTGGAGCAGCGTGGCGCTGCACCGGCCGGCCGAGTTCAATAAGAGCCATATCCCGGCGTTCCTGGCCGGCGAGGAGCCCGGCAATTACATCTGCGTGTATCCGTTCGTACGGTCGTACGAGTGGTACCTGCTGCCCGACGAGGAGCGTCGCCGCATGCTCGCCGAGCACGGCATGGCCGCCCGCGAGTATAAGGACGTCCGGGCCAACACGGTGCCGGCGTTCGCGCTCGGCGACTACGAATGGATCCTGGCCTTCGAGGCTCCGGAACTCGACCGCATCGTCGATCTGATGCGTGAATTGCGGGCCACCGATGCCCGGCGACATACCCGCGAGGAAACGCCGTTTTTCACCGGCCCGCGAGTGCCGGTCGAGCAGCTGGTGAACTCGCTGCCGTGACCCAATTCGACCCGACCGATCCCACCCGCTTCGAGGAGATGTACCGCGACGAGCGGACGTCGCACGGCCTGCCCGCCGCCACGCCGTGGGACATCGGCGGCCCGCAGCCAGTGGTCCAGCAGCTCGTCGCGGCGGGCGCGATCAAAGGTGAGGTGCTCGACCCGGGCACCGGCCCGGGCCACCACGCCATCTACTACGCGTCGAAGGGCTACTCCGCCACCGGCATCGACGTTTCGGAGGGTGCCCTGGAGCGGGCTCGGGAGAACGCGCGGAAGGCCGGGGTGACGGTGGACTTCCAGCTGGCCGACGCCACCAAGCTGGAGGGACTGGACGGCCGGTTCGACACCGTCGTCGACTGCGCCTTCTATCACACCTTCAGCACCGACCCGGAACTGCAGAGGTCCTACGCGCACGCGCTGCGGCGGGCCACCAAGCCGGGCGCGCGGCTGTACATGTTCGAGTTCGGCGAGCACGATGTCAACGGCTTCAAGATGCTGCGGTCGTTGTCCGAGAGCGACTTTCATGACGTGCTGCCCGTCGCCGGTTGGGAGATCACTTACCTGGGCAGGACCGCCTACCAAGTCAACATGAGCGCCAAGACGATCGAGATGATGGCCGCGCGCAACACCGACATGGCCGCCGAGGCGCAGAAGCTTCTCGAGCGGTTTCGCGCGATGGAGCCGTGGCTGGTCAACGGCAGGGTGCACGCGCCGTTCTGGGAAGTCCACGCCACCCGGGTGGACTGACCCTGCTACGCGCCGAGCACCTGCGCCGTGACGATGGCCGAGGTGCTTGCAGCACATAGGGAATCGCCCGCACCGCGGTCATGGCAGCCGCGAGTTGGCCGAACTCCTGGCCGAGGCCGCCGTGGTGATCTTCGTCCCGTGAGTTTCCGAGAACGGCGTTGCGCTGCACCCAGCCGAACTCGCTTCTATGCGTTGCCGCGGGTTGCTTCGGCCAGGGCGTTGGTAACCCGGTCGCCCTTCTTGTGATGGCTGAGGGCGCGGACGGACACATCATGGCCTTCCGCTGCCCGGCGTAGCGCGCCCACCGTAGCCTGCTCACGCGGATGGTGCGCGAACGGATCGAACGAGTACCAACGCATGGCGTTTTCGTGGGTCATTTTGTTGATGTCAGTTTCCGGCACGCCGTGGCCGCTGAGAACATCCCACAGTTGTTCGGGCGCTGCGGGCCACATCGAGTCGCTGTGCGGGTAGTCGGCCTCCCATGCGATGTTGTCGATGCCGATTTGGTGCCGCAGCTGGACTCCGACGTCGTCGCTGATGAAGCATGTCAAGAAGTGCTCGCGAAACACCTCGCTGGGCAGCTTGCCGCCGAAGTCCTGGTGCGTCCACACCGAGTGCATCTCATACGTGCGGTCGGCCCGCTCCAGGAAATACGGGATCCACCCGGTGCCACCCTCGCTCAAGGCGATCTTGAGGTCGGGGTATTTCTTGATCGGCGCCGACCACAGCAGATCCGCTGCGGCCTGCACGATGTTCATCGGCTGCAGCGTGATCATCACATCCATCGGCGCGTCTGGCGCGGTGATGGCCAGTCGCCCCGAGGAACCGATGTGCACGTTCATCACCGTCTCGGTATCCACCAAGGCTTCCCAGAGCGGCGTCCAGTAGTTGTCGTGAAAGCTGGGATAGCCCATCGTCGCGGGGTTCTCGGCGAACGTCAGCGCGTGCACGCCACGATTGGCGTTGCGTCGCACCTCGTCCGCGCACGCTTCGGCGTCCCAGATCACCGGCAAGCACATCGGGATGAACCGTGCCGGATACGCCCCGCACCACTCCTCGACATGCCAGTCGTTGTAGGCCCGCAACAAGGCCAGGCCGAACTCGGGGTCCTCGGTGGCGAACAGCCGTCCGGCGAACCCGGGAAACGTCGGAAAACAGATCGAGGCGAAGATCCCGCCCGCGTTCATGTCCTTGATCCGCTCATCGACCTGCCAACACCCCGGCCGGATCTCGTCAAGACCCTGCGGTTCGAGCCCGTACTCCTCCTTCGGCCGACCCGCCACCGCATTGAGCGCCACATTCGGGATTACCACATCGCGAAATTGCCAGCTATCACTGCCATCTTGGTTGTGCACCAATCGCGGCGCCTCGTCGGCGTACTTCTTGGGCAAGTGATTCTTGAACATGTCCGGTGGTTCGACGATGTGGTCATCGACGCTGATCAGGATCATGTCGTCTCTGTTCATGGACGTTCGCCTCCCGATGTAGCTGTATGCCTTACCGTTGGTGCAACGGTACAGCACCCGGCGCAACGGCGAAAGCGTAAGGTGAGGGCCCTGGAATCGCGAGGGAATCGCGAGGGAATCGCGAGCCGCGCGGGCGGCCGTCGTAACGCTGCTCCGCGCTACGCGTCCGTCGGCACCAGCTTCAACGAAATCGAGTTGATGCAGTAGCGCTGGTCCGTCGGCGTCGGATAACCCTCACCGGAGAACACGTGACCCAGGTGGCTGTGGCAGTTCGCGCACAGCACCTCGGTGCGCGTCGTCCCCATCGAATGGTCCGGACGCAGGATCACCGCGTCGGAGCTCGTCGGGTCGAAGAACGACGGCCAGCCGCAGTGAGACTCGAATTTCTCTGTGCTGCGGAACAATTCGGCGCCGCACGCCCGGCAGTTGTAGACGCCCTGGGTTTTGGTGTCGGCGTACTCGCCGGTGAAGGGCCGCTCGGTGCCCGCGCGACGCAAGACCTGGAATTCCTGCGGCGTGAGTTTCTTGCGCCACTCGTCGTCGGTCAGCTCCACTTTCGGATGGGTCATGAGAGTCCACGCTAGCTCTAATGGCGGTGACCCGCTGCGCCCCGCTCCGCCGTGCTTGCGATCACCGCGCGTGCTCTCGTTTGGACGGCAGCCAGGCCGGATCGATACCGCCGTCCAGCCGGTCCTCGGCCTTGGCGTCCAGATAGCGGAAGTAGAGCACCGTGAACACCACGATCAGCAGCAATGACCAGCCGTAGGTGATCTTGAGGTATTGCAGCGCGCGGCCATACCGCATGAATCTGTACAGCAGCCAGTCGTCCAGCGTCAAGAAGCCGTAGATACCCAGCCACGCCGGCCAGTTGCGGATCAGCGAGTTCGGCAGCACCACCGTCATCAGGAACGGGAACAGCATCATCGAGTAGTAGCCCTGGGCCAACGGCAGCACCAGCCACGACCACAGCAGCAGCACCCCCGACGAGTTGGTGAACCAGAACAGCGGGTCGCGGCTGCGGTAGTAGCGGTTCAGCAGCCACAGGCTGCCGATGGCCAACACCGTGAACAGGAGTCGCAGGAACACGATCAGCCAGGTCGGCAGACCGAAGTACACGCCGTTGCCCTCGATCGAGCTGTTGAAGTAGTCCCGGGTGCCCCCGATGTACGGGAGCGTTTTGGTGAAGAAGTCCATCGGGTGGCTGACCAGCGGCAGAGCGATTAAGTTGATGACCAGGGGAACGACGAAGGCCGGCACCAGCGCCCGCCACTGCCGGTTCAGCAGCGGCAGCAACAGCAGCGGCCCGAGCACCGGCTTAAGCGTCAGTGTCAGCCCGATCGCGGCACCGGCCCACCATTGATGGCTTTTCCTGCCGTCCAGCAGCCACCGCAGGAACAGCATCTCCGCCAGCAGGACGCAGCCGTTGATGTTGGTGAACACCAGCGTGCTGGTCACTGTCTCGGTGCAGAACATGGCCAGCAGCAGGGCGGGCGCGGCCACCGAGGACAGCGTGAATTTGAACAACCGCAGCAGCAGGTACCAGGCGATCAGGATGGCCACGGTGTTGATCAGGATGAACAGGTAGCGCGACGGCGAAAAGGGGAGGTACCCGAACGGTGCCATCAGCAGCGTGCCGCCGGGCGGGTACAGGTAGTGCGGGTCGACGTAGTCGAAGTGTTCGTTGTAGATGTCCCAGCCGTGCCGGAAGTTCAGTACGGCCCGGTAGACCGGTTTGAAGTCGTCGGTGATGTTGCCGTTGACGGTGAGCACGATGCTGCGGTGCAGCACCGACAGGATGGCCGCCGGCCACAACGCCGACCGCAGAACCGTCGAGGTGCTCGGGCGGCCGGCCTGGGGACGAAAGGCGGCCAGCAGCCAATCGCGCGGGCCGGTCCGGGTCGAGTCAGCTGCCGTCACCAGCGCACCGTACACCGGCGCGCCACCGCCAAGGATCAGGCGGGGCAGTAGGTGTCGGTTCCCGGGAGCTTGCCGCTGTCCAGATAGCCGACCAGCGGCGGGACCGCGCACGGCGAATAAATGCTGGCGCCGTGGCCGATGCCCTGCCACATCACCCGCTTGCTGGCCGCGCCGGCGTTGATGACGGTGGCCGCCGTCGCGGCGACCGCTTCCGAGCCCACGATCGGGTCGTTCTGCACACCCAGCAACAAGACGTCGACCTTGAGGTCTTTCGGCGGTTGCGACGGCGAGCCTGTTGGCCAGTGCACGCATTTGACGAGATCGAGCGCGGCGACCGTACCGAATTGCGGATAGAGCTTGGCCCAGGCGACCACCAGTTCGCGAACCCGGTCCGGGGTCGGGCGGTTGAGCGCGTCGCCGCACGAATTGACGAACTGACCGTCCGAGTCTGTCGTGGCGTCGGCGCGGTTGATCAGGTTGGACAGCTGGCCGGCGTCGCCGGAGCGAGCGGCCGCCAGCGCATTCGCCAGGTCGGTGGTGGCGTTGATGCGCCCGGCGTTGGGGAAGCCCAAAGCCGTGGTGATGGCGTCGGCGACTTGGGCCACCGAAGCGCCGCCCGGCGCCTTGCCGGCCCGCGCCGCGGCCAGCAGCGCGTCGACGGCGCCCTTGGGATCGGGCCCCAGCGCGCAGTTCACGGCGACGCACTGCGCGGCGAACGCGTCGAGGGCGGCCTGCTGGCCCTTGGCCTTCTGCTCGGCGGCGGCTTCGGCGTTGATCCCCAACGCAATCGGAGAGTCGAGGATCAGTCTGGCGACCTTGTCGGGGCGCGACCCGGCGTAGGCCAGCGCCACCTGGGCGCCGTTGCCGATCCCGACGATCGCTACCGCGGGTACGTCCCACAGGTTGCGCAGCCGCTCGATGTCGGAGGCGGCGTGCGAGTCGTCATAGGCCGACGCACCCGGCGCGATCGCGTCGGTGCAGTTGGTGGTGGCGGTATTCGACACGTCGGACAGGTTGGCCACCGGATCGTCGCCGGACTGAAATTGCGCCTGATCGCGCATCGTTTGGCGGTCGGACGGGTCGCGGCAGTCGATCGGGCTCGACATGCCCATGCCGCGGCGGTCGACGGCGACGATGGGGTGGGCACGCAGCACGTCGGCGCCCGCCCGCGACAGCCAGACCGGCAACTGAGTCGACGACGGCAGGTCAGAGCCGGTGGTGAAGACAAGGGGCCCGGCGTCGTGCGGGGTCTGGTCGGAGCGGGCCCGGACTGCGCCGATGGTCAGGGTCCCGGATCCACCGTTGGGGTCGAGGTCGGCGTCGTAGTTCGCGCAGTCCAGCTTGACGCCGGGCGCTGCGGGGACCCCGGCGTCCGCGAAAAGCCGCGCCGTGCAGTCGTGCCACGCCAAATCGTTCTTGGGTGCCGCGATCGGGGGCGGACCGACCGGTGGCGGCTTTGTGCCGACCGCGCCTTGCGGCCGGGCGCCGCGGTTGGTGGCAAAGCGCGGGTCTGCGGCCAGGCCCGGGACGCAGCCGGCCAGCACGGCACTGACCGCGATCAGGATCGCGGGGTACGTGATGTGCCGACGCATGCCGACCACAGTAGCGACCAGTGGCCTCAAGCTTTGACGTAGCGCGTGTAGAGAAAGCCGGCGTCGTCGGTGAGGACGTGCGCACACCGCATCGGGGTCTGCAGCTGGCCGGGGCCCGTCGCGATGCGTCGGGCCAGTCCGCCGACGACATAGGGCGCGATCGTCAGGCACAGGTCGTCGAGCAGGCCACGCTGGATGAACGAGCCGAGCAGCATCGGCCCGCCCTCGGTCAGGATGCGGTGCATTCCGCGAGCCCGCAGCGTCGCCAACAGGGCGGTCTCGTCGACTTCGGTCGGGTCGTCGCCAGAGCAGTCGACTACTTCGGCGACGCCGGCAAGCCGATGGCGGGTCTCCTCGCAGGCCGCCGTGCAGGTGCAGATCAATGGCGGCACCTCGGTGCGGGTGAACACGGGCATGTCCCGGTCCAGGCGACCCGACTTGGTGACGATCGCCAGCTGCGGGACTTCGCTTTGTCCGCGGGCCTGACGGTGCATGCGCTGTGCGACCGGTGGGTGAGCGCCGGAGTACCCCTCCATCCGCACGGTGCCCGCGCCGACCACGATCACATCTGCGAGTTCGCGCAGCATGTTGAAGATCAATTTGTCGCCGGGCCCCCCGAGTCCGCCGCTGGTGCCGTCCGCGGTGGCACCGCCGTCCACGCTGGTGATGAAATTCGCCCGCACCCAAACGCCGTCCAGTTGCTCCGGATAGCCGTAGAGGTGGGGAATGTCGCCCTCGCCGACGGCGCGCCCCGAGGCGAGCAATGTGAACGGCGTGTCGACAGCTCCGGCGGCTTCAGAGTCGGCCATGCGTTTGATTGCAGCACGCCGCTACAGTTCGTGCATGCACGGGCCCGCCTCTTCGAAAGCGGCCGACGGCTCGCCTCACATAGGGCACTTGGTGGATCGGCATCCAACCGTGTTGCCGCAGCGGCTGATCGCCCAGCTGATTCCGCCGCCGACCTTCGCCGAGGTGAGCTTCGCGACCTACCGCCCCGATCCGGCGGAACCGACGCAGGCCGCGGCCGTGGCGGCCTGTCAGGAGTTCTGCCGGCAGGCCGTCGAGCGCCGGGCGGGCCATGGAAAACGGTTGGGCAAACTGTTCGGCAAGCGGGCGGCGCTGCCCGGTGTGGGGCTGTACCTGGACGGCGGGTTCGGTGTTGGCAAGACCCACCTGCTGGCTTCGGCCTACTACCAGATGCCCGACGACGGGGCTCATCCCAATGCGTTCGCGACATTTGGGGAGCTGACTCAGCTGGCCGGGGTGTTCGGCTTCGTCGAATGCATCGATCTGCTGGCCGGCTACACGGTCGTGTGCGTCGACGAGTTCGAACTGGACGATCCGGGCAACACCACGCTGATCTCGCGGATGCTCTCGTCACTGGTCGAGCGGGGTGTGTCGGTGGCCGCCAGCTCCAACACGCTGCCCGAGCAGCTGGGCGAAGACCGCTTCGCCGCCCAGACTTTCTGCGCGAAATCAACACGCTGGCAAGCATTTTCACCACCGTACGGATCGAGGGGCCGGACTACCGGCACCGCGACCTGCCGCCGGCGCCCCAGCCGCTGTCGGATGAGGAGGTGACCGCGCGGGCGGCGAGTGTTCGGGGCGCGACGCTCGACGACTTCGACGCGCTGTGCGCGCATCTGGCCACCATGCATCCGTCGCGGTATCTGACGCTGATCGAGGGGGTGAGCGCGGTGTTCCTAACGCGTGTGCACGGCATCGACGACCAGAATGTGGCGCTGCGTTTGGTGTCGCTGACCGACCGGCTGTACGACGCCGGCATCCCGGTGGTGGCTTCCGGGGCGAAGCTGGACACTATCTTCAGCGAGGACATGCTGGCCGGTGGTTACCGAAAGAAGTACCTGCGCGCCACTTCTCGGTTGTTGGCCTTAACTTCAGGGACGGCCGTCGGCGTCAGCCAACCTCCCGGACCATGACGTAATCGTTCTCGCGACGGGCGCCTACGTGGAACGTTCTGGTGCCGCTGACCTTAAAGCCGCTCTTGAGGTAAAAGCTTTGTGCGCGTTGGTTTTCCTGATTGACACCAAGCCACACGCAGCGCACGCCCCATTCGGCGGCGGTGGCCAACGTCGTGTCCATCAACGCCGTCGCCACGCCGGAACCGTGATAGTCGGACAGCAGGTACAGCTTCGAAAGCTGCGCGGCCGGGCGAATTTCCACCGCCCGCTGCACGTCGGTGTCGTTATCGATACCGCGAATCAGCATGGCGTAACCCACAATCCGGTCGTCCTGCGCCGCGGTGAGAATTGCACATAGCGGATCGGCCAGATACTCGGCGAAGCGCGTCGCGGACAGGTTTGTGTCGATGAAGGACGCGATGTTGTCGGCGGGCGTCGACGGTGGACAGGCCAGGGGAAACGTGCGCGCGGCCAAGGCGGCCAGCTCGTCGACGGAATTCAGGGAATCCCGGGTGGCGATACCGACGGCGAGCGTCAGAGGTTCCATTGCGCGAGGTGCTGGCCCGTCTTTTTATCCAACAGAACGACGTTGGAGACCGGATCGCGGTAGGCGTCCCAATACACTTCGCCGCGGACGATCGATCCTTGCGACGCGTTCACGATCACGTTGTCCAGCGCGTCGGGCGCATCGGATGCCCGGGGCTTGTAGGCGTCGGCGAACGGCGTCACGCCGTCGAAGCTGAAGTTGGTCGCCATGATGAACGAATTCGGCACGCGGACAGCACGAATCGTCACGTCGGCGCGCTCGACGATGCTGCCGGGGAAGCTTTTGACCGGGACGCCGCTGCGGGTGTAGCCGAATCCCGGTGGCGGGTCGCACGGTTGCACGCTGCTGACGGTGATGTCCGCGACGTAGGTGCCGGTATCCACCCGCAGCGTGTCACCGATGTGGCCGATCGGTGCATCACCCGCCCAAGCGCGGGGGACGGCAGCAGCGCTTGCCGCCGCGACCAGCAAGGTGGACAGGACGATCAGCCAGCGGTGCACCTTCGCATAATCGCACACCCGCGACGGCGAAGGGGAGGGGTTCCGTGCACCTTGATCAGCCGTTCTTGCCGCCGCTGAGTGATTCGAGCGCGGCGATCAGGTCGGCCTCGACGCGCGGCTTGCCGACGCCGCATCGGTGCAGGGGCCCGGCGCCGTCTTCGAGTTCGAGCAGCGCCAGCAGCAGGTGTTCGGTCCCGACGTAGTTGTGGCCGAGCCGAAGCGCCTCGCGGACGGTCAGCTCGAGCGCCTTGCGCGCCGGGCCGCTGAACGGGATGAGCTCCGGCGGCTCGGCATCCGGGCAGGGTGGCGCAGTGGATGGCGTGACGGACGCGCGCAGTGCCTCGGTGTCGACGTCCTGTCGTTGCAGCAACACGGTGGCCAGCGCGCCCGGATCACTGAGCACTCCGAGCAGCAGGTGGTCGGGCGTGATCTCGGAGTTGGCGGCTGCGTGAGCGGCATTCTGGGCGACGACCACGGCGTTGCGGGCTCGCGGTGTGAAGCGGCCGAAGCCCTGGTCGGGATCGATCGCGGTGGCCTCGGCGCGCGGGACGAACCGCTTTTGGGCGGCCTGCTTGGTGACGCCCATGCTCTTGCCGATGTCGGTCCACGACGCTCCCGAGCGGCGTGCCTTATCGACGAAATGCCCGATCAAGTGGTCGGCGATCTCGCCCAGATGCTCGGCGGCCAGCACTGCATCGGAGAGTTGCTCCAGTACGTCGCCGTGCACGGTTTTGATGGCGTTGATCAGCTCGTCCAGGCGGACGGGATAGGCAATGGGCGTCGGATCGGACATGGCGTCAACCGTAGGTTGACGAAGTCAGGGCTGTCAACCTGAAGTTGACGACGCCGATGTTCATGTTTGGTTCACCGCAGGGGATGCGGGTTTGTCGCGACTCTGGGACGATCGGGGAGTCATGAAACTCCTCCTCACGCTGGCAAGCCTTGCCGCCATGGTCGGCACGGCGGTGCCCGCGTACGCCGATGGCGTCGATGACACATTTCTTGCCACACTCCGCGCGGCCGGGATTACCTTTCCCGACCCGGAGCGGGCGGTAGCGGCCGGCAAATGGGTATGCAACGCGGTCCATGGCGGCAACCCGATGGCCGACGTCGTCAAGACGGTCCAAAACGAGAACCCTGGGCTGCGCGAGGACCATGCCGCTCAGTTCACGGCGATCGCGGCCAAGTCGTACTGCCCGACGACGCTGGCGGGCACTTCCCAGTAGCTAGCCCGCAGACCTGCGGTTGTGATCGGATTTTTACAACCCTGCCATCTGTGCCCGGTTAACGAAACCTGTCGTCAACATTTCGCCTCTATGCTTTTCCGACTAACGGCGGCTCAGCTTGCGGGAGGAAGCAAATTTGGACTTCCTTCAGGAGCAGTTGATCGACCCGCTCAGCAATGTCCTGAACGCCCACGTCCTCGTTTATTTGCTCATCGCGGTTGGCATCTATTTCACGTTGCGCACCCGGTTCATCCAGATCCGTTACTTCGGGCGCATGTTTCGCCAGCTCCGGAGATCCCACCGCCAAGACGGTGGGATCTCTTCCTTCCAGGCATTCTGCGTCGGCCTTGCGTCGCGGGTCGGCACCGGCAACATCGCCGGCGTCGCTATCGCGCTGACCGTTGGTGGACCCGGCGCGATCTTTTGGATGTGGGTGGTGGCCGCGGTCGGCATGGCGACCGCGATGATCGAGGCCACGCTCGGCCAGATATTCAAGGTCCGCTCGGATGACGGGGCGTTCCGGGGCGGTCCCGCCTTCTATATTCAGCATGGGCTGCGCTCGCGGATGGGTGGTGTCGCCTACGCGGTGCTGCTAGTGGTCACGTTCTCGACCGCGTTCAACATGGTGGAGACCAACGCGGTCAGCGGCGTCTTGAAGTCTTCGCATGGCATCGACATCCGTTGGACAACAGTGGGTCTGGCGGTGCTGGCAGCGCCGGTGCTGTTCGGCGGGGTGCGCAGGGTCGCCGCGTTCGCGGGAATGGTGCTTCCCACCGTTGCGGCGGTCTACACGCTGCTGGCACTCGCGATCGTGGCGGTAAACATCACCGAGCTGCCGGGAATGATCGAGGAGGTCATCGGCGGCGCATTCGGAATCAAGCAGCTGGCAGGCGGCTTCGCCGGCGGTATCGCCGCGGCGATGCTCACCGGGGTGAAGCGGGGCCTGTTCGCCTGCGAGGCGGGGCTGGGTAGTTCGCCCAACATCGCCGGCGCCGCGACGGTGGCACATCCGGTGGAACAGGGCCTGATCCAGTCGCTCGCCGTGTTCATCGACACCATGGTGATCTGCACCGCGACGGCGTTCATCGTGCTGGCCTCGGCGCCGGAGCTCTACAACCCGGCGCACACGGATATCGCCGGCGCGAGCCTGACGGAGCAGGCGATCGCCGCAGACCTCGGTTCGTGGTCCACATTGCTGATGACGTCAGTGGTGTTCTTCTTCGCGTTCTCCTCGGTGCTCAGCAACTACGTGATCGCCGAGGCCAACCTGTTCTTCCTGGGCGGGCGCCGGTGGGCGATCAACATGCTCAAGCTGGTCACGCTGGGGTCGATCGCGTTCGGGGCCATATCCAAGCTCACGCTGGTTTGGTCGCTCGCGGATCTGGCGATGGCGCTGATGGCCATCGCCAACCTGGTCGCGATCTGTCTGCTGGGCAAGTGGGCCTTCGCCGCGATAAGGGACTACCACAATCAGGCCGCGCGGGGCGGGACGCCAATCTTCATTGCCAGCGAGGCCGGCCTGCCCGGTGTTCTCGACGGCGACATCTGGGAGACCCCGGAACGCCGCCAAGTCGGCGCGTTGCCCGGATCGCTGCTGATCGATCGCGCGCCAATCCCGTCGTCGAAGGTGTCCCGGGCGCCGGCGGCGTAACGGGGTCGGTTCGCGGCGGCGCACTCGCAATACGCTAGGGCGTATGCGCGTCGATCTGGGGCCGCTGACATGGGCTGCCGTGGTTGCGACCTGGCATTTGGACCTGACCTCCGCGACGGTAATCGTGGTGCTGGCCGGCGCATACGCATGGTGCTACCGACGCGTCCGAAACGACGGGCAACCGGTCCAACCGGTGCACGCGGGCTGTTTTGGTGTCGGCATCGCGCTTTGGGCACTGGCCACGCTAAGCGCAGTCGGCGCCTACGCCTACGACTTGTTCTGGATGCGCGCGCTGCAGGTGCTATTGCTGGTTTACGTCGCGCCGTTCTTCCTGGCGCTGGGCAAGCCGGTCACTGTGGTGCGCCATGCGCTGGGCCCGGTCGGCAGGGAGCGCATTGACCGGCTGCTGACGTCCCGGCTTGCCCGGGTGCTCTTTCACCCGCTGACCACGTCGCTGGCGATGCTGGTCACGCCGTGGCTGCTCTACCTCACACCCTGGTACAGCGCGGCCCTGCAGAGCGAGTGGGTGGGCGCTCCAACTCGAATTCTCTTGGTGGCGATAGGTTTTAGCTACTTCTATGCCAGGTTGCAAGCAGATCCTGTGCCCCGCAAATACTCTCAGGGGATTTCGTTGCTGATCTCGGTGGCCGAGGCCCTCGGCGATGGAGTGCTGGGGTTGGTCATCTGGCAGGGCTCGTTGATCGATCCGGCGTATTACGCTGCGCTGCAACGGGATTGGGGACCGGATCAGCGGCTGGATCAGACGATCGGGGCCGGTGTCCTGTGGATCCTCGGAGACGTGGTGGGGTTGCCGTTTGTGCTTGTGTTGATGCGTGCGCTATCCCGTGACGAGAAGGCGCACGCGATCGAAGTGGACGCCGAGCTGGACACGGCGCAAGCGGCCGACAGTGAAACGGCGGAGCCGTCGGGATTGTGGTGGGAGAACGACCCGCAATTGCGCGAGCGATTCCGCCGGCGCTGACGCTGGGGGCCATGCTGTGCGGGCTGCTGCCCCTGCGAAATCGGCATGAATTCCGCCCGGCGGCCCAAGCGGTCGGCTATGTTGCGCGAAACGTCACCGAACCCGAAGGAGTCAATGGTGATGAACGTATCGGCGGTGGCAGCGCGCCTGGCTGTGGGCACCGTGGTGGTTGGCGCGGCAGTCACCGGGTGCGGAAGCGGCAAGTCGTCAAGCCCATCGTCGTCGGCGCCGGCAGCGTCATCGTCCACGTCGGCGTCTGCCGCGTCGCCCTCGTCCGTACCCCCTTCCTCGAGCAGCCCTGCTGCCCAGCCCGGAGACTACAGCGGCCTGCTGATCAAGCCCACCGACATCGTCGTGCCGAACGACACCTTCACCCTGGCGCAAACGCTGCCGGTTCCCAACCCGGCGGGCGTCGAAGGCGTGTTCATGAATCAGGGTGGTTCCCGCAAACTCGACGACACGATCTATGTCTATCCCGACGCCGCCGCGGCGGGTCAGGCGCTCGACGGGATGGCGCCAAGTTTGAGTGACCCCAACATGGGTGTGAAGGGACCGCTGACACCGGTCGACGTGGGCAGCCGCGGCAAGATGGCCGTGGGGCCGGCGGCGGACGGCTCCAAGTCTGTGGGGATCGTGATGTTCACCGAGGGCAAGGCCTTCGCCGTCCTCGAGTTCAATAGCCCGCCGAACGATCCGGTGCCAGCCGACGTCGTTCTCGACCTCGCGCGCAAGCAGGATGTCGCGATTAAGGCTGGTATGCCTTCGTGAACCGAAGAGCGGCCGCGGGCGCGGCGCTGTTCGGTTTGGTGAGTTGGGGCGGCGCGCGCGCCTTGGTCGCGCGGATCGACCGGAACCCGGATCCCTTTACCCGCGAACGGCTGATGGCCGAACCGCAGGGTGAGGAGATCCTGATCTCTCGGTCGGACGGGACGCTGTTGCGCGCGCTGGTCGCGGGCCAAGGGCCGCCCGTTATTTTCGTGCACGGCTACACCGCGACCATCGCCGAGTGGAACTTCGTGTGGGATGAGCTGGTAGCCAAGGGCTTTCGTGTGATCGCCTTCGACCAGCGCGGCCACGGAGGTTCCACGCTGGGATCCGACGGTGTCGGATCTGAGCCCATGGCCACCGACGTCGCCGCGGTCTTGCGGCACTTCGACATTCGCGACGGCGTGCTCGTCGGACACTCGATGGGCGGATTCGTCACGATCCGCGCGATGATCGACCACCCCGACCTCGCCGGGGCGCGCCCTTCACCGGCCATGATCTCGGTCTTCATCGAGGGGTTCAAGCAGCACCTGGATGACCACGGACCGCTGGTACCGATTGTGCGGGCCTTCTCACGCGAAGACCGCTACCCGCGGCTTGGGGAGATCGCCGTGCCGACGGTGGTGATGGTCGGCTCCGCCGATCGCACGACGCCGCCGAGTCACTCGCGCCGGTTGGCGTCGGGGATACCCGGCGCGCGGCTCGTCACGGTACCCGACGCGGGACACCTGCTGAACTGGGAAGGAGCCGATGAACTGGTCGATGTCATCGAATCCTTTCCGGTGCAAAGCGATTCGGAGTAGCTTCAGTCCGGCCATTACGGACACATGAAGGCAATGGGAGGGCACACCCGCCCGGGCGGCGGGGGCGCGAGGCGGAGCACCCGGCCCTTCGGCAACCCCCGTGCGGGGCCGACTACCGCGAGCGCGGTTGCGGCAAATGGCAGGTCGTTGAGGGAGCCCAGGCCTGTCAGCACTCCGAGTAGGACAGCAACACATTGGAAGAAAACGACAGGGCCATTTGCATGCTGTTCTGACCGGGGCCCGGCAGTGAAGCCAGCCACTGATTCACCTGTTGCGCCGACTCGCCCTGCCGGAACATGAAGCACACCTGATGCGCGGTACGCAACATCTGCTGGTAGTCAGTGATCACCCAACCGTCAGCCCGCTGCCGGGACAGGAAAACTTGATCCTCTGCCGTGAGGACCGGGACCGTTGGCGGCAAAGAGGGCAGCGGTGCCGCGGCGTGGGTTGCGCTCGGCTCGGGCGGCTCGTCGAGGGTGACCGTCGTCGTGGAAGGCGCCGCCTGAACCGTGACAGTCGGTGGGGGTGAGGCCTGCACGGTGACCGTGCTGGGGGGCGGCGCCTGAACAGTGACGACCGTGGGCGCGGGGGCCTGCGCGGCGACGGAAACTGTTGAAACGGCCGGCTGGCGATGCGTTAATACCCAAACCGAACCGCCCATGGCGATGATGACGATGGCGATTACTCCGGCGACGAGCAGAACGGACGCTGACTGCGCCCAGGCGAGGCCCCAAGGTGGGCGTTGGACTGCCTCGGTCTCATCGTCTTGCGACCACGCCAATTCGGACGCGGCGATGGTCGGCGCGACGTCCGGAACGACGGCGGTCTCGCCGTCGTCGTTGCCGGCGTCGGGGGTCTCGGTCATGGGCGTCACCATATTCCCGGGGTACGACATCATTCCCGGGGTACGACATCGCCGGCGGCGAAGCTTCTGACCGGCCTCGGAGTCCGTTCTCTGCAAGCCAGGATGCTGATGTCGCTACAGGGCCGGCCGGATCCGGGCCCTGCCCGTCACATCACTATGTGCACGACCATTCAGCGAGCGCTTGGTGTCGGACACGCGGCGCGGCGCGTGTGCGTCGCTGTTCAAGTAGCGGCGCTGAAGTCGGTCAATGAAAACCTTCGCCTCGTTGATGTCTCGCCGCAGTGCAGCCGCTTCAGACCCGATGGCCGATGCCCGGCTGTTGGTGCCGGTGACATCTTGACGGTCGAGCCACTCCAGCTGGTGCGTCATTTGGTGCAGTTGATCGCGCAACGCGCGGATTAGCTCCACGGCCTGGGCGGCATCGACTTCGTCCATCCAGGAATCGTTGCACCGCTCGCCCCGTCCCGCCTGCGAAACGGCTCAGGCCGTAACAATCCACTCAGCAAAACGGTGTGCCGTCACCGGATCAAAGGCGCAATCTGCGAGGGCGGAGGGTGATCGGCGTCAAACAAGTTACTGTCGCAGCAGACGCGCACGAACGCGCCGCCACCATGCACGACCAAGCCGCAGCACGCAAGATTGGCGACGTTGCCGAACCCCGCCGCGCGGCAACCGCGCACCGTGCTGCTGCAGTCAGCGACAGACAACCTGGGCGGACCTACCCGCTGACGGGGCCGTCTTGGAGCAAGGACAGCAACCGCCCATCCGGTCCATCTTGTCGTTCGAATTGTCGGTAACCAGCGACACCCTGAGCGCGCTCAACTTCTACGCCGAGCGGCCACGGGCATTCGCTTGCTCAGGTTCACTCAGGACGACCACGCGTGGTGATTCACGGCGCCCGGACTTTGTGTCTCGCGCTCATGGCATCTTCCCGGCCCCGGCGCCGTGCGGTAGCGATAGAGCCTGGTCCCACTAACCTTTCAGGTGTCGAAAAAAGAGAGAGTGGTAGAACGTTTCTTTGGTGCCCGCATGAAATAGGACGGTCGATGCGGTGTGCAGCTCCCATCCTGCGGCGGTCCATTCGTCGAGGGTCTTGTTAACTTGTTCGCCGTCGACCGTCGCGCATTTGTACTCGTATGACATGAACCCTGACAGTAGCCTTTGCCGCAGCCGAGCGTTCACCGTTTGATTCGCTGTAACGTTTTGTTTCACTGAGTCACGGTCACGGCGCGCATGGCGTGAAATACCTTGGCCCCGTGCAATGTACAGATACGCGGCAATGCGCTGGCACGCGGCAAATGACGAAAACGTCTGGCTAGCAGGCTGATTCGCTACTTGCGTCTGCGCCCATGACCGTCAACATCGCGACATTGACAGCGCCCGCGTGGGCCGAACCCGGCGCGCAGCCTAAGCTGCTGCACCTGACCGATGGCCGCTCGTGTTCACCTGGGAGCGCGTCGTGAGCGCCGCCGTGTGGCTCGCGCGCGAGGACAGCATCGGCACCGACGGCCAGGTGGTCGCCGGGTCGACAACCATCCACGTCGAGCACCAGGGCGGCACCCCAACAATCAGAAGCCCGGTCCCGAACACCATTCCAATAAATGACCACATGGTTCAGTCCCCCTCCGCGCTACGGCAAATAGTCCACGCCAGGCGTCTGTTGCCAGGCGTTTATTGCGCGGATCGTAACGTCACCAGCCGACCTGGAACAGTGGATTTCTCTGAGAGTAATTGGACAAATTAGGCAGCTCATGAATGTGTTGTCATCGGCCAGCATGGAGCATTGGCGTCGGCGCGGACTGTGCCCGTCGTTAGGTTAGCCCACCGGCTCGGGGTCGCCGCGCCTCGCGGGCGGCTGTCCGCCGAGCAGGCCGAGGGGGCAAGCACCTGACCTCGTGGGGTTCTGCGATTCGGTTCACTGGGCAGGTCGGCTTGGACTAGCGTCAATCTGTTATGAGGGCGGTCGTCGTCGCGGTGGCCTCCGTGATCGTCGCGGGGTTTCTCGCCGTCCCGGCGGTGGCGCACGCCGACCCGTGCGTTAATGGCACCGTCCGGCGTGGTGGTTCGGGTGGCGACTACTTCCTGTGCCAGGATCGCGGCTGGTTGCACGTCCTGCCGACGTTCGACGGCCCAAATCAGCCGCTGCCACCGACGTGTGTGAGGTTTCCGGACAAGTACATGTGCCCGACTGATGGGCCTCCGCCCGGCCCGGAGTGGACAACTCCGG
>NZ_JBKQQD010000520.1:0-3825 GCF_052144515.1 Mycobacterium sp. | reverse complement strand
AGGCGGAGGGCGTATCGCCTTCGCTGGTTAATTTCTACATAGTCGGAAATCCGATGAATCCGAACGGCGGGTTCTTCGAACGCTTCGCGGGTCTGCAGTTCCAAAGCATTGGTCTGGACTTCTACGGTGCGACGCCCTCTAATGCCTACCCGACCACGATGGTGACGATCGAATACGACAGCTGGGCCGACTTCCCGCGGTACCCGCTCGACATCCTTTCCGACCTCAACGCCATTACGAGCCTGAACCACTTCTACTACCACGTTTTGACGCCGCAAGAGCTGAATTCGGCCATTCTATTGCCGGGCTCGGCTGCGCTGGGTACCCCGAACAGCCTCACAAACTATTACATGATCCCCGCCACCGACCTGCCGCTGTTGAACCCGATCCGCGGCATTCCGATTATCGGGAACCCCATCGCCGACCTGCTACAGCCCGACCTGACGTATTTGGTGAACCTGGGCTACGGCGACCCGTTGTACGGCTGGTCCACCTCGCCGGCCAACGTGCCCACTCAGGCCGGGCTACTGCCGCCCCTCAGCGCCTTCCAGGAGCTTCCCGGGCTCTTACAAAGCGGAGCTCAGCTGGGCATGCAGAACTTCATCGGCGATTTCACCGGCACGGGACCGAACCCGGTGACGTTGCCGACGCTCAGTTCGCTGGCCTCACTGCTAGAACATCCGTCCAGTTCGCTGACGTCGCTGCTAGGCCCATTGTTGGGGACAACGAGCGGGGCGAGCGCGGCGACGGGCTCGGCGACGGGGTTGTCGGCCCTTATAGCCAACCCTTTGGCTCTGGCGCCGGGGTTGTCGGCCCTTATAGCCAACCCTAGCCCTGCCGCTTTGGGAACCGTGGTCACAAACCTCGCGAACACGGTGTCCGGTGTGGCGTCGGACGTCTACTCCCTTGCCTATCCGACTGCGGATATCCTCACCGCCGCCGTGATCAGCATTCCGTCCTATGACGTCAACCTGTTCCTGGACGGCCTGTTGCAAGCGGTCAACGGTCAACCCGTTGCGGGGCTTATGAATGCGTTCGGCCAGCCCATCGCGTCCGACATAGGGCTGTACCTGTGGCTGGCCAACTTGGAAGCAGCGGTCATTGCGAACCCGACGGAAGCCGCGGGGCCGGCCACCGGGGTTCCCGCTGTTGGCATCAACTAGTGGTCGGTGAGAAAACGGTATAGTCCGTGCTTGCGGATCATATAGCGCGTCGCGTGGTTCTCCCATTTACTACGGTTTTTGCCCCTGACGTCAATATGGTGATGGACCACGCTGATGCTGGGATCGAACTGTCTCTTGATGCCCCTCTTCTCGAGGCGGATCGACAGTTCCTGAATCTCTTGTGCCCGTAGCGCCGGGTCAAACCCGCCAATCGACCTGAATATCGTCGAATAGACGAGCATATTTCCTTCATGAACCCAGTAGGCGGGCGATGGCACCGGAGGTTCAAGTGTGTTGGGCCAATCGCCCACGGCCGGCGCAACCACTCGTCGAATACCGCCGGCCAGCCGCGGTCTTCCCCTCAGTCGGTCGATCGAAAATTGTAGCGTCCCCGTGCCATTTCCCCACACCGAGAGCACGGCGCCGTGGTTACACCACTCCTGGCGGCCGTCGGCGAAGGTGACCAACCCGCCGATCATCCCGACCCCTCGATCGGCATAACGTGCGGCGACTTCCCTTGCAACGGCCGGGGTCTCGGGAGTCTCCAAGTCCATGTCGGCGTCGATGAAGTGGATCAGAGCCCCGTCTGCAACCTGGTCGATGATCTGGTTGCGATTGGCTCCCGCGCCCCGGTTTTCGCGGCTGCGTACGAATTTCACTTCGTCGCCGAACTCACCTACCACGTCGGCACTGTCGTCGGTGGAGGCGTCATCGAGCACGAAGACCGCGTCGTAGTGCTGCGCCAGTACCTGGGGGAGCAGCCTGCGCAATTGCTCGCCCATGTTGTAGTTCGGAATGGCCGCAACGACCGGTAGTTCCTCGGGCATGGTCCTCGCTGGGTAGCTAATTAGCAGGCAGAGCCTAGATTAGAGGTCGACGTCGGTTAGCCGTCGATGCAGGTGGGCGCTGGTCATGGCAAGGGGACCACCGCGTCTCCGGGCGGCCGATAGTTCTGCAGGTACGACTTGGGTTGCATAACCGCCGGCCGCGGAAGTCTGAGGTCCGGCTTGAGCGCGGCCGGCCCGAAGGAAGCCCACAGCGTCGAGGCCGGCGACTTCGAGGGGTGAATGGCGAAGTCGCGAAGCAGGTGAGAGCGGTATGGCCGGCCAGGCCCGAAAAGCGCATTGTCGGAATGATTTTCGCCGTTCTCGACCTGGTAGACGGCGCCCGGGAACGCCAGAGGCTCGAGAATGCGACCGTGGTTTCGCCACCAGTCGAAGGCCCATCCGTGTTCCAGCACGTGTTCGAGTCGCTCTCCGAAGGCCGCGGCAATCTCCTGCTGTGTCACGGATACGGTCAGCTGGGCAGGAACGTCGTACGCCTCGAAGGGGATGATGAACGACGTCCCGCAGAATCGGTAGAAATTCCTCAACCGCTTGTACGCGTTTCTCCTGCGCGAATACATCAACCCTCGCTTGACCACCCACCCGGCATGGCCAGGACGAGCGTGCACGAATGCCGCAAGATCTCGGTGGACGAAGTCGTCCGCATCAACGAACATCACGTATTCCGGCCCGAAGTCGCGTGCTGCGAGGAGACCGACGGCGTTTTTGGTGCCCTTGTCCCAGATTACTGACGCCGGGCCGGTGCGGGGACCCTTGAGGTCGGAGGGCGGCGGGAAGTCGACTTCGACGAAGACGACGCCCCCCGGCAGCGGGAACGCCGGTCGGCGATTGCCGACGTTGATCACCATGTAGTCGTCGCAGGTTTGCTGGGTGAGCGACACCAGGGTGTCTTGCAGCAGCGCCTCGACGCGGTCTTAGTTGGCGGCGTTCTGCGGGTGACGCAAGGTCGTGATGAACGCCAGCATCTCTAGTGCTCCTCGGTGAAGTGCGGGCGGTACCGCCTTGACGACATAAAAGCCTAGTTGATCTACGCTCGAGGGGGACTACTTTGGCTCGGAGCGGGCCGGGCGGCGTCGTCGTGGCCGGGTCAGGTGATCGTTGGGCGCTGCGAAAAGACAAACAAGCGTTGCTCTTCCCAGTCCTCGCTTCGCACCAGCTCGAAACCGCGTTCGCGGAAGAGTGACCGAAGCTGCTCTTCCCGATAGTTGTTCATCCAACCGTGCCTCAGGCGACTAACCCTGTCGACGAGGGCGCGCGGCGAATAGCCACTGGCTTTTGCGGGGGCGTACGTCAGGACGCAGACCGCGACCTGCGTCGTCAACCAATCAAGCATGGAGGGGACATCGCGCACGTATTCGAGCACCCCGCTGAGTACGGCAACGTCGTAAACGTCTGATCCGAGGGCCGGAAGAGGCCTCTCATTCAGGTCACAAAGGATCGTTCCCGGCCCGCGGTCGACGACGTCAGATGGCACGTAGGTGCACGACGGGTCGAGATGACGCTCGAGGACCCGCTTGCCGGCCCCGAACTCAATCACACGACTGTTCTTGGGCACAAGCGCGGCAACCTGCTTGTTCCGCGGTTCCCAGGACGCATAGAGACTGTCGGGGTCCGCCCACCTCCTGCGATCAGTTTTCTTGAGTGCGGTGGTGATCATCCTCAACACGGCGTTGGGCAAAGGATCATCGAAGCGTCACCGACCCCTATGAACTCGTGCACCGTATCGGCGGCCTTTCCCGGTTCCTTCGTCTGGTCTGCCCGCGATTTCCGTTCGAGAAGGCTAGCACCCAGAGCCTTGATCCAGGCTCGCTGGGATC
>NZ_JBKQQD010000519.1:0-9174 GCF_052144515.1 Mycobacterium sp. | reverse complement strand
CCCCGTCACCGACTCCGCATCAAGGATTTCCCGCTGATCATCAGAGCGACCCTGCACCCCACAATCATCCCAAAAACCCACGATCAACCAGCCAACCGCCACGCGGGATTATTCAGGAGTCTCCTAGCCGTGGCGAAGCCACGGCGCAGAGGCCGCGACCCAAAACGCCAAGCGCGGCTCTAAGGTCCTTGGCATGGTTCGCAAACCACGTATCGACCCGGTCCGGTGGCAGCCGCCACCGGTCGACCCGCTGCCGGACATGCCGACGCCGAGTATTACCACCGTCCCGCTCCCCGGTAACGGGCCCGAGGATGTCGTCGTCGACGCGGCCGGCCAATTGTGGACGGGTCTGGAGGACGGGCGCATCGTGCGAATTCCAACCGACGGGGGCCCGCCTACGGTCATTGCCGACACTGGCGGACGACCACTCGGTCTGCACATCGCTCCCAATGGCCGGGTCCTGATCTGCGACAGCCTTCGCGGATTACTCGCCCTCGACTCCGCCAGTGGCACGTTGGACGTGCTCGTCGAATCGGTCGCCGGCAGACGGCTCAAGTTCTGCTCGAACGTCACCGAAACAGCAGACGGCACAATCTATTTCACCGAGTCGACGTGCGACTTTCATTTCGAGCACTTTACCGCCCCGATCGTGGAGGCACGCGGACGCGGCGGCTTGTTCCGGCTCGACACGGACGGCACCGACACCACGCTGGTCGACGGACTGTACTTCGCTAACGGGTTGACGCCGACGGCCGATGGGTCGGCATTGGTATTCGCCGAGACCCAGGCGCGCCGGCTGTCGAAGTACTGGCTGACCGGGCCGCAAGCCGGATCGGTGACACGGTTGGCGGTGAACCTGCCCGGAATGCCCGACAACCTGTCCACTGGCGCGGACGGCCGAATCTGGACCGCGATGGTCAGCGAGGTGAACGCCGCACTGGAATGGATGTTGCCGCGGGCCCCGATCATCCGCAAGTTGGCGTGGCGACTGCCCGATCGGCTGCGGCCGCAGATCAATCCGGAGGTCTGGGCGGTCGCGTTCGATCCCGACAACGGTGCGGCCGTCGCCGGCCTGCGCACCAAGCATCCGGACTTCGGCGCCGTCACCGGTGTGGTCGAGGCCGCCGGCAGGCTGTGGATGGGCACGATCAGCTTTCCGGCCGTCGCTCACGTGGATCTGGCGGCCACCAAGTTGTGAGCCGTTAGGCCCAGAAGCGCCACTTGACGGCGCGCCGGCCAGGCTCGGCCGCGGCGAGACGCCGTTTGACCGCGTCGCTTGCCACCAGCAGGTCGCCGTTGTGCCCGGGACCCGGGTTGCGCAGGAACCGCGCCAGGACCTCGCACAGCCGGTCGAGTGCCGCGCGTAGGTCCGGGTCGGATGCCGCGTCGCGATGCTGCGTCAGCTCGGCCAGCACCCCGTCGAGTCCCGGGCGCCGAACCTGGGTTGCCTTCTCCACCTGCTTGAGCAGGCCCTTGACCGGTCGCACCCCTACAGGGTGCCCGACCTGCGCGGCCGTCGCCTCCGCTGGGGCGCCCACGGGGTGCCATCGGCACCCAGCCCGTAACACCAGTCCCACGGGTCACAGCGCGGCTCCGAGCAATCAGGTCCCCGATCGCCTAATCTGCACAGACGATGAGCTTCACACGTTCAGCATCATGCCTGCTCGCGGCGGCTTTCATGGTCGCTGGGCCCGGTCTGGCCGCCGCAAGGGCCGAGCCAAGTCCTGGGCCCAATGCCGGCCCGCCGAGTTGCCCGTACAAGGTGTCCACGCCGAAGGCGGTGGACTCCTCGGAGGTCCCGACGGCCGGCGACCCGCCGCTGCCGCTGCCGGTGCCGCCGAAGCCGGTCGGCGGCGAGGCGCTGAGCAGCTGCGACATCGTCATCGCACCCAACACGCCACCGCCGCCCGGCGACGTCTCCGCCGAGGCATGGCTGGTGGCGGATCTGGACAGCGGCGCGGTTATCGCCGCCCGTGACCCGCACGGCCGTCACCGCCCAGCCAGCGTCATCAAGGTGCTGGTCGCGATGGCCTCCCTCAACGCGCTGCCCCTCAACAAGTCCGTCGTCGGGACCGCCGATGACGCGGCCGCCGAAGGCACCAAGGTGGGCGTCGACGACGGCGGCACGTACACCGTCAATCAGCTGCTGCACGGGTTGCTGATGCACTCCGGCAACGACGCCGCGCACGCGTTGGCGATGCAACTCGGCGGTGTGGAGCAAGCGCTGGAGAAGATCAACGTGCTGGCCGCCAAGCTCGGCGGCCGGGACACCCGGGCGGCGACGCCGTCGGGACTGGACGGGCCCGGCATGAGCACCTCGGCCTACGACCTCGGCCTGTTCTACCGGTACGCGTGGCAGAACCCCACCTTCGCCGACATCGTCGCGACCCGCACCTTCGACTTCCCCGGGCACGCCGACCACCCCGGCTACCAGCTGGAAAACGACAACAAGCTGCTCTACAACTATCCGGGGGCACTGGGCGGCAAGACCGGGTACACCGACGACGCCGGCCAGACCTTCGTGGGCGCCGCCAACCACAACGGGCGGCGGCTGATGGCGGTGCTGCTGCATGGCACCCGGCAGCCGATCGCACCCTGGGAACAGGCGGCACACCTGCTGGACTACGGCTTCGGCACCCCCCAGGGCACCCAGGTCGGCACGCTGATCGAACCCGATCCCTCGTTGGTTGCCAAGCCCAACGATTCGGCGGCCCGGCAGGCCAACGTGGCCGACGCCGCGGGGCTGATGTCCTCGGCCGATGCGCTGCCGGTGCGGGTGGGCGTGGCCGTGGTCGGCACGATCGTCGTGTTCGCGTTGATCGTGGCCGCGCGCTCGATGAACCGCCGACCGCAAAACTGAGCAACCCCGAACATCATTGACCGCCCTGCGCGGCTGTGACACCGTATCGACGTGACCGAAGCCCTGTACGAGGATGCCGGCCTGGTGCTCGATGAGGACGGAATCACCATCCGGCGCTACTATTTTCTGCTTTCCGTGCCAAAACGCGTCGCCTACAACAAGATTCGGGGCATCAGGGCTAAGCCGATGAGCTGGGCGTCGGGCAAGGGTCGCTTCTTGGGGCCGGTGAATCCGCGTTACCGGCTCCCGCGGGACGTGCACCGCGCAAGCAAACAGACCCTGCTGATACTCGAGCTGGGCCGCTGGGTGAAGCCGTGCATCACTCCCGAGGACCCCGCACGCGTCATCGCCCTGCTGCGCGACCGGGTACGGCCCAACTGACCGGCGCGGCGCGGCGCGGGCTGCTGGTCGGGCTTACCGGGGCCAGCGTCGGCGTCATCTACGGCTACGACCTGTCCAGCATCGCCGGGGCGCTGCTGTTCATCACCGACCAATTCCGGCTGACCACATCGCAGCAAGAGCTGCTGACGACGATGGTGGTGATCGGCCAGATCGTCGGCGCACTCGGCGGAGGTGTGCTGGCCAATGCGATCGGGCGGAAGAAGTCGATGGTCCTGATCGTGGTGGGCTACGCGGTCTTCGCGCTGCTGGGCGCGACGTCGGTGTCGATGCCGATGCTGCTCATGGCGCGACTGCTACTCGGCGTGACCATCGGCGTTTCGGTGGTGGTCGTCCCGGTATACGTGGCCGAGTCGGCCCCGGCGGCGGTGCGCGGATCGTTGCTGGCCGCCTATCAGCTAGCCACGATCAGCGGACTCATCCTCGGCTACCTGGTCGGTTACCTGCTGGCCGGTACGCACAGCTGGCGGTTGATGCTGGCGCTGGCCACCGTGCCCGCGACGCTGCTGCTGCCGTTGCTGCTGCGCATGCCCGACACCGCGCGATGGTACGTGCTCAAGGGTCGGGTCGACGACGCGCGGCGGGCGTTGCTGCGCGTGGAACCCGAGGCCCCCGACGACTACCTGGACGCGGAGCTGGCCGAGATCGGCCGCGCGCTGGGCGAAGGCTCTCTCGGCTTTAGCGGCGGCCTGTCTGAAATGGTGCGTCGGCCGTACCTGCGCGCCACCGTCTTCGTGATCACCCTCGGCTTTCTGGTCCAGATCACCGGCATCAACGCGATCATCTACTACAGCCCGCGAATCTTCGCCGCCATGGGCTTCCAGGGGTATTTCGCGCTGCTGGGGTTGCCGGCGCTGGTACAGGTCGCCGGCCTGGCGGCGGTGTGTGCCGCGTTGGTTCTCGTCGACCGGCTGGGGCGGCGCCCACTCCTGTTGTCCGGCATCGCCATGATGATCGCCGCCGACGTCGTGCTGATCGTCGTATTCTCCCGCGGCTCCAGCGTGATATTCGGGTTCGCCGGGGTGCTGCTGTTCATCATCGGGTTCAGCTTCGGGTTCGGCTCGATGGTGTGGGTGTACGCCGGCGAGAGCTTCCCGTCGCGGCTGCGCTCGATCGGGTCGAGCACGATGCTCACCTCCAGCCTGGTGGCCAACGCGATCGTCGCCGCGGGCTTCCTGACGATGCTGCATTCCCTCGGCGGCGCAGGGGCTTTCGCGGTCTTCGGGGCTTTCGCGGTGGTTGCGTTCGGTGTCGTGTACCGGTTCGCGCCGGAGACCAAGGGCCGCCAGCTCGAGGAGATCCGGCATTTCTGGGAGAACGGTGGCCGCTGGCCCGATGAGGCAAAGACCCGATGACCCTGATCGGCGCGGGCACAATCGTCCTCGACGGACAGATCTGCCGACCGGGGTGGTTACAGACAGCCGGCCGAGAGATTCTTGCCTGCGGAGCAGGCCCACCAACCGCGCTCGCCGACGTCGATTTACCCGATTCCGTTGTGGTGCCCGGGTTTATCGACATGCATGTGCATGGCGGTGGCGGTGCCTCCTACACTTCGGCCGACGGTCCGGAGATCGCCCGGGCAGCGGGATTTCATCTGAGCCACGGCACAACCAGCACGCTGGCCAGTCTGGTCACCACCGCGCCCGCGGAACTGATTGCCGGCGTGCGGGCGCTGGCCGAGGCGACCCGACGGGGCATCGTCGCGGGCATCCATCTGGAGGGGCCGTGGCTCAGCCCGGTGCGCTGCGGAGCACACGACCACACGCTCATGCGTGATCCGGACCCCGCCGAGATCGACGCCGTGCTCGCCGCCGGCGGCGACGCGATCCGGATGGTCACGCTGGCGCCCGAGCGGCCCGGATGCGAGTGGGCGATCCGGCACTTTCTCGATGCGGGAGTTGTTGTCGCCGTGGGACATACCGACGCGACGTACGAGCAAGTGACCCAAGTCGTCGAACTGGGCGCGACCGTCGGCACCCATATGTTCAATGCCATGCCACCACTGCATCATCGCGAGCCCGGACCCGCGCTGGCATTGCTGCAAGACCCGCGGGTGACCGCCGAACTGATCGCCGACGGCGTACACGTACACCCCGCTGTGGTGCGCGCGGTGATCGAGGCCGCGGGCCCCGACCGGGTCGCCGTGGTCACCGACGCGATCGCCGCAGCCGGCTGCGACGATGGAACGTTTCGGCTCGGCACCGTCGCGATCGACGTCGCGTCCGGCGTGGCGCGGGTGCACGGAACGTCGACGATCGCTGGCAGCACCGCGACCATGGATCGGCTCTTCCGGACAGTGGCTGAGCCCGGCTCCGATGCGGCGCTGGCCGCAGCGGTTCAGATGACCTCGGCGACACCGGCCCGAGCCCTCGGGCTCGAAGGCGTGGGTAATCTGCGACCCGGCTCTGACGCCAATCTCGTTGTGCTGGACCGTGATCTTCAGGTAACCGCTGTCATGGTCCGCGGCGGTTGGATCCAGTGGGCCGGCTAACGACGCCAGTGGGTCAACCGCGAAAAGGTCAGTGCGCCAGCTGCTCCCACGACCATTGCGGTCAGCGCCTGACGTAGGCTCAAGCCCTCGTCCACCACCCGGGGGGAGATGATCGCTGGCGCGGGGGGCTCGACGGGCTTGGCGCGCGGGTCCTCCGATGCCGTCGCTGCCCACGCGGCGGAGAACAGGACGAGATACGCGGTGATATAGGCGAACACCATCAAACCCAATACCGGCCCGAACGCGGCGCCCGCCGGACTGCCCAACACCTTCTGCAGATAGATGGATCCGACCTGCTTGAACAGTTCGAAGCCGACCGCCGCGATCAACCCTGCCCGCATCGATTCGACCAGGCTGACCGACTTTCGCGGGAGCCGGGCGATCATCCACGTGAGCAGCAACCACGACACCAGCAACGACACCAAGATCGAAACAATCTGGAAGATCGCGCCCAACACCGAATACTTGGGTATGCCAATCCATTTCAGTACCGCAGCCATCGGGGTGGCGTGACTCAGCGCGCTAAGGCCGAGGGTCGCGAGGAGCACCAGGAAGGTCCCCAAGATCGCCAAGAGATCGGACAGCTTGGTACGCACGTAGCCGCGCGAGTCGACAGGCTGATCCCACCACATCTCGGTCAACGCTGTCCGCAGATGAGACATCCAGCTCAAACCCGCCCAGGCCGCGGTCGCCAGGCCGATGACACCGACGGATGCGCGCGCCCGGATCGCCGAATCCATCAACTTGATCAGCTGTTGTCCCAATTGACTGGGCACCTCTGCCCGGATGTGGTTGTCGATCTCGCTCAGCAACTCGGGCCGGCGCGACAACGCGAATCCGACCACCGCGAAACCGACCATCAGCAAAGGGAATAGCGCGAAGATCGTGTAGTAGGTGAGGCCGGCCGCGAAAAACCCGCCGTTGCGGTCGTCGAAGCGCTGGTAGGCGCGCATGATGTGGTCGAACCACCCGAACCGGGCCCGCAGCCGATCGAGAATGCCCGGTTTGCCCGGCTCGCCCATGGTCCACCTATTCCCGCTGCGGAAGGAACCCTAACCGATCGTAGACCCGCTGAACGGTTTTGCTGGCCACATCGTGGGCGCGCTGCGCTCCGGCCGCGAGCACAGCCTCCAATTCGGTTAGGTCAGCCATCAATTCGTCGACCCTGGCCTTGATCGGGCTGACGAACTCGACGACGACATCGGCGGTGTCCTTCTTCAGGTCGCCGTATCCGCGTCCGGTGTAGCCGTCAACGAGCTTGTCGATGCCGACCCCGGTGACGGCCGACTGGATGGTCAGCAGATTCGACACGCCCGGCTTGGCGTCGAGGTCATAGCGGATTTCGCGCTCGCTGTCGGTGACGGCCGAGCGAATCTTCTTGGCGGACAGGGCCGGGTCATCGAGCAGGTTGATCAGTCCGGCGTCGGTGGCCGCGGACTTGCTCATCTTCGACGTCGGGTCTTGCAGGTCGTAGATCTTGGCGGTGACCTTGGGGATGAGCACGTCGGGAACCACGAACGTGTCCGGGAAGCGGCTGTTGAAGCGCTGGGCGACGTCACACGCAAGCTCCAGGTGCTGGCGCTGGTCCTCGCCCACGGGCACCAGATCGCTGTCGTAGGCCAGCACGTCGGCGGCCTGCAACACCGGGTAGGTGAACAGGCCGACGGTGCTGGAGTCGCTGCCTTGGCGCGTCGACTTGTCTTTGAACTGGGTCATCCGCGACGCCTGCCCGAAGCCGGTGAAGCAGCCCAGCACCCACGCCAACTGGGTGTGGGCGGGCACGTGGCTCTGCACGAAAACGGTGCTGCGGCCGGGGTCGATACCCAGCGCCAGGTATTGGGCCGCGGTGACCAGGGTACGGCGTCGCAGCGCCTCGGGGTCCTGCGCGATGGTGATTGCGTGCAGGTCGACCACGCAGAAGAACGCTTCGTGATCGTCCTGCAGTGCGACCCACTGGGTGATGGCACCCAACGCGTTACCGAGGTGAAGCGAATCAGAGGTGGGCTGCACGCCGGAGAAAATCCGGCGGGATCCGGTAGCGGTGCTCATGATGCCCCGATCTTTTCATGCGAGGCCCGCCGCCGTTCGACACGTTGCTTTTCGATACCGGCGGTACCGCCTAGTAATGTCGGCAACATGACGACTCGCCCGCCGATCCACCTTGGTTCCGGAGAGCCGGTCCTGCTGCTGCATCCTTTCCTGCTGTCGCACGCGGTATGGGAGGTGGTGGCCAGGCAATTGGCCGACACCGGTCGCTATGAGGTGTTCGCCCCGGCGATGGCCGGCCACAACGGTGGGCCGGCCGCCGGCACCTGGTTCCTGTCCTCTTCGGTGCTGGCCGATCACGTCGAACGCCAGATGGACGAACTGGGCTGGGACACCGCCCACATCGTCGGCAACTCGCTGGGCGGTTGGGTCGCATTCGAACTGGAGCGTCGCGGGCGGGCGCGCAGCGTCACCGGCATCGCCCCGGCGGGTGGCTGGACGCGATGGAGTCCGGTGAAATTCGAGGTGATCGCCAAGTTCGTCCTGGGCATTCCCTTGCTGGTACTCGCTTGGTTGTTCGGGCCGCGCGTGATGCATCTGCCGTTCAGCCGCCGGTTAGCCACCTATGCGATCAGCGCGACGCCGGACGGGGTCAGCGAGCGCGAACTGAGCATCATCATCGATGACGTCGCGCACTGCCCCGCCTACTTGCAGCTGCTGGTCAAGGCGCTGCTGCTGCACGGGCTGCGAGAACTTGCACAGAACGCTGTCCCGGCGCACCTGGTGATCTGCGAAAAGGATCGGATCATCCCCGCGCCTAGGTTCACCCGGCATTTCATCGAGCACCTGCCGGCCGACCACAAGCTCACAGTGCTCGACGGCGTCGGACACGTGCCGATGTTCGAGGCGCCCGGGCGCATCACCGAGGTGATCACCGACTTCCTCGAAGAGATCAACCCGGCGCTTCGGGCCGTCAACCCGCCCGCCAGCTAACCGTTAGCCCCGCGGGCGTGCGCAGATGTACCTAATCAGTGGCGTGTCACTGTACAAACGCGCACTCTCGCGCGGTGGTTATTAGTTGGCCAGAGCCTTGTCCAAGTTCTCGGCGATGGAGTTGAGGAATTCCTCGCTTTGCTGCCACTCCTGCTCGGGACCGATGAGCAGCGCGAGGTCCTTGGTCATCTTTCCGCTCTCGACCGTCCCGATGACGACGTCCTCCAGCTTCTGGGCGAACTCGATCACCTCCGGGGTGTTGTCCAGCTTGCCGCGGTGCTGCAGTCCGCGCGTCCAGGCGAAGATCGAGGCGATCGGGTTCGTGGAGGTCGGTTTGCCGGCCTGATACTGCCGGAAATGGCGGGTGACGGTGCCGTGGGCGGCTTCGGCCTCGACGGTTTTGCCGTCGGCCGTCATCAGCACCGACGTCATCAGCCCCAGCGAG
>NZ_JBKQQD010000518.1:0-48963 GCF_052144515.1 Mycobacterium sp. | reverse complement strand
GGTGATCTCCGCGCGAGACGTCATCGACAACCCACTTCCCATGCCTCACGACAGTCACCATTTCGCGGGCATTCTTACGTGAGGCACCGAAGGCGTTTCGCGGGCAGTTTCCATGAGTCAAGCCGCCTCCTTGCAACCCGCGCTCTCAGCCTGAGAGAATAGTGTTCTCATGTGTGTGCGGTCGGCTCTCGAGCCCCCGCCCGAGTTTGTTGAAGTGCTCGCCGAACAGGAGAAGACCTGTGCCTGAAGCTGTCATCGTATCCGCCCTGCGCACCCCCATTGGCACTGCCCGCAAGGGGACGCTGCGCGACACCACCGCGTTCGACCTCGCGCACCACGTGGTCTCCGAGGCGGCCGCGGATCTGGACCCCGCGCAGGTCGACGACGTGATCCTGGGCGAGGGCCTCTACGGGGGCGGCGTGATCGCCCGCCATGCGGCCATTACGGCGGGACTGTCCCATGTGCCCGGTTTGGCCAACAACCGGCACTGCGCGGCTGGTCAGGCGGCGGTGCAGAGTGCTGCGGCCAGTGTGCGGGCGGGGATGGATCAGCTGATCATCGCCGGCGGTGTGAACTCGGCATCGACTTCGCCGCGGTCACGGTTACAGGTCGACGGCGAGTGGGTCGACTGGTTCCCACCGACACACCCGGACCGTCCCGACGCGCCGAACCTCGACATGTCGATCACGGTGGGCTGGAACGCTGCGGTAAAAGCGGGCGTGAGTCGTGAGGAGATGGACGAGTGGGCGCTGCGGTCACACCGCAATGCGATCGCAGCGATCGACGAAGGACGCTTCAAAGAGGAGATCGTTCCCATCGAGACGCCGCACGGGCTGTTCTCGGTCGACGAGCACCCGCGCCGTGACACCAGTATTGAGAAGCTCGCCGCACTCAAGCCGCTGCATCCGGAAATCGAGGGCTTTTCCATCACCGCCGGCAATGCCTGTGGCGCCAACGACGGTGCCGCGGCGTTGACCATCGCGAGCGACGCGCTCGGGCTGCCCGCGCTGGCCACCGTGCGGTCCTGGGCGTCCGTCGGTGTCGATCCCGCGATCACCGGCCTGGCGCCGGTGGATGCGATTCCGAAAGCTCTTGCCCGCGCTGGTCTTTCGGTCTCCGATGTGGACCTTTTTGAGATCAACGAAGCTTTCGCGGCGATGTGCGTGGCCACCATCAAGCTGCTGGAGCTGGACCCGGACACCGTGAACGTCAGCGGCAGCGGCTGCTCACTGGGCCATCCGGTGGCGGCCACCGGCGCCAGGATGCTGGTCACTCTGGTTCACGAATTGCGCCGTCGCGGTGGCGGTATCGGCGTCGCGGCCATGTGCGCGGGCGGCGGCATGGGCTCCGCGACGGTCATCGAGGTCCCCGCGCCGTAACACGCAAATGACCATTGCCGACCTGATCACCGGAGCGCGCAACGGATCTCAACGCGCAGCGGGTCGGCTACTCAGCCTCGTCGAGGGTGAACAGCGCGGCGAGGTGCTGGCGAGTATCGGTACCTCATCGGTTCACACGGGTCTTGTCGTTGGAATCACCGGGCCGCCGGGCGCGGGTAAGTCGACGACAATCGCCGCTCTGGTAAGTGCCTACCGGGAACGCGGGTGCCGGGTGGCCGTGCTGGCCGTGGACCCGTCGTCACCGTTCAGTGGCGGCGCGCTGCTGGGTGATCGCATCCGAATGGCCGCCCACATCAACGACTCCGACGTCCTGATTCGTTCGGTGGCGACCCGTGGTCATCTCGGGGGTCTGGCCGCCGCGGTCCCGGCGGCCATCCGCCTGCTGGGCGCGATCGGCTATGAGGTGATCCTGCTGGAGACCGTGGGGGTAGGGCAGTCCGAGATCGAAATTGCTGCCGTCGCCGACCCGACCGTCGTTGTCCTCAATCCGGGGGCGGGCGATGCGGTCCAGGCCGCCAAGGCGGGTGTGCTGGAGGTCGCCGACATCGTGGCGGTCAACAAGGCCGACCGAGACGGCGCCGAGCAGACCGTGCGGGATCTGCGGGCCGAGACCAAGGCGCCGATCGTCAGTCTGATTGCCGCCCGGGGTGAGGGTGTAGCGGACCTGGTGGCCGCGATCGATGAGCATCACCGCACTGATAGCCGTGATCGCCGCGTGGCCCGTGCCCGGGCGCAGATCCTGTCAATGGCGCAAACCCGGTTGCGGACCCAGCCTGACCTCGACCGGCTCGCCGAGTCGGTGGTCGACGGCCACGACGACCCCTACACCGCCGCCGAGCGGCTCCTGTCACGGCGGCCCGCTGGACTCCCGCCGCAGTAACGCCCGCTATGCCCGGGCCTGCTTGGACCTCTACTGCAGATCGACGGATTTGCCGGTGGCGGCCGCGTGACCCGCGCGGTAACCGAAAACCATTGCCGGACCGATGGTTCCGCCAGCACCGCCGTACGCCCGGCCGGTCACTCCGCCCATCGCGTTGCCTGCGGCGAACAGCCCCGGGATGGGCTCTCCGCTGACATGGAGCACACGGCCGTCGCGGTCGGTGCGCGGTCCGCCCTTGGTGCCCATCGCACCTATCGACACCGGTACCGCGTAGAAGGGAGCGGTGTCGATGGGGCCGAGAGTCTTGCCGGCCTGCGTGGTGGCAGTGTCGTCACCCCAGTAGCCGTCGTATGCGCTTGAGCCGCGACCGAAGTCAGGATCGGCGCCGGCGGCTACGTGGCGGTTCCACGCCTCGATGGTCCGGATCAAGCCGTCGGCGTCGATGCCGGTCTTGCCGCCCAACTCGGCCAGGTCCGCCGACTCGCAGAACCAGTCCGGCACCGGCTCCCCGGGGGCTTGGGAAGGGATGAAGCCGAGAAAGCCATAGCGCTGCAAGTGAACTGAGTCGAACACGATCCACGCGCGGTCGTTGACGTAGCCGCCGCGGGGATCGAGGTAGTGGAATGCACCAGCCATCGAGTTGTAGTCGCAGGCCTCGTTGACGAACCGCCGCCCGGCCTGGTTGACCATGATGCTCCGAGGGCGGGTCCGTTCCAGCCGTACGCTGCGGCTGCGTTGCTTGCCGTCGATGGTGTCGCCCGGAATCCGCACGATCGGCACCCACCAGGCTTCGCCCATGTTGGCCAGATCCGCGCCGTGCGCCATCGCCATCCGCAGTCCGTCGCCGGTGTTGTTCGGCGGCGAGACCGGACCGTGCATCGGCCCACGCAGAAATGCCTGCGTCAGAACGGGATCCCATTCGAAGCCGCCGGTTCCCAGAATGACGCCGTGCCGTGCGCGCACGTTGGTGTTCGGCCCGATCCGTACGCCGGTGACCTCGCCCGAGTCCACGATGAGCCCGGTGGCCCGGGCATTCGTGTGGATCGAAACCCCGGCATCGAGCAGCCCCTTGAGTAGTCCGGCGATCAGCGCGGCTCCGGCCACGCACAGCTCGGCGGATACTTGGTCCACCGCCGCGTGCAGACGTGCCCGGGTCTCGGCATCGAAACCGACGTTGGACCAGTCAGCGGGGAATGTTGTGATGCGGCTTGCCCATTCGCCGATTTGGGTGAGGTCGAATGCGTCGGCGCTGAGCGATCGGCCGCCGGTGGGCTGTCCGCCCGGCAACTCCGGCCGGTAATCGGGGAAGCCGTCGGCGACCTCGAAACGCAGACCGCTGTGTGCCTCGACGAAGTCCAGCATCGCCGGACCCGTCTGCACGAACGTCTCCACCAGCGCGTCGTCCATCGAACCAAACGACTGCGCGCGAAGATACTGCAGCGCGTCGTCAACCGTCAATTCCCTTTCCGGACAACGGCTATGGGCCGGGATCCACACGATGCCACCCGACACCGCGGTGGTCCCGCCTACGGTCGGAGCCTTTTCGTACACGTCGACGGAGGCGCCGGCAACCACCGCCGTCAGTGCGGCCGTGAACGCGGCGGCGCCGCTGCCGAGCACGACGACATCGACTTCATGGTCCCAAGACATGGACGGTATCCCTTCAGCTCGCTAGCTAGCTCAATGGCTAGCTCAATACTTCGGCCAACTGCTTTGCGGCTTTGAGGACCGCGTCCCTCCCGCGCAGCACGACGTCTTCCCGATGCGAAATGAGGTTGATGCAGGTTGGTGGAGACGGAGCCGGGCGGTGGACTGCCACAGCCAGGCCGTAGGTATTGGGCTCGATCTCCCCGTAGGTCATCGCCCAGCCGCGCTCGCGGGCGCGGGCGACGAGCTCCCGTTCGCCGGGGCGCGGCGGCATGCTGGCGAGCAGCGCGATCCCAGCGGCGCCGCGATCCAGCGGATATCGACTGCCCTCGTGGAAGGCGAGCTGGTAGGCGACCTGGCTGGGCACGATCACGGCGACTGCCACCTGTTGGTCACCCTCGGCGACGAGCAACGATACGGTGCTGCCGAGTTCGTCGGCCAACGCGCGCAGCGTCGGAAGACTCAGCTGACGCACGTTTCGGTCGAATGACGCGCCGAGGACGGCCAGCCCGGCGGCCGGTCGATAGCGCCCGTCCTCCCCTTTGGCTACCAGCCGGAATTCGGCCAATGTCAGGAGCAAGCGGTATGCGATGGTCCGATGCACCCCGACCTGGTCGGCGAGCTGTTGCACGGTAAGCCCGCTCGGGGAGGCCGCCACCATATGCAGCCCGGTGAGCCCCCTGGCCAGCGTTTGCGAACCGGTCCCTGAACCCGTCACAGCCTTGACAGACCCTCCTGCGAGAGCGAAGCTCTATATATAACGCACGTAGCTGTGCGATATTAGCACACCGCCTAAGTCGAAAACGAGAACCAGATTTCCACCCCGATGATGACCGGCCAGAGAGGAATCGTGACGGAGTTCGAGAGCATATGGAGCGATCTCCAGGGCGTCGCATTTGAGCAGGGTTACCTTGAAGCCGGGGGAGTCCGGACCCGCTTTCTGCGTACCGGCGACCCGGGCAGGCCGGCGCTGGTGCTGTTGCACGGCTCCGGTGGCCACGCCGAGGCCTACGTGCGCAATCTGGCGGCGCACGGGGAGCACTTCTGGACCTGGTCGATCGACATGCTGGGCCACGGTTACACCGACAAGCCGGGTCATCCGCTGGAAGTCCGTCACTATGTCGAGCACCTGATGGCGGTGCTGCGCACCATCGGCGTCGACCGGGCCAGCGTGAGCGGTGAGTCTCTCGGGGGCTGGGTGGCCGCCCGCGCCGCGGTCGACCATCCGGACGTGATCGACCGGCTGGTGCTCAACACGGCCGGAGGCTCCCAGGCCGATCCCGCGGTGATGCAGCGGATCATCACACTGTCCATGGCGGCCGCCGAGGACCCGACGTGGGAAACGGTTCAGGCGCGCATCAAGTGGTTGATGGCGGACAAGTCCAAGGATTACGACGATCTGGTTGCCAGCCGCCAACGGGTCTACCGGCAACCGGGATTTGTTGCGGCCATGCGCGACATCATGGCGTTGCAGGACCCGGAAATCCGTGCCCGCAATCTCCTCGGCCCCGACGAATACGGGGCCATCACCGCTCCGACGCTGGTGCTGTGGACCAGTGACGACCCGACCGCCGACGTGACCGAGGGCCGTCGAATCGCGTCGATGATCCCGGGTGCGCGCTTCGAGGTGATGCCGGGCTGCGGTCACTGGCCGCAGTACGAGGACGCCAAGACGTTCAACCGCCTGCATCTCGACTTCTTGCTGGGGCGTTGATGGACGCAAGCGAGCACGGTGTCCATGGTGTCGACGTCGATGTTCTCGTCGTCGGTGCTGGCCCGGTCGGGTTGACCTTGGCCAATATCCTTGGACTGCAAGGTGTTCGCACGTTGGTGGTCGAGGAACGGGAAAACCTGATCGATTACCCGCGTGGGGTTGGACTCGACGACGAGTCGTTGCGCACGTTCCAGTCGATCGGTCTGGTGGACCGCATCCTGCCGCACACCGTGCCCAACCAGATTCTGCGCTTCTTCGATGCCAAACGCCGCGTGCTCGCCGAAATGGCGCCGCCCGATGCGCGTTTCGGGTGGCCGAAGCGCAATGGGTTCGTGCAGCCGCTGGTCGACGCTGAATTACTGTGCGGACTGGACAGATTCGAGCACGTCGAGGTGTGGTGGGACCATCCGATGAGCTCGTGCGTGCAAGCCGCCGACGCGGTGACCGTCGAGTGCGGCACTGACGGCAACGCTTCCAGTCTCCGCGCGCGTTACGTCGTCGGCTGCGACGGCGGGCGCAGCATAACCCGCCGGATGATGGGAGTTTCGTTCGACGGAACGACGTCGTCCACCCGATGGCTGGTCGTCGACGTCGCAAACGATCCGCTGGGTCACCCGAACAGCGAGGTCGGGGCGGACCCAGAACGCCCGTACGCCTCGATCTCGATCGCGCACGGAATTCGCCGGTTCGAGTTCATGATTCACGCCGACGAGACGGACGAGCAGGCGGAGGATCCTGCCTTTCTGACGCGGATGCTGGCTCGGATGGTGCCGCACCCGGACCGGGTTGATGTGATCCGCCGGCGCGTCTACACGCACCATTCGCGCATCGCCGGCGCGTTCCGCAGCGGCCGGATGCTGCTCGCCGGAGACGCCGCGCACCTAATGCCGGTGTGGCAGGGCCAGGGCTACAACAGCGGCATCCGGGATGCGGCGAACCTGGGATGGAAGCTCGCTGCGGTGGTCAGCGGCAGGGCCGACGACCGGTTGCTCGACACCTACGACGTCGAGCGGCGCAAGCACGCGCGAGCGATGATCGACCTCTCCACCATGGTGGGCCGGGTCATCTCGCCAACCGACCGCAGGGTGGCCGCCGCCCGTGACCTTATCGTGCGATCCGCGTCGATTGTGCCGTCGCTCAAGCGGTATGTGCTGGAAATGCGCTTCAAGCCGATGCCGCGCTACGAGCAGGGAGCCGTGGTTCATTCGATCCCTCAAGAACCGCGCGACCCTGGTTCGCCGGTCGGCACTTTGTTCATCCAGCCGCGGGTGGACACCCGGACGCAGCAGGATGTTCTTTTGGACGACGTGTTGGGCCCTTGGTTCGCCGTGCTGTGCTGGAACAACAACCCGCGCAAGATCCTCGGCGATGACGCCTTCGCGAGTTGGAAAGCCCTGGGAGCAAGCTTTATTGCGCTGCGCCCGCTCACTCAGCTGCACTGGACGGGCGCTGAGACTCCCGAAGACCCCGATGTGGTGATCGTCGGCGATCGCACCGGTGGTCTCAAAACCTGGTTCGATGCCCACAAGGAATCGGTGTTGTTCCTGCGCCCCGATCGCTGTATCGCCGGTGCCTGTATCGCTCAGCTCGCGCCCGACCTGTCCGCCTCGCTCCTTGACACCCTCACACTGACGCCGGGAGGGGGTGAATCCCCAAGTGCCACTGGCTCTGTGCTGCATGTCCCACAGCCCGCTACTGAATCTACCGGGGCCGTCGCAGGATCTGCTTGACGACGTAAATGCCGCAATCGCGCATGCGCGAGGGTTCGTGCAGGAGTTTGACCCCGAGCTAGTCGTCATCTTTGCCCCCGATCACTACAATGGTTTCTTCTACAAGGTGATGCCGCCGTTCTGTATCGGACTGGATGCCAGGGGAGTTGGCGACTACGGCACCCACGTCGGCCCGCTCGATGTTCCCGAAGAGATTGCGGCCGACTGCGCGGAAGCCGTGCTCGGCGCGGGCGTCGACGTCGCGGTATCGGCCAGCATGGACGTGGACCATGGCACGGTGCAGCCGCTGGAGAAGCTTTTCGGCGACGCCACTTCGCGTCCGGTGATCCCGATCTTCATCAACGCCATCGCGGTGCCGTTGGGGCCGTTGCACCGCTGCCGGGCGTTGGGCGCGGCGGTGGGCAATTACCTGGCGACCCTGGACAAGCGAGTCCTAGTGATCGGATCCGGTGGACTCTCCCACAGTCCCCCGGTACCGACCCTGGCGACCGCCGGTCCTGCTGTCCTGCAAAGGATCGTGCACGGCGAACCGATGACGTCCGAACAGCGGCAAGCTCGGCAGGCGGTCGTGATGGACGCGGCCAGGAGCTTCGCCGGGGGCGAGAGCGACCTGCAACCGCTCAACCCGGCGTGGGATCACCAACTCCTGGAGATCATCGACGGGGGCCGGCTTTCAGAGTTCGACTCCTGGTCCAACTCGTTCGTGCTTTACGAAGGCGGCGGCTCCGCTCATGAGATCAGGACATGGCTCGCGGCTTTCTCGGCACTCGCGGTGGCGGGGCCGTACCAGACCACGGTGCGCTACTACAAGCCGGCCGCACAACTGATCGCCGGTTTCGCTATCAGGACGGCGACGCCGAAATGACCGCCGCGCCTGCCGATTCGTTTGGTGCCCCGGAGGGCTTCGATCACGTCGTCGACGTGCTCATCGTCGGCTCCGGCGGTGGCGGGATGACCGCCGCGCTGACCGCCGACGCGTCCGGGCTGGACGCGTTGGTGGTGGAAAAGTCCGCCAATTTCGGCGGTTCTACCGCCCTGTCGGGCGGCGGCATGTGGGTGCCCGGGGCGCCCGCTCAGCACAGGGAGGGCTACGTCCCCGATCCGGATAGCGTTGTCGGATACCTGAAGTTGATCACCGACGGCCTCGTCAGCGAAGCGCGCCTACGGCAGTACGTCGAGTCATCGCCGCAGATGCTGGAGTTCCTGGAACGGCTCTCGCCGTGGCTTGAGTTCGTCTGGAAGCCGGGCTACGCCGACTACTACCCGGAACTGCCCGGCGGCTCCGAACTCGGCAGCACCATCAACGTGCCGCCCATCGACCTGCGCAAGCTGGGCGAAGACGAGGAGACGCTGCTCAAGCCGTTGGCGCTTGCCCCCAAGGGAATCTGGCTGGGGCCCAAGGAACTTCGCTCCTTCTACCGGGTCAGGCAGTCGTGGGCCGGCAAGGGCGTGCTGCTCAAGCTGATCGCGCGGATGGTCAGGGCTAGGGTGTTCGGCGAGCGCATCGCGGCGATCGGTCAGTCCCTGGCTGCGCGGCTGAGGCTGGCGATGAGGGAGCGCGCCGTCCCGCTTTGGCTGAACGCGCCGATGGTCGAACTGCTCACCGACGCAGACGGATCCGTGACCGGCGCGCTGGTGGAGCGAGACGGTACGCCACTACGGGTCGGGGCGCGCCGCGGGGTGATCCTGGCCTCCGGAGGTTTCGAGCACGACATGGTCTGGCGCAAGGAGCATCAGCCCGTCGTGGATCAGGACTGGAGCTTCGGCAACCCCGCCTCGATGGGCGACGGAATCCGCGCGGGTGAACGGGTGGGCGCCGCGACCGAGCTGCTCGACGAGGCTTGGTGGTTTCCGGCCATCCAATGGCCGGACGGCCGCATGCAATTCATGCTCAACGAGCGAATGATGCCCGCGCAGTTCATCGTCAACGGCGAGGGAAAGCGGTTCATCAACGAGGCCGCGCCCTACATGGACTTCGGTCATGCGATGATCGACGGCCAGAAGTCCGGGGTTACCCACATCCCATGCTGGCTCATCACCGATCACCGCTCCTTCAACCGCTATGTCGTCGGCGGGCACCTGCCGATACCCAAGATTGCGTTTGCTCCGGTGCCCACCGGTCGCAAGGTACCGGCCGCCTGGCTGGAATCGGGAGTCGTCAAGGCCGCGATGAGCTGGGACGAGATGGCGGCCAAGATCGATGTCCCGGCGGACCAACTTCGGGCAACCGCAGCGCGTTTCGACGAGCTGGCGCGCAAGGGTCACGACGACGATTTCAATCGCGGTGACAGCGTCTACGACAACTACTACGGGGATACGACCTTGCCCAACCCCAACCTGTACCCGTTCGGGGATCCGCCGTACTACGCGTTTCGAATCGTCCTCGGCGATCTCGGGACATCGGGCGGTCTGCTGACCGACGAATACGCGCGAGTGCTGCGGGCCGACGGTTCCGTCGTGCCGGGCCTGTACGCGGTGGGCAACACCTCTGCGGCGGTGATGGGCCGCAGTTACGCAGGTGCCGGGGCGACCATCGGCCCGGCCATGACCTTTGGCTTTGTTGCGGCAAAACACGCCGCCAAACAGACCATCAGTTCTCACAGGAGGTAACAATGAAAATTTCGCTGTTCTACGAGTTCGCCCTCCCGCGTCCCTGGGTGGAGGATGACGAGCGAATCATGCTGCAGGACTGTCTGGATGAGGTGGAGGCCGCCGACAAGGCCGGCTTCTCCACCGTCTGGCTCACCGAGCACCATTTTCTCGAGGAGTACTGTCACTCCACGGCGCCGGAGATCTTCCTGGCCGCGGCCAGCCAGCGCACCAAGAACATCCGGCTGGGGTTCGGCATCATGCACATGCCGCCGGCGGTCAATCATCCGGCGCGGGTAGCCGAACGCATCGCCACCCTGGACCTGCTTTCCAACGGCCGCGTCGAGTTCGGTACCGGGGAATCCTCCTCCGTCGGTGAGCTCGGAGGTTTCAATATCGATCCCGCCGACAAGCGCGCCCAATGGGAGGAGGCTCTCGAGGTCGCGATCCGTTGCATGATCGAGGAGCCCTTCTCGGGTTTCAAAGGCGAGCACATCCAGATGCCGGCCCGCAACGTGGTTCCGAAGCCGATGCAAAAGCCGCATCCGCCGGTCTGGGTCGCGTGCACGCGCCCGGCCAGCGTGCAGATGGCCGCCCAAAAGGCCATCGGGGCCTTGAGTTTCGCTTACACCGGTCCCGGGCCGCTGACCGAGCGGGTCAACGGCTACTACAAGGAACTCGAGGAGAACGGCGTCCCGGTCACTCCGGCGATCAACCCGAACATCCTGGCCATCGGCGGTGACCTGTCGATGATGGTCGCCAAGACGGACGAGCAGGCCCTCGAACTCCTTGGGCAGGGCGGTGGATTCTTCTCGTTCGGAATCATGCACTACTACATGACCGGCGTGCACACACCCGGGCGGACCGGAGTGTGGAAGCGCTATCTCGAAGAAGTCGAGAAGGACCCGACGCTGGCCTACGGTCCCGGACGCGGCGCGATCGGCTCACCTGCCACCGTGCGCGAGTTCCTGCGCGGTTACGAGGAAAGCGGCGTCGACGAGATCATCCTGCTGCTCAATCCGCGCAGCCACGAGGGCACCATGGAATCCATCGAGCTGATGGGCAAGGAGGTTCTGCCCGAATTCATCGAGCGTGACCAAAAGGCGGTGGCCGACAAGGCTGCGCGGCTGGCGCCGGTGATCGAGAAGATCGAGGCGCGGCGACCGGAGTCGACTGCACCGCAATTCGACGAGAATTATTCATTCGGTGGGCTGCCGACCGGCCGTGGCGGTAAATTCACCGCCAGCGAAATCCCCGAAGCAATGGCGGAGATCAACGAAGGTCGCGTCCAGGCGGCGCAGCGACTGAAGGAGCAGCGCGAAGCGAAGGGCTGATCGTTGGGAGAGATCGACCGGCTGTGGCGCTACGACGGCCGCCGCGTTGTGGTGACCGGATGCGCGTCGGGTATCGGCGAACACGTGGTGCGCCAGCTCACCGAACTCGGAGCGAACGTCGTCGGGCTCGACAAACGTCGTCCTGCGTTCGAGATCAACGACTTTCACGAGGTTGACCTGGCCGATCCGGCATCCATCGATCGGGCCGTCACGTCGGTCGGCGACAACATCGATGCGCTGTTCAATGTCGCCGGGGTCTCCTCGGGAATCGGTGACCCGTTGCTCGTCGTGACCGTCAATTTCCTCGGCCTGCGCCACCTCACCGAGGCGCTGACCCCGAAGATGACAGATGGATCCTCCGTCGTGAGCGTGTCCTCGCTGGCGGCGGCCGCGTATCGCGAACATCTGCGGGATGTGGCGCCGCTGCTGCGCACCGCGACGATGCGGGAGGGTATCGACTGGTGCCGGGAGCACCCCAATGTGGTGGGTACCGGCTACCAGTTGTCCAAGGAAGCGCTGATCCTCTACACGATGGCCAGCGCCACCCCGCTCGGCGCGCGGGGCATCCGCATCAACTGCACCGGGCCCGGTGTCACCGAAACCCCGATCCTCGATCAGTTGCGAACGGCTTACGGGCAGGGCTTCCTTGACGACATACCCAAGCCGCTGGGCCGGGTTTCCGAGCCCGCCGAACAGGCTGCGGTGCTGGTCTTCCTGAATAGCCGCGCGGCCAGCTATATTTCGGGCCAGGTTATCTGGGTTGACGGCGGGAACGTCGGCGCCGCAGTCGCCAGTGAACTTCAGGAAGGACGGGCCCCATGGCCACCATGACTGACTTTCGGCGCGCCGCTCGCGATGTCAGCAACTGGGGCCGCTGGGGGGACGACGACGAGCTCGGCACGCTGAACTTCATCACCGCCGAGAAGGTGCGGCAGGCCGCGAGTCTGGTCCGGCACGGCAAGGTGTTTCCGCTCGGAGTGGATTTCGGGTCGTCCGGCCCGCAGGGTGCCTTCGGGTTCCGGCACAACCCCGTGCATGTCATGACCGTCGACGGCGGCGATGCGAACACGCTGGCCCAGTACGGACCTCAGTGGGACCGAAACCCGACAGCTCACCAGATGGGCGGCTACTTCGTCGACAATCCGTTCCGCTTCAACGATGACATGATCATCATGCCGCTGCAGGCGGCCACCCAGTGGGACGCGTTGTCGCACGTCTACTACGACGACCAGCTTTACAACGGCTTTTCGGCGGGTTCGGTGACCAGCATGGGAGCCTTTCACTGCGGCATCGAGAAGGTCGACGGCAAGGGCATCACGTCGCGCGGTCTGCTGCTGGACTTGGTGCGCCACCGCGACGCCGAGGTCTTCCTCGAGCACGGGAATCCGATCACTCCCGAAGAGCTGGACGACGTGGTTCGGTCGCAGGGGGTGACGATCGAGCGCGGTGACATCGTACTGGTCCGAACAGGTTGGTGGGCAAGGTTTCTCATGACCGGAAACAAAACCGAGCCGTACTCCGGACTGGACTGGCGGTGCGCGCAGTGGCTGCACGATCACGAGATCGCCGCCGTCGCGTCCGACAACCTCCAGGTCGAAGACCCGGTCTCTGGAGTCGAGGGGGTGTTTCTGCCGTTCCACCTACTGACCCTGCGCGACATGGGGCTGATGCTCGGCGAGTACTGGGACCTCACCGCACTGGCGGAAGACTGTGCAGCCGACGGTGTCTACGAATTTCAGCTTGTGGCTCCGCCATTGAGATTCGTTGGCGCCGTGGGCTCGCCGGTGAACCCGATAGCGATCAAATGATGGATTTCCAGCGCAAGACCACGGTGGTCGACGGTCTGGCAACCAGCTATCTGGAGGCCGGCGAGGGTGATCCGGTGGTCCTGCTGCACGGTGGCGAATTCGGCGCCAGCGCCGAACTTGGATGGGAGCGCAACATCGCCGCGCTCGCCGCGCGGTATCGAGTGCTGGCCCCTGACATGCTGGGGTTCGGGCAGTCGGCGAAGGTGATCGACTTCGTCGATGGCCGCGGGATGCGGATTCGGCATGTGGCGCGCTTCTGCGAGACGCTCGGCGTACGGTCGGCGCATTTCGTCGGCAACTCGATGGGCGCCATCAACTTGCTCAACGACGCCACGTCGGACGCGCCGCTACTGCCGGTCCGCAGCCTGGTCATCATCTGCGGAGGCGGAGAGATCCAGCAAAACAAGCACTTTGAGGCCCTGCAGGAGTACGACGCGACCCTCCCGGCCATGCAGCGGATTGTCGAGGCGCTGTTTTACGGTGCCGGTTATCCGGCCGACAACGACTACGTGCGCCGGCGCTACGAGTCGAGCGTGGCGCCCGGGGCGTGGGAGGCGGTGGCCGCCGCCCGTTTCCGCCGTCCCGGTTCTTCGCGGCCCTCGACTCCGTCAAGTGCGCGGGCGTACGAGCGCATCGACGTGCCGATGCTTGTCATTGAAGGGGCAGACGACAAGCTCCTGCCCAGCGGCTGGGCCGCTGAGATCGCCAAGCAGATCCGACACGGACGCTCAGCGGTCGTCGACGAGGCGGGCCACTGTCCGCAGATCGAGCAGTCGTCGGCGGTCAACGAGTTGGTGCTGGACTTTCTCGCGACATTCGGCCCCGGTCAACAGGGTCAGAAGGCTGGTCAGAAAACATAGTCCAAACGGGTTTGCATCCCGGCATATGCGTGGTAGGTGTTGTGGCAGTGCAACATCCACAAGCCCGGGTTGTCGGCGACCAGGACGGCGTCGATTTTCTGCTTGGGCAGGACGATCACGGTGTCCTTGCGGGCGCCGGGCGCGCCGTCGGCCTTGATCAGCTGGAAAGTATGGCCGTGCAAGTGAATCGGGTGGTACATCATCGTTTGGTTGTCGAATGTGATAATCGGCCGCTGGCCCTGTCGCATGTGCAGTGGGTTGGTCTTGCTGTAGGGCTCGCTGTTGATCGTCCATACGTATTTCGCCATGTCGCCTCCCAAGACGACCTGGAGTTTGAGGTTGGGTTGGGCCGCACCCAAGTTGACAGAGGTGGTCGCGGTGAACATATCGATCGTTCCCACCCGCTTCGTGAGTTCAGTCGGCCGAAATTGCGGATCGGGTTGGCTGCCTGAGCCGGTGACGAGCAGCGCACGTGCAACGGCGTTTTTCCCTTCCGCGGCTGCGACCAGTGGGAAGACGCCGTCGGCGGCGGTCACGATGACGTCGTAGCGTTCGGCCATTCCGATCAGCAGGGCGTCGACCTGGGTGGGCACCACCGGGAAACCGTCGGTGTGGGTGACCGTCATCGAATGCCCTGCCAGCGCAACGCGAAATGCGGTGTCCGAGCCGGTATTGATGAAGCGGATCCGGATTCGTTGGCCCGGCTTCGCATTGAGTGTGGTGGCGGCCGCGGGGACACGGCCGTTGATCAGATAGTAGGGGTAGGCGATGTCTCCCGCGTCGCCGCCGAGCAGGTCGCTTGTGCCGACTTCACCCGGCGCGCCGGCCGCCACGCTTGTCGAGGTCGTCCCGGACGTCCCGGACGTTCCGGTCGTCCCGGTCGTCCCGGTCGTCCCGGTCGTTGTCGTCGCTTTGCTGGTTGTGGTGGTCGGCGTTGTCGTGGTGGTCGGCGTTCGTGTCGTTGTCGGCGTTGCGGAAGCCGGCGGGGGCGTGTTTTGCATCGTGGGCTTGTTCGGCGAGGTCAGGGCGTCGTATAGCTGTTGCGGGCTTTTGCCGACGCCATCGGTCCAATCATCCATGACGACAATCCATTCGGCGTCGTAGTTGCCCGGCTCGGTCGGATCGTCGACGATGACCGGCAGATAAAGGCCCATGTCCTCTTCGAGGCCGACGTGCGGATGGGCCCAATAGGTGCCGGCATTGGGAACGGAGAACCGATAGGTGAAGTCCTGTCCGGCGGGGATGTTCGGGGTGGCGGGCTCGACGCCGTCCATGTCATTGCGCAGCGCGATTCCGTGCCAGTGCACCGACGTCGGCTCGCTGAGCCGATTTTGGACCGTGATTGCAAGCTCGTCGCCGATGCTGGCCCGGATCAGCGGGCCCGGGATGGTGCTGCCGAAGGCCCACGTACGTGCGGTGACCCCACCGAGGTCGATATCGGTCTGCTGGGCGGTCAAGGTGGCCGTCACGGTGCGTCCACTGTGCAGCCGGGCCGCCTCGGCGGCCTTGATCGCGGCGTCCATTTTGGCTTCGCTGCTCGCCGGCTGCGGATTTTGACTGCAGGCAGCCACCGCGAATCCACTCGCGATGCCGGCGGCTATGAAACCGCGCCTGGTGAGCCGCGCCCTGTCGAAGGGGACTTCGCTGGTGGGCAGCGTAGGCATTGACAGCTCCTTGCCTGTGTCTAGTTCTCCCGGGCGCCTTAACCCTGCTCGGGAATAGCGCATATCGCAACCGGGCTACCTCGCCGCGACAGCGTGCCGTCCAGCGTGGGGCCTATGGACGAATTTCGATGTGTTGACGACCTTATTCCCCACACTCGCCGCCGTATTGAAGTTCGTGCCCCGCCGCGCTTGCCTGACCTCAGACGGCGCCGGCGCGAGAGGACAGCCAGTCGGTGAAGCGCGTGGGGAAGATGCTCGTGTTCTCTCCGTCGACGGGAACGATGCTGCGATCGTCGAGCACCGCACCGTAATAACGGGCTTGAGCGTCGGTCACCACCGGGCGCGCAACGCCAGTCTCCACGAACTGGGTTCGGATGAAGTCGTCCATGCCGCGCTTTTCCGGGCCGGCGATGTTGACTATCCCGTTGACCGCGTCGCCAGTCGCCGCGCGGGTGACGCCTGTGGCGACATCCGCGGCGGCGATAGGCTGGAACGCCGCATGCGGCGCGCGGACCGTGTCACCGTCGGTCATCGAATCGGCGATGCCGCCAACGAATTCGAAGAACTGAGTTGCCCGCACGACCGAATACGGGGCTCCCGACTCTTCGATCACCTTCTCCTGGGCGATTTTGGCCCGCATGTACCCACTGTCCGGTACACGGTCGCAACCCACGATTGAGAGCGCCACGTGGTGCTGCACGCCGGCGTCCCGTTCTGCCGCGAGGAGGTTGCGCGTAGAAGTGGTGAAGAACTGCAGCACGTCGTCGTCGGCCCACGACGGCGAGTTGGCCACGTCCACCACCGTCTGCGCACCGGCGACGGCTTCGGCGAGACCTTCACCGGTGACAGCGTTGACACCCGAGCGCGGCGAGGCCGCGACCGCCTCGTGGCCCAGCTCGACGAGCTGGGCGATGACCTGCGAGCCGATGAGTCCAGTGCCGCCGATGACTACGATCTTCATGACCTCGATAACCTTTCACCTTTGCCCGATGAGCTTGTGGCTCGATTCTCGTCTTTACGTACGGTCTTCGAAAAGGTGCGGGACTCCCGCGTTCTTAAATCAACTGGTTGACTTAACACCGGCGACGCCGATTAACTCGTCGTGTGGTCAACGAACTAGCCGGCAAGGTCGCCATCGTCACCGGCGGTGCCTCAGGTATCGGCCGCGGCATGGTGGAGCGGTTTGCGGCCGAGGGCGCGCGGGTTGTCATCGCCGACGTCGAAACCGACAAAGGGGAGGCCTTGGCGGCAGCGCTGGGGCCGGACGCTTTCTTTCGGCGCACGGACGTCTCCGATCCCGAACAGGTCGGGGCACTGGTGGCCACCGCCGTCGAGAAGTTCGGCGCCCTGCACGTCATGGTGAACAACGCCGGCGTCTCGGGAACCATGCACCGTCGATTCTTCGATGACGATCTGGCCGACTTTCACCGCATCATGACGGTCAATGTCCTCGGTGTGATGGCGGGTACCCGAGATGCCGCTCGGCACATGGCCGACAACGGCGGAGGATCGATCGTCAACGTGAGCTCGATCGGTGGGATCCAGGCCGGTGGCGGTGTGATGACCTACCGCGCGTCGAAGGCAGCGGTCATCCAATTCACCAAGTGCGCGGCAATCGAGTTGGCGTACCACGAGATTCGGGTCAATGCCATCGCGCCAGGCAATATCCCCACCCCGTTGGTGGCGAAGTCGGCGGCGAATATGGATGCAGAACAGCTCGAGCGGTTCGAGGCGGCGATTCGCGAGACAATGCGGGCCGACCGGCCGTTGAAGCGCGATGGCACGCCCGAGGACGTAGCCGAAGCGGCGCTGTACTTTGCCACCGACCGGTCGCGCTATGTCACCGGAACCGTGCTGCCAGTGGACGGCGGGACGGTTGCGGGCAAGCCGATCCGGTCCACGAAGCGCGAGGGATGACAGGCTGCACGGCCTCGCGTGTGACGTTGCAGTCGCATTCGGGCTCCAGCGTGACTGCATCGTCACGTTCAGGCGACCGCGAATTAAATCAATCGCTTGACTTAATGGCAACCCGCGGGGTTGACTAGCAGGATGACCGCAGCCGGCAGGACCGTTCGCAGTGAGCGGGCCACCTCGACCCAGGAGGCGATCCTGGCGGCCGCCGAGCGGCTGTATGCCGAGCATGGCATGTTCGCGGTATCCAACCGGCAGGTCAGCGAGGCCGCCGGCCAGGGCAACAACGCAGCGGTGGGTTACCACTTCGGCGCCAAAGCCGACCTGGTACTTGCCATCGAGCAGAAACATCGCGAGCCCATCGAACAGCTACGTGAGGAGATGGTGGCCGAGCTGGGCGCGGAATTGGGTCAAGGCGCCGAGATGCGCAACTGGGTGGGATGTCTGGTGCGCCCACTCACCGAACACTTGGCTGCGCTCGGTAATCCCACGTGGTACGCGCGTTTCGCGGCGCAAGCGATGACCGATCCGGCCTACTACAACATCGTCGTCAAGGATGCTCTCAGCTCGCCGTCGCTGGTTCAGGTCATCGACGGCATCAACCGTTGCCTTCCCAACCTGCCGGCTGACGTCCGCTACGAACGAAACATCATGGCCCGCAACCTGTTGATCCACACCTGTGCGGACCTCGAACGCTCGCTCGCGGCGGGTGCATCGCTGGCGCGTCCGTCCTGGCGGGCAGCCGCGACCGGCCTCATTGACGCGATCGTGGGCCTGTGGTTGGCGCCCGTGACGCCGCACGAGTGAAGAGTGTGTAATGAAAGTGACTGTCGACCAGAACATCTGCGCATCGTCGGGCAACTGCGTCATGAATGCGCCCGAAGTTTTCGACCAGCGGGACGACGACGGCGTCGTCGTCTTGCTCAACGAGAACCCGCCCGCCGAGCAAGCCGAGGGCGCCCGCCGGGCCGCTGCGGCGTGTCCCGCACTGGCCATCCATATCGAGGAATGAGGGGACCCGAGTAGAGATGTCGGACACTTTGACGAGTACCGCCGCCGAAACGGGCTCGGAAATCCCGGAGTACCCGATGGCCAGAGCGGCGGGCTGCCCGTTCGCCCCGCCACCGGACGTCATGGCACTGGCCGAAGAGCGGCCGTTGTCGCGGGTGCGGATCTGGGACGGCAGCACACCGTGGCTCATCACCGGCTACGAGCAGTGCCGGGAGCTGTTCTCCGACTCGCGGGTCAGCGTCGACGACCGGGTGCCCGGCTTTCCGCACTGGAACGCGGGCATGTTGTCGACCGTGCACAAGCGCCCCCGATCCGTCTTCACCTCCGACGGCGAAGAGCACACCCGATTCCGGCGGATGCTGTCGAAGCCGTTCACGTTCAAAAGGGTTGAGGGACTGCGGCCGACCATCCAGCAGATCACCGACGACCACATCGACGCCATGCTGGCCGGCCCGAAGCCGGCCGACATCGTTGCCGCGTTGGCGCTGCCGGTTCCCTCGCTAGTCATCAGCCAGCTGCTGGGGGTGCCCTATGAGGACGCCGAGATGTTCCAGCACCACGCCAATGTCGGGCTGGCGCGCTACGCGACCGGCGAGGACACCGCCAAAGGTGCGATGAGCCTGCACAAATACCTGTGCCAGCTGGTCGAGACCAAGATGGAAAACCCTGCCTCGGATTCTGCGCCAGACGCGGTTTCGGATCTGGCTGAGCGAGTGAACGCCGGTGAACTCAGCGTGAAAGAGGCCGCCCAATTGGGCACCGGGCTGCTGATCGCCGGACACGAGACCACCGCGAACATGCTCGGGCTGGGTGTGCTCGCCCTGCTGGCAAACCCCGACCAGATTGCCGTCATCCGCGACACCGACGACCCGAAGATTGTCGCCAACGCCGTCGAGGAGTTGCTGCGCTACCTCAGCATCATCCAGAACGGCCAGCGCCGCGTCGCCGTCGAAGACATCCACATCGCCGGTGAGGTCATTCGCGCCGGCGAGGGCATCATCATCGACCTCGCCCCGGCCAATTGGGATCCGAGTGCGTTCCCCGAACCGGACCGGCTGTACCTGCACCGCTCGGGCGCTGACCGCAACGTCGCGTTCGGTTACGGCAGGCATCAGTGCGTGGGCCAGCAGCTCGCCCGGGCGGAGTTGCAGATCGTCTTCCGCACGCTGTTCCAGCGAGTCCCCACCTTGGCGCTGGCCGTCCCGATCGAGGACATCCCGTTCAAGCACGACCGGCTCGCCTATGGCGTCTACGAACTGCCCGTGACCTGGTAGCTACTCTAAAAACTGTCGATCCGAATGGAGGGTCAATCATGACTCAGACCAGCACAGTCTCGCTCTACCCGCCCGAAGGCTATGGTGCGCCGAAGAATCGCCATGGGCATGCCGCGGGCAGCGACGTAGGCCTGCCGGAAGGAACGGTGGTCTTCTCGGCGGACAACCACATCTCCCTGGCCGCCGACATCTTCTACGAACGCTTCCCGGACGACCTCAAGGACAAGGCGCCACGCATCTGGTACGAGGACGGCGCCTATCAGGTGGGGCGCAAGGGCCAGTCGTTCCTGCCGGGTGACTTCAGCGCGGTGCTGATGCAGTACGACGATCTGCCGGGGGCGGCGAGTACCAACATCGAAGCCCGCATCCAGGAGCTGCGCGAGGACGGCGTCGATAAGGAGTTGGCGTTCCCCAACGCGGTTCTGGCGCTCTTCCACTACCCGGACAAGAAACTTCGCGAGCTCGCCTTTCGCATCTACAACGAGTACATCGCGGAGATCCAGGAGCGCTCCGACGGCCACTTCTACGGTGCCGGCCTGATCAACTGGTGGGATCCGGAGGGCACGCGCCGGACACTGGCCGAGCTGAAATCGTTGGGGCTCAAGACGTTTTTAATGCCGCTGAACCCAGGCAAGGACGACGAGGGCAACCCTATCGACTACGCGAGCACCACCATGAGCGCGGTCTGGGACGAGATCGAGGCCTCCGGTGTTCCGGTCACGCACCACATCGGCGAGACCCCGCCGAAAAGCCCGTGCGAGTTCAACAGCGTTGTCGTCGGGATGATGATCAACATCGACGGATTCCGGGAGACGTTCTCTAAGTACATCTTCGGCGGAATCCTGGATCAGCACCCCGGGCTGCGGATCGGCTGGTTCGAGGGCGGGATCGCCTGGGTGCCGTGGGCCCTGCAGGATGCCGAGCACCTGGTGGCGTCCTATCAGCACATGTTCAACCGGCCGCTGGAGCACGACGTGCGGTACTACTGGGACAATCACATGCGCGCGTCGTTCATGGTCGACCCACTGGGCCTGCAGCTGATCGACAAGATTGGTATGGACAGGGTGATGTGGTCCAGCGATTATCCGCACAACGAAAGCACGTACGGATATTCCGAGAAGTCGCTGGCGGCCGTCGTCGAAGCGGTCGGGCCGGAGAATGCGGCCCGCATCGTCAGCGGCAATATCACGGAATTCCTTGGCCTGTGACCACTTTTGCTCAGGCCGGCAGCGCTGCCGTTGAAGCCTTGGTGATTCCCGAGAACCCGGATCTGACCCGGATGCGGCGCGAGACGGGGGCGCGGCTGCGCGCGGCGATGGCCGACCGCGGCGTCGACGCGATGATCCTGCTGGGCAACAGCGCCGTGGTCTACGCGACCGGAGCGAGCTGGCCGCTCGGCGATGCCGGGCTGTCCTACGTAGAGCGCCCGGTGGCGGTGGTGCTCGCCAATGACGAGTGGCCGCACCTGTTCCTGCCGTTTCGCGAAGGTGCCTCGCAGGAGTCGGACTTGCCCGCCGATCACCTGCACGGGCCGGTCTATCTCGAATTCGAGGAAGGGGTAGCCGATTTCGCGCGGCTGCTGGCTGACCTGATTCCGGCCGGGGCGGTGGTCGGGATCGATGAGTGCACGGGCGCCATGTCTAGTGCTGCCAAGCTGTTGTTCCCCAACGGTGCTCCGGTCGACGCCGCGGCCATCGTCAGCGCCGCCAAGTCGATCAAGACTCCGGACGAATTGTCGTGCATGCGCACCGCGATCCGGATCACCGACGAGGCAATGGTCGAGGTGCACAAGCGTCTGGCCCCCGGAATACGCCAGATCGACTTGTCGGCAAGCTTTTTGCGCCGCGCCTTCGAGTTGGGGGCCACCGCCAGCATGCTCGAACCAATCTGGCAAGTGATGCCGCCGAGCAAGGCCGAGGGCGTGTGGACCACGCACGGCGACTTGGCGCTGCCGCTGCTGAGCACCGAGCGTGAGTTGGCTGAAGGTGATGTGTTGTGGACCGACGTCAGCATCACGTACCAGGGCTACTGCTCTGACTTCGGACGCACCTGGATCGTCGGCCGGGGCCCGTCGGCACGTCAGCAGGCGCAGTTCGACAAATGGTTCACGATCATGACCGCAGTCCTGGATGTCGCCAAGGCCGGCGCCACCGCCGCGGACCTGGGCAGGGCGGCAATCAAGGCCAATGGCGGAACCAAGCCGTGGCTGCCGCACTTTTACCTGGGACACGGTATCGGTGTCAATGCCGCCGAAATGCCCATGATCGGAACTGATCTCGGGCAGGAGTTCGACGAGAATTTCGTTCTGCAAGCCGGGATGGTGCTGGTTCTGGAACCGGTGGTGTGGGAAGACGGCACCGGCGGCTACCGCAGCGAAGAGGTCCTGGTGATCACCGAGGAAGGCTGGATCCGTTTGACCGACTACCCCTATGACCCGTATGGCAACTGAAGTCCTGCCCGACGAGCGCACGCTCCGTTCGGGCCGCCGCCAACGGGCGCTGGAGCAGATGGCGGCCCATGACCTCGATGTCCTGGTCCTGGGGCGGCAAGCCAACGTCCGGTACGTCACAGGTGCGCCGCAGTTGTGGGTCGCCGGGACCCGGCCGTTCGGCCCGACCTGCGTGCTGGTACGCGAGACCGGTGCAATTCATCTGCTCAGCACCTGGGACGAAGGTGTTCCCGAGGACATCCCGCACGAGCATCTCTACGGCATCTCGTGGAATCCAATGAACACCATGGCGGCTCTGCAACGCATCGATGGCACTGCCACCGCTCGCCGCGTCGGAACCGACGCGCTGTCACCGGTTTTCGCGCAGCTGCTGCCGACGGCGTTTCCCAATGCCGAGCTGGTCGACGGGGAGCTGGCGATGCGTGCCGCCCGGCGTATCAAGACGGCCGAGGAAGTCGCCGCGCTGCGCGAATCGGTCGCGGTGGCCGAATCCGCGCTAGCCGCCGCGGTGTCCGAGTTGCGGCCAGGGGTAACCGAACAAGCTCTGGCGGGCGCGTTGTTGGAGGCCGCGGCGGCCGGCGGCGTGAGTACCCCGTCGAATCAGGATGTCGCATGGGTGACTTCACGAGAGCATCCGTGGCGACGGGCAAACGGGACTGGTCGAGTTCAAGGCCGCATCCAGGACGGCGATCTGGTGGCGTTCTCTGCCGGAGTTCTGGCCGGTGGTTACGTCGGCGAGGTGGGGCGAACCTGGCCCGCAGACAAGAAACACGGCGTCACTGGCGCTGCCGCACTGTACAAGCGCTGGGAAGGCCTGTGGGCCAAACTGATCGCCGCATGTCGACCCGGTGCCGGGGCGGGGGAATTGATTGCCGCCTACCAAGCAGCGGGCGAGCCGGCGCCGCCGATGCCGGTGGCGCGGGGGCTGGGCATGGGCTTCGACCCGCCTGTCGTCTCCAAGCATCTACCCGCGACCGCGGCCCACGAACGGCTGGAGCCAGGGATGGTGCTCGCCGTGACGGGCTACGTTTGGGAACAGGGAGTCGGAGCGGTATTCGGGCGAGAGGCGGTCCTGATTACAGAAGACGGTCCCGAGGTACTGACCTCGAGCCCGTTCTGGCATGTCTAGCGATGGCCGAAAAGTCGGAGCCACCGGCGGAGGAGATCATCCGCTACGACAAGGACGTCAAGACCCGCATCGCCACCATCACGTTCGAGCGGCCGGACTACCTCAATGCACCGACTATCGCCGCGCGCCTGCGCTACGCCGATCTGTTGCACCGGGCCGGCATCGACGACGACGTCAAGGTGCTGGTGGTCCGCGGCGCCGGCGACGATCTGGGGTCGGGCGCGGATCTCACCGAGGCCATGCGGGTGCGGGATTCGGCGGACCAAGCTGCGCGGCTCGCCGAGTACCGAGTCGGCGTCGGCGAGGTCAGATATCCGCCTGAAGGCTCGTTCCGGAGCGGCGCCACCCTCGGACAGTGGTATGCCAACCCGAACTCCGGCATCCGCGGGCTGCAGGATTTCAAGAAGATCAGCATTCTCGAGGCCAAGGGCTACTGCTATGGCTGGCACTTCTACCAGGCGGCCGACGCCGACCTGGTGATCTCCAGCGACGACGCACTGTTCGGGCATCCGTCGTTTCGCTATTACGGCTGGGGACCGCGAATGTGGTGGTGGGCGCAGACCATGGGCATTCGGAAGTTTCAGGAAATGGTATTCACCGGAAGGGCTTTCACCGCCGCCGAGATGTACGACTGCAACTTTCTCAATAGCGTGGTCCCCAGAGACCAACTCGAAGCAGAGGTGGAGAAGTACGCGCTGGCCTGCGCGCGCAATCGCCCCACCGACACCGTGTTCATGCAGAAGGTCTTCTTCGAAATCATGAAGCAGTTCCAGGGCGAATATCTGGGCAGCATGCTCAGCGGTGTTTTCGAGTCGTTGGGGAGCACCGTCCGTCCGGATGCCGGCGACGAGCTGACGCTTGCTGACGCGATCGAACGTGGTCTGGGCGACGCGGTCAAAGACAACGACGGCAAGTTCCCCCCGGAATGGCGCCTGAGCAAGAAGGCGCGCAAGAAGGACTCCAAGGGGAAGAGAAAGAACTAGTGGTCCTAGCAGTCCAGCCCTCGGCCGAACCGCCGCTGGCCGGCTACACGGTGGTCGACCTGTCCACCGGAATAGCGGGCGCCTACTGCACCAAGTTACTGGCCGACGGTGGCGCAAATGTCATCAAAGTCGAGCCACCAGAAGGTGATCCGCTGCGTTCGTGGTCGGCTTCGGATGCCGCCATCGAGGCCGGCAGCGACGGTGCATTATTCAGCTTTCTGGCGAGCTCGAAACAGAGTGTTGTCGCCGACCCTGCGAACGACGAAGACGTCGCGTTCGTCGTCCGGCTGCTGGCGTCGGCGGACGCCGTGGTGTGGTCTGCCGGTTCGAAAGTGGCTGAGCACGTAAGCTTTACACCTGAAGCAATCCACCGCAGCAACCCACACCTCACCGTCACCTCGATCACACCGTTCGGGCTTGAGGGTCCATGGCGGGACCGCGCCGCAACGGAATTCACGCTGCAGGCGTGGTCGGGAGGAATCGTCGGGCTCGGACGCGGCGATCCAGAGCGCGCGCCGGTATTTGTCGGCGGCCAGGTCGGCGGCTACTTTGCCGGAGCCTATGCCAGTGCAGCCACGCTGACGTCGCGCCACCGCCGGATCAGTGGTGGGACAGGAGAACTGCTGGACCTGTCGATGCTGGAAACACAAATCTTGGGCCTGACTTACTACCCCGTCAGTTACTTCGAGGTGCTCGGACGGCCATGGCGAGACGCCCGGCGGCTGACGGTGCCGGGGGTGGCAGAGGCCAAAGACGGCCTGGTGGACATCGGATGTGGCACCGCACAGCAGTGGTTTGACCTGTGTGCGATGGTCGGTCACCCCGAGTGGATCGACGAGGAATCGCCGCTGACGATCACCGAGCAGGCCAACGTCTATGCCGACAAATTGTATGCCTGGGTGGCCGACAATTCGGTCGACGAGATCCGCGAGCTTGCAACGGCTTTCCGGATCCCCAACGCGCCAGTGGGCAACGGCGCCAACGTCACGACGCTGGATCACTTCGTCGAGCGTGGTTCGTTCATCCGCAACCCGCGCGATGGATTTCAGCAGCCGGGCCATCCATACCGGATGCAGCCGGCACAGCTGCGATCGCCGCAGCCAGCGCCGCGGCTGGGAGAGCACACCGAGCAGTATCGTGCCGCGAGCCTGATCCCGCGGCCGGCGCCGAATTCTGTTGCAGAACGGTTGCCGTTCACCGGGCTTCGGGTGGTGGACATGACGACGTTCTGGGCCGGTCCATGCTGCACCCACTTTCTGGCCATGCTCGGCGCCGAGGTCATCCACGTCGAATCCACCCGTCGCCCCGACGGCACCCGACTAATCGCCGGCGTGCCCGTCACCGAGGACCAGTGGTGGGAGAAGTCACCGATTTTCACGGCGCTGAACACCAACAAGAAGGGTGTGACGCTGGACCTGCAGCACCCGCGCGGGCGGGAGCTGCTGCGCCGGCTCATAGCGACATGCGATGTGGTCGTGGAAAATTTCACGCCGCGGGTGCTGGACCAGATCGGGCTGGATTTCGCTGCAGTGCAAACACTTCAGCCCAGCGTGGTGATGATGCGAATGCCCGGGTTCGGCCTCGATGGACCGTGGCGCGACAACCCGGCGTTCGCCTATGTCATCGAATCCGCGGCCGGCCTGAGTTGGCTGACCGGCTATCCCGACCGACCGCCCTTCGAGCCGTACTCGATCGGTGATCCCAACGCAGGCGTGCATGCGATTAACGCACTATTGCTGGCGCTGGAGCACCGCCGCCGCACCGGACAGGGTGTGCTTGTCGAGGCGGCGATGGTCGATGCCGCGCTCAGCATCTCCGCCGAGCAGATCGTCGAGTACTCCGCTTACGGGGCACTGCTGGAACGCGCGGGCAACCGCGGGCCAACAGCGGCGCCGCAGAACCTCTACCGCACCGCCGACGTCGACGAGTTCGGCCGACTCGACAGCTGGGTCGCTATCGCAGTGGAAACGGATTCGCAATGGAACGGCCTGTGCGAGGCACTCGGATCGCCCTCCTGGGCAACGGATCCCGTGTTGGCGGATACGGCCGGGCGTCGAGCTCGCCACGATGTGATCGACGGCCAGCTGGCCGCCTGGTGTGAGCACCGCAGCGGCGATGACATCGTAACGACGCTGTGGGATGCCGGGGTGCCGGTGGCGAAGGTGATGCAGCCACATCGCCAGCCGGAGTTGGATCAGCTGTCGTTCCGCGGCTTCTTCGAGGTCGTCGACCACCCGGTGCACGGCAGGGCCAACTTCAGCACCGTGGCGATGAGGTCGTCCGGCGGCCCCGACACGTTTCACACTCGACCCGCGCCGCTGCTTGGGCAGCACAACCACGAGGTGCTCGCCGAGCTCGGCTTGACCGCAGCAGAAATCGCCGACCTGGAAGCCAACGGCATCATCGGCCGGGCACCAGGTTAAGTCGTTGTCGGTGCTAGTGGCGCCAGCCCTCGGCGGCCTGGTCGTCGAAGGCGCGGTCAATGCGTTCGAACCTGCGCCGGACCGAGGCACGGGCTGCCTCGTGCGGCAGGACGTAGAGCCGGTTGGCTTCAATCGCGTCGGCTGTGAGCCGGGCGACGTCGTCGACGTCGAGGGTGTCGTCCTGCGCCGCGAGTGGCCCGAGCCCACCCGTCATATCGGGCGCGGACGCCAGTCCGTAATCAGCGCCGCGGATTCGTTCGGAGTTGGAGAGCAACTTGGTTTCGACGACCATCGGGCAGAGCACCGAGACACCGATGCCGTCGTCTTTGACCTCGCGAGCCAGCGTCTCCGCCAAGCCGACGACGCCATATTTGGCAACGCAGTACGTTCCGAGGCCGGCATTGGGCACCAGGCCTGCGAAGGACGCTGTGAAGGCGATGTGGCCGCCCGTGCCCTGCTCGAGCAACCTCGGCAAAAACGCCTCGACGGCATGGATCGAGCCCCACAAGTCGATGTCGATCACCCAGCGCCAGTCGTCGTGCGTCATCTGCGCGAGCGGACCCGCAACGACGATGCCGGCGTTGCTGAATACCACGTCGACCTGCCCGAGCAGGCGGAAAGCCTCGTCCGCGAGATGAGTGACTTCGTCGAGATGCCGTACATCGCACAACACGCCATGCGCTTCGAAGCCCTCGGTGTTCAGGTGCGCGACGGCCTGTTCCAGGCCGGGCTTATCGACATCAGCGAGCACGACTTTGGCGCCGCGCCGAGCGAACTCGGTGGCTGTGGCCAAACCGATGCCACTCGCACCGCCTGTGATTACCGTTCCGCGGCCCCCAAAACCAGAAACGAATCCGTCCATATGACGGAACTCTATTTCAAGCAGCTACCCGCATCGATGGGCAGGGTCACGCCGGTGACGTAGCGGGATTCGTCGGAAGCGAAGAACAGTACCGCGTTGCTGACGTCGAGCGGCTCCACCCACGGAATCGGCAGCGTGTGAAACAGCTGGCAGATCGGGGCCATGTCGTCGGGGCCCGGGTTCTCCAGATCTGGCCGGAACATCTTGAACGTTCCGTTGTTGTGCAGCATTGGGGTGGCGACGTGCGTGGGGTGCACCGAGTTGACGCGAATCATCTTCTGCCCCAACTCGACTGCGAAGGCTCGCATGAGCCCCACGACGCCGTGCTTGGCGGCGACGTAATGACCGGTGTGCGGGTAGGCCTTGAGGCCGCCGACCGAGCTGGTCAGGATGATCGACCCACCCCGTTCGCCGGCCAGGATGTGCGGGACACCGGCTTTCACGGTTTTCCACACTCCCGCCAGGTTGACGTCGATCATCTCGGTCCAGTCTTCTTCGCTGGTTTGGTCCAGAGTTGCGCCGCCGTTGCCGATGCCCGCGTTGGCCACGATGATGTCCAGCCGGCCGAGTTGCTCGACGCCGCTGTCCACGGCGGCCTTCAAGGCGGCGTAGTCACGCACGTCGACTTCGGCCGTGTAGATCCTGCGATTGTGGCCCTTGACGAGGTCAGCGGTCTCCGCCAGATCCTCGGGGGTGGATGCCGGAATCGCGGTGTCCGTGAGTCCCTCGCGGATGGGCTTGCAGATGTCGACGGCGATGATGTCGGCGCCCTCCTGCGCCAACCGCACCGCGTGGCTACGGCCCTGACCGCGCGCCGCCCCGGTGACGAAAGCGACTTTGCCTGCCACTCGCCCTTCACGGTCTTCAGTCATGACATACCTCAATTCCTGACTCGATCCGACCGGCACGTCTCAGCGGAGAACGGCCGGCATTGTCTCCCAACCCCGCACGGTGGACGTGGGGGAAAGCTTGCATTCGGCAATGTCGACATCCCATTCGGGGAAGCGCTTCAAGATCTCCTCGAGCGCGATCCGGCCCTCCAGGCGCGCCAGCGCCGAGCCGAGGCAGTAATGGGTGCCGACACTGAACGTCAGATGTTGGTGCATCTCGCGTCGGATGTCGAAAACGTCTCCGTCCGGCTGGAATTGGCGGTGGTCGCGGTTGGCCGCTCCGATCAGCATCATCATGACGCTGCCTTCGGGCACCCGCTGGCCGTGGTACTCGATGTCACGGGTGACGTAGCGCGAAACGTGCGGAGCCGGCGGCTCGTAGCGCAGTAACTCCTCGACGGCAGCCGGAATCAACGACGGGTCCTCGGCCAGCGCTCGCCGCTGGTCCGGATGTTCGGCCAGCACCTTGCCGGCCCATCCGATCAGCCGCGTCGTGGTCTCGTTACCGGCGCCGGACACCACGCCGATATAGGTGAGGAGCTCATCACGCGTCAGCCGGCGGACGGCCCCCGTCTCGTCCTCGAACTCGACGTTGAGCAGTTCGGTCATGATGTCGTCGGAGGGATGCTCGGCGCGCCAGTCGATGTACTGGCCGAAGAAGTCGGGGCTCGCGACATTAGCCATCGAGGTCTCCATCGGCTTACCGGCCTCGGTGCGCAGCTGAGCGTTCGCGAAATCGCGTGCGGCTTCTTGATCTTCCTCGGGAACGCCCAGCAGCATGCCGATCACCCGCATGGGCATCTGCGCGCCAAGGTCGGCGACGAAGTCGAAGCCGCTCGCGCCGATGAGCGGATCCAAACTGCGAGCGCAGAATTCGCGGATCTTGGGCTCCAGCTCGTTGATCTTGCGTGGAGTGAACATGCGGGACAGCAACTTGCGGTGGATGTCGTGGATCGGGGGATCCTCGAAAATGACCGTCCCGGGCGGGATGTCGATATTGGCCTTGATGATTTCCAGGATCGCGCCTCTGGCCGAGCTGAAGGTCTGGTAATCGACCAGCGCGTGGTCTACGTCATCGAACCGGCTCAGGGCGTAGAAGTCGTGCTGCTCGTTGTAGTACAGCGGGGCTTCCTCGCGCAGCCGCCGAGACATCGGGTAGGGGTCGGCGTTCAGCTCGACGTCGTAGGGGTCGAAGTAGACATCGTTGGCCGCGCTGACTGTCACCGATTATCGCCTCTCGCCGGAACCGCGTCGTGCCAGGGATTTGTGATTCTGAATATTAGAGAACCCGATTCTCACAGGCAAATGCGGTGCGATAGTTGCTCGGCTCGGCGGCCGAGCGGTCTCAGGCGGACGTGCCGACGAATCCGCGTGAGCAGAAGTCCCACACCTCGTCGGCGGAGATGGGATGGACCGTCGCGTCGTCGGAGCCGCCGCTGGACTGGGCGATGAACATGACGGTCTGCATCGTCATGGCAGCCATCCGCTTGGGGTTGACCTCCGCGCGCAATTCGCCGGCGTCGTGGGCGGCCTCCATGAGTTCGGTCAGCAACGCCAGCAGCGGTGCGTGAGCCACCTTGACCTCAGTTGGGTGCGTGACCAGCAACCGCGGCGCAAAGTCGGTGAACAGGGGCCGCTTCGCCGTTGGATCCGGACGTGAGGCCTCGTAGAGCAGCTCGACGGCGACCTTGAGCCGCTCGAGCGGATCGGACTGGCTTTCGCTCGCGGCGCGGATCTGGTCGGCGGAGCGGCTCAGGGCGTCTTCGAACAGTGCGAGCAGCAGCTCATGCTTGCCGTCGAACTGCAGGTAGAAGCTCCGCAGCGACTGGCGGGAACGGTCCACGACCTCCTGGACGGTAAAGTCCGTGCTGCCCTTTTCGATGATGATGGCCTGCGCAGCATCGAGGAAGCGCTGAACGCGCTGTGCCGCCCGCAATTTCGCGGTCTTGATGGACCGCTCGACTGCGCGCTGCTTCCAGGCAGGCTCCTCGCTAGGGCTGGTCACCGGCGGCTCGGAGGATTGCCGCGATTGGAGAACATGATTGGACTCTACCGGAGAACGCCGTGCCATCGCTGCGCTCGACCCCCTCACGGACGACGTGTTGGAGAGTGTAACTTTCTCACGACGAGAATACTATTCTCTTGCAGGTGTGTATGGAAGCGGAATCGCAAGAATAGAACGCGCCGTTGCAGAGAACGTGGAAATCTTGATCTGCCAATGGTTGTCCAGCCGAAACCGACCGGAGAATTGCTGTGCAGCTGACCTTTGACGCCGAGGTCGAGGCGTTCCGGGCCGAATTCGTGGCCTTCTTGGATACGCACCTGCCCGCCGAAGCGGACACGCTGGAGCGGCCGCGGTCGAGTTCGCACATCCCGGAGTGGGCCCGCCGCTGGCAACGACTGCTGTTCGACAACGGCTGGCTGCTGCCCGGCAACCCACCGGAGTTCGGTGGACGCAACGCCACCTTGTTGCAGCAATACGTGTACATGGAAGAGCTGGCCCGGCGGCGGATGTATCAAAGCTTCAATCCGCAGGGCTTGGGCATCATCGCCGCCTCGTTGTTGTCGTTTGGAACGCCGGCCCAAAAGCAGCGCTGGGCAGTGCCGATTCTGCGGGCCGAGATGACCGCATCGCTCGGCATGAGCGAACCCGGCGCGGGATCGGACCTGGCGTCGCTGAAAACGCGGGCGGTACTTGACGGCGACCACTTTGTGGTCAACGGGCAGAAGGTGTGGACGTCCGGCGCCCACCACGCGGATGTGCTTCTAACGTTCGTGCGTACGGACCCCGAGGCGCCAAAGCACAAGGGCATCAGCGCATTACTCATTCCGACCGACACCCCCGGTGTGGTGCGCCGTCCGTTCGGTTCGGTGTCAGACCATGAGGACGTGGACTTCAACGAAGTATTTTTCACTGACGCGTGGGTGCCGGCCGAGAATCTGGTGGGGGAGCTGAATGCCGGATGGCGGGTGGCGACCGGTTCGCTGGGCCACGAACGCGCCATGTTGTGGATGGACTATGCCGACATGTTGCACGCGCTGACAGTCGAATTCGGTCCATCCGGGGCGCTGCAGCGCGACCGCTACGCGACCCTGGTCATGGATCGCCACGCGCTGCAACTACTGGGGTCGGCGACTTTGGCCAAGGCCGCTCGCGGTGAAGAGGATGTACCGGCTCAGTCGGTGCTCAAACTGCTGGGCTCGGAGGCAATGCAACGTGCCTGCGAGGACGCGCTGAGTGCCAAGGGGCCGGACGGGCTCGTGCTCCGCGCGGTCACCGCCCGATACGCCCCACTGAACCTGGACAGTCACTACGGCAGCTGGTTCGACCGGTATGTGCGCACCTTCGCGGCGACCATCGCCGGCGGGACGTCGGAAATCCAGCGCAACATCATCGCCGAGCGAATACTTGGGCTGCCGCGCAACTAGGCGCTGCGAGTGGTCATTTGGCGACGGCGAATGGTCTAGTGGGAGTCCAACCAGGCCCAATAGCCGATGGCCACGAGCCCTGCCACGATGGCTACCGCTCCTAACACGATGCCGGCCATCGCGGTACGGGGGTTATCTGCTTCGCCGCGCTTGACTCGTCCCCGGCCGATATCGCCAGTGATGACAGCTGCGATGCCAAAGGGGACCCCGATCAGCAACCAGCAGGTGATGAGTGCGACCAAGCCCAAGATCAGCGATGCGACACCGAACTCGTTTCGAGGTGCTTCCGGGGTCTGCCGACGAAGAACCGGTCTGCTCATGTGTGCCCATGTTAGACCCGTCGCGAGCGACACGTGTTGATGACGCTACTTCGGTATCAGCGGGAGCCGTCGGCGCGCAGACGTTAAAGTTGTGCCAGCCGTGGCGCAAAACCTTTGGCCCGCAACGCCACTCCGGCCTCCTTTGTCAACTCGCGCGCGCTGCCGAGCAATCCATCCAAGATCAACGACCGCTTGATGTGGCGGTGCAGCTGGTGTTCGGCGGTGAATCCGATCCCGCCGAGCACCTGCTGGCAATGCCGCGCGGTGGTCAGCGCCGCCTGGCCGGCCGCGGCCTTGGCCAGCAAACTGGCCAGCTCGTCCGGTTCGGCGCTCGCGGTATGTAGCGTTGCTTCGGCGCCCTCGATCGCGACGAGCGTTTCGGCCAACCGGTGCCGGATCGCCTGGAACGAGCCGATGTGCCGGCCGAATTGAACGCGGTCCAGGGCATGCTGGCGCGCCAATGCAAGCATGGCTCGGCTGGCGCCCAGCAGCCACCAGCCGACGGCTTGCCGGCCCGCGGCCAGCGCTGCCATCGGCAGCGGATCTCCTTCGCGCACAGAGTGTATCGGCAGCTCGCTGTCGATCGCCGAAGTGGGGCCTTCGCCAACACCGCCTCGTTCCCAGGTCACCCAGGAGCCGCCCGCGAACGGCAGCGGCGCCGTACCGCCGGGCGCGCGCCCGCCCGCACGCAGTACGACGTCGTTGAGCACGGGTGCGTGCGCGCCAGTCTCGCCGAGCAGCCGGAACACCAGAGGAACTGCCACATCGGGGATTTCGTCGAGCATGTCCAGCCAGCCGACGTCGGACAGCGCCGCGTCGAGCTTGGCTCCTGAGGCCGCGCTCATCGTCGTGCGCAGCGAGTCGGCCAGCATCTGCAGCGCCTCGGGATCCATGGCTCACTCCTTCCCGAGGTCAAGCAGCCGGCGGGCGATGATGTTGCGCTGAATCTCGGCCGTGCCGCCGTAGATGGTCGCCGCGCGCGAATACAAGTACTCGGAGCGCCACGGCGTGTCCTCAAGTTCGAGGGTTCCGGGCAGCAGGTCGCGGACGGTGTCGTAGAGCCGTTGCTCGGCGCTGGCGAGTAGCACCTTGTCGATGGAAGTGTCGGGTCCGAGCCGGGCACCGTCGCGCAACCGGTGCTGAGTGATCCGCGAGCGGCAGCGCAACGTGTGCAGGCCGAGATAGGCCGCGCCCAACTCGTATTCGTCGTGGCCGTCGAACGTGGAATTGCCGGCAGTCTCTTTGATCAGCTCGTCGAATCGGGCGTAGAGGTAGGCGATCCGCTGCCAAAAGCAGCTGGAGCGCTCATAGGGCAGCAGGTCCATCGCGAGCTGCCAGCCGTCGCCCGGCTTGCCGAGCATCCGGCTCGCCGGGATGACCACGTCGTCGAAGTAGACCTCGCAGAATTCGTCGACGCCGTGCATGGTGCGCAGCGGCCGGATGGTGATGCCCGGGGTGTCCAGGTCGACGAAGAAGGCGGTGATCCCATCGTAGCCGGGTGCGGTGCGGGTTAGCAGCACGCATCGCGTGGAGAACTGCGCGAAGCTGGTCCACACCTTCTGCCCGTTGACGATCCAGTTGTCCCCCTGCTGGGTGGCGCGGGTGGTCAACGAAGCCAGGTCGCTGCCCGAGCCCGGCTCGGAGAAGCCCTGACACCACTGCTCGCGGCCGCTGAGCAGCCGCGGCACCATCTCGGCGGCGAGTTCGGTTGGGGCGTAATCGATCATGGTGGGCGCGAGCACTTCGAGCATCGAGTACGGCCCGGGTTCGGCGAGGCGCCGGCCGACCACTTCCTCGCCGACGATCGCGCGAAGCAGTGCGGGACCACCTAATCCGCCGACTTCGACGGGCCAGCCGTATCGCATCCAATCTGCGTCGTAGAGCGCCCGGCTGACCCGGGCGAATTGCTGCATATGGCCCTGCAGCGAGTGGTCGGATCCGGGGGTCAGGTCGTGCTCGTCGAGCCACGCGCGCAGACCGCTCCGGAACTCCTCGACATTCACGGGGTGGGACGGCCGATGGCGTGCGGGCGCCCCGAGTCGTGCACGCCGCTGCGGCGAATGAACGTCATGGCCCGGGTCTTGAGCCGCCAGCCGTCGGCGGTGCGCAGGTAGGTGTCGCGGTAGTAGCCGATCCGCATGTCGTGGGTGGCGTGGTCGATGAAGCACAGCGGTTGTGTCCCGCTCGCCGAGTCGCCGTCCAACTCCACCACTGCTGTTCCGGTGAGAAACAAGCCCTTTGGCGCGGCAGCCACCAGGTCGGGGAACCTGTCCAGGGTGTAGGTGTCACCGAACGCACTGTAGGTGCCGTCGGGCGTGAAGACCTTGACCAGCCCGTCGATGTCCTCTTGGGTGATGGTGACGGCGTAGCGGGCGAGCAGCTGCTGAATCTCGACCAGGTCCTCAGTTCTTGTTGGCATAAACCTTGCCGCCTTTCATGACGAAGCCGACGTTCTGCGTGACGGTGATGTCTTCCAACGGGTTTCCCGGCACCGCGATGATATCGGCGAGCAAGCCCGGCGCGAGCCGGCCTCGATCTTCGGCGTTGATCAGCTCGGCGGCCGTCAACGTGGCGGCCTGCAGCACCGCCAACGGCGGCAGGCCCCAATCCACAAGGGTGACAAGCTCGTCGGCGTTCTTGCCGTGCGGTATCGCCGGCGCGTCGGTGCCTACCGCGATCTTCACCCCGGCTTTGTAGGCGGCCAGGATCGAGGTGCGTGACTTCGGGAACATCTCGGCGGCCTTGGCCTGCAGCTCGGGCGGAGCGTGCGAGACGTCCATCCCCTCGGCCAGGCGGCGGGTGCTCACCAGGAATGTGCCGTGCTCGACCATCATCGCGATCGCGTCGTCGTCGATCAGGAAGCCGTGTTCGATGCAGTCGATACCGGCCGCGACCGCGTGCTTGACCGCTTCGGCGCCATGCGTGTGTGCGGCGACGCGCAGCCCGCGCCGGTGTGCCTCGTCGACGATCGCGCACAGCTCTTCGTCCGAATAGTGTTGCGCACCGGGTGGTCCCGTCAACGACATCACCCCGCCCGAGCAGCAGACCTTGATCAGCTCGGCGCCGTGCTTGATCTGGTAGCGCACCGCCTTGCGGATCTCGTCGATCCCGTTGGCGATGCCTTCTTCGACCGTCAGCTCTAAAGCGTGCGGGGCGAACGCCGCGAACATCGTCGGATCCAGATGCCCGCCGGTCGGGGTGATCGCATGCCCGGCCGGCACCACCCGCGGCCCGTCGATCCAGCCCGCGTCGATGGCCTTGCTCAGCGCCACGTCGAGCAGATAGCCGCCGGTTTTGACGAACAGCCCGAGATTGCGCACCGTGGTGAATCCGGCGCGCAGCGTGCGGCGGGCGTTGCCGACCGCGCGCAACACCCGCGTCGGGGGGTCGTCCTGGACCTGGGAGAGCCCGGGCTTCTCGCCCCGCCCGCCCATCAGCAGGTTGACCTCCATGTCCATCAGACCGGGCAGCAGAATGTGGTCGCCGAGGTCGATCAGCTCTCCCTCGACGTCGCCACCCACTCCGACGATCCGGTCGCCGTCGACGCGCAGGATGCCGGGCGAGACGATCTCGCCGGTGTCGACGTCGAGGAGCCCGGAGGCCTTGAGCGTCAACACCTTCTAGATCACCGGCTCCCTGGTCAGCTCGACCCAGGCGGCGCCGCTGTCGGGAACACGCGGCTGCTTCCACGCTTCTATCGGAAACGACACCATGACCAGTGACTGCATCAGGTGCATAAGGGTTCGCGCGTCCTCGGGCAGGTCGTCCAGGGGGTACTTGTCGCAGTAGGCGATCACATCGTTCAGGCGCGGGAAGGCGACGTCGTAGAACGCCTGCATCTCGGTCATCGTCGAGGCCAGCCGCTTGGCGTAGCGCTCGGGTTCGGTGGCCAGGTCCCAATCCAAAAAGGGCTCCAGGTCAGCGAATTCAGACGGTAGCGCCATTGTTCTGGTACTCCTTCACGTAGTCGCCGGTCACCTTGTGCAGATGGCGGAGCAGGATTTCCTGATCGCACAGCGGGAAGTCTTTGACGACCTTGGTGCCGATCATGGTCTGGGTCGCCTCCAGGGTGTTGGCGTCCTGAAGGGCGTACTCCTTGAACGTCACCGCCGCCAATTCGTGGGCCAAGCGTTCCCGGGCATTGCGCGGCGGAACGAAATACAGCGTGCACTCGAAGATGTGCTTGTCGACGGCCGTCGGCCAGTAGTGATAGGTCAGAAACCAGCCGGGTTCCCAGATCAACAGCATGAAGTTCGGGTAGAAATGCCACGAGTCGATGCCCCACTGCGGCACCCTCTTCGGGTTGACGCCCGGCGGCAGCTGATCGAGTTTCTCTATGACCTCCGGTTTGTCCCACGGGCCGAACAGCCCGCTGCGCAGCACCTGATCCATGGGCTTCACCATGGACATGTCCGCGGGCGGAGCCTGACCACCCCAGGTCGAAATCATCCCGTGCGGGCTCGCCAGCTCGTAGTACAGCGCCTCAAAGCCGTACTTGATGATCTTGGCGGCTTCTTCCTTGGTGTACTGCCCCTGGTGCAGCACGGGCGCGTGGTAGAACTCGGCGAACGCATCGATGAACAGCTTCCAGTTGCTGCCGACCTCGGCCCGGTAGGAGTAAGTCTCGGTCATCTCGTGGAAGGGATAGCCCTCGATGCCCTTGGCCAGCGGTCCGAGGTAGTCGGTGAGCGGCTTGGCGTGTTCGTCGAAGTTGATGAAGATGAACCCTTCCCACAACTCGCAGCGCACCGGAACCAGCCCGAACTGGCTCTTGTCGACGTCGAAGAACTCATCCTCCTGCTGGATGAAGGTCAGGTCGCCGTCGAGGCTGTAGCGCCACGCGTGGTATTTGCAGGTGAACTGCCGGCAGGTGCCCGAGGTCTCTTCGTGGGGATAGTCGTTCCACACCAACTTGTTTCCGCGGTGACGGCAGACGTTGTGGTACGCCTTGATCGCCCCGTCCTTGGTCTTGACGACGATTACCGACATGCCTGGGCCCGCCGATGGCAGCTCCTTGGTGAAGTAGCTGCCGGTGCGCGGCAGCCGCTCGACTCGACCGACGTTGAGCCACGTCTTCTTGAAGATCGCGTTGCGTTCGGCTTCGAAGAACGCCGGATCGATGGAGTCGGTGTAATCGACCGGTGCGGTGCCCAATTCGGGATAGTTTTCCGTCCAGCTGCCAGCGGCTGGTTTAGGGAAGTGGGGCAACGTTCTTACCTCTCTTATTCGACCTTGTTACCGGCTGAGGCGGCGTTCTCGAGCTGCACGCCAAAAGTGTTGAAGGCCATGGCCAGCAGGGTGTAGCAGCCGACCGTGAAGACGAAATCCATGCGTTGCTGGTCGTTGAGACGCTCGCCGAGTGCCGCCCAGGTCTGGTCGGACAACTGCGATTTCTCGTCGAGTTCGTCGACGCCGGTGAGCACCGCGCGCTCGAACGCCCCGAAGTCTTCGGCGACACCATCGCCGAAGCGCCGAACCGCGGCTATCTCGTCATCGCTGATCCCCTCGTTCTTGGCCAGCTCGACGTGGTGTGTCCACTCGTATTCACAGTCGCGACGATGCGCGACCCGCAGGATGGCCAATTCACGGATGCGATCCGGCAGCGTGGACGAATACAAGAGGTGGACGTTGAATCGGAGAAACGCCTTGGCCAGCGCCGGGTGGTGGGCGAAAGTGGCAAGCGCGTTGTTGGCGTCCTGCGGGCCCTCCGCGGGCAGCATCGGAGCGAGTGACCGCTGGACAGCCTCGTCCCACTGTTCGGCGGGCAGGGGCGGCAGGCGCATTGCGCTGGGTTCCTCTCGGTCTAAGAGAATCATATTCTCATTTCCAACTAATAGACTTGCATGATTCGGTCTTTTGGTCAATCCTGGCGCCTACCGATCCGCAGCTCTCTGCCACTGGGGCGGGGCTCCGGCCCGCTCTCGTGTGCGCTGTGCCCACGTTCGCGCGACAGCGTCCGGGTCCTCCCGGACGCGGGCAGTCAAAAGGTGAATTCTTAGCCCACATCTGCCGCTCGGAGGCGGGCAATTCGCCCGGTTGTCCCGTGACGTGAGAACACCGGGCGCATACCGCGCGGCTACGCTGGATGTTGATTCTCACTTCGCGAGAAGATAGTTTTCAAAATAGTGATCTTTGCGCTAGGCGGTGGTTTCGCCGAGGCTGTATGGGAGCAGCGCGCCCGACGACTTCGATCGAGAAGGAACGGTTATGAACAAAGAAGACATGATCCTGATCAGCGTTGACGACCACACCGTCGAGCCTCCGAACATGTTCCAGAACCACCTGTCGAAGAAGTACATCGACGACGCACCCCGGCTAGTGCACAACGCCGACGGCTCAGACATGTGGAAGTTCCGCGACACGGTTATCCCGAACGTGGCGCTCAACGCGGTCGCCGGCCGGCCAAAGGAGGAGTACGGCCTGGAGCCGCAGGGCTTGGATGAGATCCGGCCGGGTTGCTACAACGTCGACGAGCGAATCAAGGACATGAACGCCGGCGGCATCCTGGCGTCGATCTGCTTCCCGTCTTTCCCGGGCTTTGCCGGCCGGCTGTTCGCCACCGAAGACCAGGACTTTTCGGTCGCCCTGGTGCAGGCCTACAACGACTGGCACATCGACGAGTGGTGTGGCGCGTACCCGGCTCGGTTCATCCCGATGGCGATACCGGTGATCTGGGATGCCGAGGCGTGCGCCGCGGAGGTGCGCCGAGTCGCGAAGAAGGGTGTGCACGCGCTGACCTTCACCGAGAACCCGGCCGCGATGGGCTACCCAAGCTTCCACAACGAGTACTGGAACCCGTTGTGGAAGGCGTTGTGTGACACCGACACCGTGATGAACGTCCACATCGGGTCCTCGGGCCGGCTGGCGATCACCGCGCCCGACGCGCCGATGGACGTGATGATCACGCTGCAGCCGATGAACATCGTGCAAGCCGCCGCGGACCTGCTGTGGTCGCGGCCGATCAAGGAGTACCCCGACCTCAAGGTCGCGTTGTCCGAGGGTGGTACCGGGTGGATCCCCTACTTCCTCGAGCGTGCGGACCGGACCTATGAGATGCACTCCACGTGGACGCATCAGAACTTCGGCGACAAGCTGCCGTCCGACGTGTTCCGTGACCACTTCCTGACCTGCTTCATCAGCGACAAGGTGGGCGTGGCGCTGCGCAACATGATCGGCGTCGACAACATCTGCTGGGAGGCGGACTACCCGCACAGCGACTCGATGTGGCCGGGCGCACCCGAAGAGCTGTGGGACGTGCTGTCGGTCAACAACGTTCCGGACGACGAGATCAAGAAGATGACCTACCAGAACGCGATGCGCTGGTACTCGTTCGACCCGTTCACCCACATGACGCCGGAGCAGGCAACCGTCGGCGCGCTGCGCAAGGCCGCCGAGGGGCACGACGTGTCCATCCGGGCACTCAGCCACCACAAGGACACCAGGGCGGGTTCGTCGTTCGCGGACTTTGCCGCCAACGCGAAAGAACTCACCGGCAACAGAGACTGAGGCGCCGCTGGTGCCCGACGAACAGACACAAAACCGCATTTTCAGGGTGGCGATCATGCGATTTTGCGTGTGCTCGCGCTGAAAGGAAGGCTCCGCCTGTGGGTGGAATGAATTTCGAGCTGACCGACGACCAGGAGCTGATCCGCAAGTCGGTCGCGGAATTGGCGCGGAAGTTCGACGACCAGTACTGGATGGAAAAGGACCTGGCGCACGAGTTTCCGGCCGAGTTCTATAAGGCCATAGCCGACGGCGGCTGGCTCGGTATGACGATCCCGACCGAGTACGGTGGCCACGGCCTCGGCATCACCGAAGCCACGCTGTTGCTCGAGGAAGTCGCCAAATCCGGCGGCGCCATGAACGCCGCCAGCTCGATTCACCTGTCGATCTTCGGCATGCAACCGGTGGTCGTGCACGGCTCCGACGAACTCAAGGCCCGCACGTTGCCCTCCGTCGCGACCGGCGAGGTGCACATCTGCTTCGGAGTCACCGAACCCGGTGCCGGACTTGACACCTCGCGGATCACCACGTTTGCCAAACGCGACGGTGATCGCTATGTCGTCAACGGCCGCAAGGTGTGGATCTCCAAGGCGATGGAGTCCGACAAGATCCTGTTGCTGACCCGCACCAGGAGCTACGACGAGGTGACCAAGAAGACCGACGGGATGACGCTGTTCCTCACCGATCTCGACCGCAGCCGCATCGACATCCGCCCGATCCGCAAGATGGGCCGCAACGCCGTGAGCTCCAACGAGTTGTTCATCGACAACCTGGAGATCCCCGCCGAAGATCGAGTTGGCGAGGAGGGCAAGGGTTTTCAGTACATCCTGGATGGCCTGAACCCGGAGCGGATGCTGATCGCCGCCGAGGCGCTGGGCATCGGCCGGGTGGCGCTGGAAAAAGCCGTGAAGTATGGAAACGAGCGCGAGGTGTTCGGCCGGCCGATCGGGATGAACCAGGGCATCCAGTTTCCGCTGGCGGATTCGCTGGCCCGGCTGGACGCCGCCGAGCTGATATTGCGCAAGGCCACGTGGCTGTACGACAACGGGAAATCCTGTGGCCGCGAGGCGAATACCGCAAAATACCTGTGCGCCGACGCCGGCTTCACTGCCGCCGATCGGGCATTGCAAACACACGGCGGCATGGGTTACGCGGAGGAATACCACATCACGCGCTATTTCCGTGAGGCCCGGCTGATGAAGATCGCACCGGTCAGCCAGGAGATGATCCTGAATTTCCTGGGAGCCAACGTCCTGAAATTGCCGAGGAGCTATTGATGGCCGGTCCGCTGTTCGGCCTTCGCCGACCGTGACCGACGCGCCCGTGCTGCTGTCGGATGACCGCGATGGAGTGCGGACGCTGACCCTCAACCGTCCGCACCGCAAGAACGCGATCAACCCGGAGCTGTGGATCGCGTTGCGCGACGCGCTCAACGCCGCCGGTCGCGACGGCGGCGTGCGCGCACTCGTGATCACCGGCGCCAGCGGGAGCTTTTGCTCGGGTGCCGACATCTCGGTCCCCGAGGATATTCATCCGAAATACAAGCTGCAGCGCCTGACCGACGTGGCGCTGGCGTTGCACGAGCTTCCGATTCCGACGGTTGCCAAAGTCACCGGGGTCGCCGTCGGCGCCGGCTGGAACTTGGCGCTGGGTTGCGATTTGGTGGTCGCGACGCCCGAATCCACGTTCTCCCAGATCTTTTCCAAACGGGGGCTGTCGATCGACCTCGGCGGCTCCTGGCTGCTGCCGAAACTCGTTGGCTTGCAACAGGCTAAGCGGCTCACACTGCTGGCCGAAACGATCGACGCCACCGAAGCCCGCGCACTGAATCTGGTGACGTGGGTGATGTCGGCGGCGGAGATCGACGCCTTCGTCGACAACCTCACCGACCGGTTGGCAGCGGGTCCGCCCGTCGCGCTCGCTCAGAGCAAGGCGCTGCTGAACGAGGGTGCCGACCGTACTATGCGCGACGCGCTGGCCAACGAGGCCCGCGCACAGGTCGGCAATTTCGCGACCGCAGATGCCCAAGCCGCCTATGCCGCCTTCGCGCAGCGGCGGGAGCCGTCGTTTACTGGTCGGTGGGCGTTATCAAAATCCAGCGATTCGGAGCAGTCGGAGTAGACATATGCGAGAAACAGTCATCGTCGAGGCGGTGCGGACGCCGGTCGGGAAGCGAAACGGCGGGCTGTCCGGCATGCACGCCGCCGACCTGTCCGCCGTCGTCCTGAACGAACTGGCGGAACGCACCGGTGTCGATCTGGAGGTCGTCGACGACGTGATCTGGGGCTGCGTCTCCCAGGTCGGCGACCAGTCCAGCAACATCGGCCGCTACGCGGTCCTGGCTGCCGGCTGGCCCGAAAGCATCCCGGGGACCACCGTCAACCGGGCGTGCGGCTCCAGTCAGCAAGCCCTCGACTTCGCGGTACAGGCGGTGATGTCGGGCCAGCAAGATGTCGTCGTGGCCGGCGGCGTTGAAGTCATGAGTCGCGTGCCGCTCGGTGCGGCCCGGGCGACGGGGATGCCCTACGGTCCGAAAGTCCTTGCCCGCTATGACGATTTCTCCTTCAACCAGGGGCTGTCGGCGGAGATGATCGCCAAGAAGTGGGGTTTCTCGCGGACCCAGCTCGACGAATTCTCCGCGTTGTCGCACGAGCGGGCTGCCGCGGCCCAGGACCGCGGCGCCTTCACCGACCAGATCGTCCCGGTGTTCACCGATGAAGAGGTGGTCGTCGCCGACGAGGGTGTACGGCGCGGAACCAGCGTCGAGAAGCTGGCGGGGCTGAAGCCGGCGTTCGCCGAGGACGGGGTGATCCACGCGGGCAACTCCTCGCAAATCTCCGACGGGGCAGCCGCGATGTTGGTGACCACGTCGGAGATGGCGTTGCAGCTCGGGCTGACGCCGCTGGTGCGCTATCGGGCCGGCGCGGTCACCGGCGCGGATCCGGTGCTCATGCTCACCGGACCGATCCCGGCGACCGAGAAGGTGCTCACCAAGGCCGGTGTCCCGTTATCCGAAATCGGCGTCTTCGAGGTGAACGAAGCCTTCGCGCCGGTGCCGCTGGCCTGGATTGCTGAGACCGGTGCCGACCCGGACCGGGTCAACCCGCTCGGCGGCGCAATCGCGCTGGGCCACCCGCTGGGTGCTTCCGGCGCGGTGCTGATGACGCGGATGGCCCATCACATGCGCGACAACGGCATTCGTTACGGGCTGCAGACCATGTGCGAAGGCGGCGGCACCGCCAACGCCACCTTGGTCGAACTCGTCACCTGACCCGCGCATCAATCCGCGTGGCGACCGGACCCCTTGCCACGGCCGGCAAACCAACCTACTGTGTGTTCAGTTAGTTGGTTTTGCCCGACCGCTTCGAGGGAGTCCGGTGCCTGCCGCACGGCCGTATGACGCGCTGCTCGCCAAGGGCGAGGACCGCAAGCAGCGGATCCTCGAAGTTGCGCAGCGGCTCCTGACGCGAAACGGCTGGCGCAACACCACGCTGGCCCAGATCGCCGGCGAAGCCGGGGTGACTCCGGCGGGATTGCTGCATCACTTCGAATCCAAGGAGCAGTTACTGCACGCGGTGCTCGACGCGCGTGACTTCGACGACGAGACCCACGCCGACCGGGGCGGCGATCTCTTCGGCGAGATCGCTCAAGTCGCCGACCGCTTCGCCCGATCTCCCGAACTGATCGGCACGTTCACCGTGCTGCTGGCGGAGAACATCCTTCCGGATGCTCCGTTGCACGATCGCCTGTTGGCCAGGCACCGGGATGCGATCGACATCGTCGCCGAGGCCATCCGCCGCGGTCAGGCAGCTGGGCAGTACCGCACGGACCTGAACCCCGCCGTCAAAGCGGTCGAAATTCTCGCGTTCGTCCACGGAATGGAAACAATATGGTTGCTCGATCCGTCGATACCCCTGACCGAGGTGTTCAAGGAGTACGCCGAGGCTCTGGCGCGGGACTTCGCGCCGCCGACGACGAGGTGAAAGACCTGCAAGACATGAGGTACCGGCTCGACGTCGTCGCTGCCAGCGTGGCCGACGTGGTGCGCTTCGCCGGCGGTTGGCTCTTCGACCGAGCGATGGCCGGCTGGGATGTCACCGTCCTGGTCGCCGACCACGGGGGTGACCAGTCTGACGATCGCCCACTGCAGATCCTGGGTGCTCAGGCACTCGACCTCGAATACGCGCTGGCTACGGTTGGAACTCGTCCGAATCCTCAGGCCGTTGCGGTGGCGGCGGACCTCTTTGGTTGCGACGAGCGAATCCGGCAGGGCGTGCTGCAAGCCTTGGATCAAGGCGTCACCGAGGTCACGCTGTGGGGGGAGACTTGGCCCGCCGAGCTCGATGACAGCGTTGGTGGGGTGCACCATCGGCTGAGCATGGCCGCCCGGACCTTCAAGGCGCAGGCGCTGGCCGCGGCGATGAATATCGCGGAGGCCCCGCCGAGCTCGATCGGTCACACCGAAACCTTCCGAAGTGGGCTGCTCACCTGCCCTTCGGTGGCCGCCGACCTCGTTTCCGCCAGCTGAATCGCTGTCCGCGATCTGCGCCAGGCGCGGGCCGTTGACGCCTCACACGTCCTATGGAAATGTAATACTCGCTTCTGAGAGGCGCGTTCTCACTAACCGAGATTCGAACGGAGCAATCGATGACGAACGACTTCGCCGAGATGGATTTCTTCCGCGACAGCCGTCTCGTCGAGAACCCCTACCCCTATTACGAGGCTCTGCGCCAGCAGTGCCCCGTCACCCGGGAAGACCACCACGGCGTGACCATGGTGACCGGCTGGGACGAGGCCTGCGCCGTGCTGAACGACGCTGAGACATGGTCGTCGTGCATTTCGGTGACGGGTCCATTCCCCGGCTTTCCGGTATCCCTCGAGGGTCTGGGGAATTCTGACATCACCGACCTGATCGAGCAGCATCGCGACGAGCTGCCGTTCAGCGACCAGCTGCCCACCCTCGACCCGCCGACACACACGAACCACCGCGCCCTGCTGATGCGGCTGATCACCCCCAAGCGCCTCAAGGAGAACGAGGACGCCATGTGGGTGCTCGCCGACCGGGTGCTCGACGATTTCTTGGCGTCCGGCGAGGGCGAGTTCATCAAGGGCTTCGCCAGCCCCTTCACGCTGCTGGTCATCGCCGACCTGCTGGGTGTGCCCATGGAAGATCGCGACAAGTTCGTCAAGGGCATCCGCCAGCACTCGGGTGGCGGCATCGGGGGCACCGGCAAGGAAGCGCTGGCGCACAGCCCGCTGGAATTCCTCTACGGTCTGTTCTCTGACTATGTCGCCGACCGTCGCAACGAGCCCCGCGACGACGTGCTGACTGGCCTCGCGACCGCCACCTACCCCGACGGCTCGATTCCCGAGGTCGAAGACGTGGCCCGCGTCGCCAGCAACGTCTTCTCGGCGGGCCAGGAGACCACCGTGCGGCTGCTGGGCGCGGCGCTGCAGACCATCGGGGAGCGCCCGGACATCCAGGCGCAATTGCGTAAGGACCGCAGCCTGATCCCCAACTTCATCGAAGAGGCGCTGCGCATCGAGAGCCCGGTCAAGGGCGACTTCCGGATGAACCGGGTGCCCGTCAATATCGGTGGCGTAGACCTGCCCGCGGGCACCACCGTGATGGTCGTGCAGGCGGCCGCCAACCGTGATCCGCGCCGGTTCGAAGACCCCACCACATTCGATCCGGTCCGCAAAAACGCGCGCCAGCACATCTCGTTCGGACGCGGGATCCACAGCTGCCCAGGCGCGCCGCTGGCGCGCGCCGAGACGCGGGTGGCGATCGAGCGGCTGCTCGACCGGACGTCTGACATCAGGGTCAACGAGCGCATCCACGGTCTGGCGAATGACCGTCGCTACCAATATGTTCCGACCTACATCCTGCGCGGCCTGACCGAATTGCACCTGGAGTTCACGCCGGCATGAAAGTCTGGGTTGATGATTCGCGTTGTCGCGGTCATGGCGTCTGCGTCACGCTCTGCGCCGATGTGTTCAGCCTGACCGACGACGGATACGCGGTAGCCATAGACTCCGATGTGCCAACGGAATTGGAGGCCGATACCCACGAGGCCATCCAATGCTGTCCCGAGCAGGCCATCAGCGAGACCTGATGAAATAAGCTGGAAAGCAAGGAGTCTTGAATGACCAAGGGGCCAAAAGGATATGTCATCCTGACCGAGGCCATCAAAGATCCGGAGAGCATGAAGGCCTACGCCCAAGCGGCGGGATCAGCGATGAGCGGTGCCAACATCCTCGCCGTGGATACCGCCCCCAAAGTACTCGAAGGCAGTTGGCACGGCGATCAGACCGTTGTGCTGGAATTCGAATCGGTGGATGCGGCCCGCGCGTGGTACGAGTCCGAGGGCTACCAAAAGGCGGCGAAACTGCGGCAGGCGGCAGCCGACTGCAACGCGGTCATCCTCTCCGGCTTCTGACTTCCCGAGGTCAATAGCCGAGCGTTAATCCACCAAAGTTGACGGCTGCTGGATGGCGATAAAACGGCGGCGCCGGTGGCGCCAACTTGGCCTCCAGCCCCCCGGCCACCGGTGGGACGGTCGGTGAGGGCGGTGACGGCGCCACCGCCAGCTTCATCGGTAACGGCAGGAACGGTGGCGCCGGAGGCGCCGGTGGGGCCGGCGTACCCGCGACCACGCAGGGCGGGCCCGGTGGGAAGGGGGTGACCCAGGGTTCGCCGGGCCATTGGGCACCAACGGGAAGCAGGGACCGGACGGCCCACCCGGCTGATACGGGTTGAAGCGGTGTTACTCCTCGATCGAGATCGCCTGCCGGGGGCATTGACGCACGGCCTCGCGCACTAGGGATTCATTCTCCGGCGTCACTTCTGGCTGCAGGACGGTCAGCATGTCGTCATCCCCGAGCTGGAAGACCTCCGGGATGATGCCCATGCACACCCCATTGCTTTCGCAGAGATCCCAATCGACTTCGATTCTCATCGCAGCACCTTCACCGGTACGTTCTGCCAGCCCATCACGTTTTGCATCTGCACGCGTTTGCAGCCCGCCCAATCCACCTCGAAGCGAGGCATGAAGTCCAGCAGCTTCTCCAGGGCGATCGCGCTTTCCATGCGGGCCAGCGCTGCACCAAGGCAGCTGTGAATTCCGTAGCCGAATCCCATGTTCTGCGCTTCGGTCCGGTCGCGATCGACGTCGAATTTGTCGGGATCGGTCCAGGCCTCGGGATCGCGGTTGGCCGCTCCGTTGATGAGGAACACCGGCTTTCCGGCCGGAATCGTGACGCCGTGCAGGTGGACGTCTTTCATCGACCGGCGAACCTGATATTGCGACGGCGCCTCATAGCGCAGGAGTTCTTCGACCGCGGCCGGAATCTTGCTGCGGTCGTCGAGCAACTTCTGCCACTGCTCGGGATTGCGGCCGAACACCACCGGCGCATTGCCGACCAGTTTGGTGACGGTCTCGGCGCCGGCGCCGCCCAATAATGTTGCAAAACCTGAGATTTCGATGTCGTCCAGATTCGTCATTTCGCCGTCTTCGCGTTCGATCTCGGCGTCGATCATCTTACTGAACAGGTCATCGCGCGGCTCCTCGCGGCGTTGCTTGACCAGCTCGTAGTACAACATCGCGGTGTTGATGTTGGCCAGCATGCCCTCCTCGCCGACTTCGACCTGCCCGGGCTCGCGAGTCAACGACACGTCGATCCAGTGGCGGACCTGCTGCGCGTGCTCCTCCGGCACCCCCAGCATCGTCGTGATCACCTCGACCGGGAACGGGCCGGAGAAGTCCTGCACGGCGTCGAATCCATCGGGGTCGACCTTGCCGAGGTACTTGTCGATCTTCTCGATGACCATCTCCCGCTGAGACTGGATGGCGCGCGGTGTGAAGACCTTGTTGAGCAGGCTGCGCATGTGGCGATGGTCGGGGGGATCCATGAAGATGATTGACTGCGGCGGCCGTTGCCCGGAGCGCACCATCGACAGGTCGATGCCGTAGGCCGATGAATACGTTTCGAAATCCTTGAGCCCCGCGGCCACATCGGCGTGACGAGTCAGCGCATAGAAGTCGTACTGCTCGTTGTAGTAGACCGGCGCTTCCTCCTGCATTCGCCGGTACGTGTCCCAGGCGCCGTTCCAGAATTCTTGGGAGAACGGATCGAAAACGATCTTCGATTTGGTCATTACATACTCCTGGCTGACGAGTTGCGGGCTGAAATCGTTACAGCGGAAGGCTGGACTGTAATGCTAACGGTAGTGGTTCCGTGGCGCACCGAATAGGGGGGAAGCGCCTCATTTCAGACCTTCCCCGCCACGCCGATGACGTCGATGGCTCCGTCCAGCACCTCCAGGTCGCTGCCGAGTCCCTCCGCCGTAAGAAGGCCGCCATCGGCGACCCCATCCGCCCAGGTCCGATGAACCCGACTCGCAGGGCCTTCATCGGAGATAGCCCATCTGTGCCAGCGCGGCGTCGGCCGCATCGAGTACGGCACCGCCGCGGGTTTCGGCGTGGGCGGCGAGGGCGGCGACCAGCCGGACATCCTTGCGCAGCAGTGTTCCCGCAAGCTCGGCCATTCGCCCCAGGCCTTCGTCGCCGCCGATCACGTTGAGCGCGAAGCTGTTTCCGCTGCTGCGGGAAACGACCTCGCTGAGACGGTCGGGCGCGACGCCGAGGGATTTGCCCAGCGAAAGGGCCGCGGCCGCCGTTCCCAGGTTTGCGGTGAACAGCAGGTTGTTGAGCAGCTTGGTGGTTTGCCCGGAGCCCAGCTCGCCGAGATGGACGACCGGATCGGCATAGGTGGCAAAGACCGGACGGCAGCGCTCGACAACATCGGCATCACCGCCAACCATCACTAGCAGACGACCGTCGGCCGCCGCCGGACCACCGCCGCTCACCGGCGCGTCGATGACCGAAACCCCTTGGGCGCCCGCGTTCTTCGCGAGCTCTCTACAGGTGTCGGGATGCACCGTGCTGTGCACCGCGATCACGCTGCCGGGCTTGAGCCCCGCCAGCAGACCGTGCTCGCCGCCGGTGATCTCATCGATGTCGGCGTCGCCGACGACGCACAGGCAGACCAGATCACTGGCGGCGCCCAGTTCGGCCGGGGACTTGGCGACCTTCGCCGCCGTGTCGGCGAACGGCTCGAGGGTGTCGGGTCGGCGCGCCCAGAGAGTTGTCG
>NZ_JBKQQD010000517.1:0-40597 GCF_052144515.1 Mycobacterium sp. | reverse complement strand
ATGACCGCCGCAATCGCGCGGCTGAACCAGATCGTGTGCGATGTCCTCGCCGCCCATGACGGTGTGCGCCCGGGCGAGCAGGGCGAGGGCGACGGTTTTGTGGCGGCGTTCGCCCGCGCCTCTGATGCGCTAGCGGCGGCCCTGGAGTTGCAGCGAGCGCCGCTGGCCCCGATCCGGTTGCGGATCGGGGTGCACACCGGTGAAATCCAGTTGCGCGATGAGGGCAACTACGCCGGTCCGACGATCAACCGGACAGCGCGGCTGCGCGATCTGGCACACGGTGGCCAAACCGTCCTGTCGGCTGTCACCGAAGCGCTCGTCGTCGACCGACTACCCGAGGGCGTGTGGGTGACCGATCTGGGCACCCATGCGTTACGTGATCTGCCCCGCCCGGAGCGGGTGGCGCAGCTATGCCACCCCGACCTGGTAAACGAGTTCCCCCCACTGCGCACGCCGAAAGCCGTTGCGGCAACCAATCTTCCGGGGCAGCTGACCAGTTTCGTTGGCCGCAAGGCAGAGTCGACCCAGCTGCGGCAGCAGCTCGCCGAGCACCGGCTGGTGACGTTGACCGGCGCGGGCGGTGTGGGCAAAACCCGGCTGGCCGTGCAGATCGCCGCCGAGTTGGCCGGCGAGTTTCCCGACGGGGTGTGGTATGTGGATCTGGCGCCGATCACCGATCCCGACGTGGTACCGACTGCGGTGGCCCGCGCGCTGGGGCTGCCCGATCAACCCGGCCGCTCCACGATCGACACGCTCATTCGATTTCTGGCCGCCCGTCAGATGCTGATGGTGTTGGACAACTGTGAGCATCTGCTCGACGCGAGCGCAGCGCTGATCAATGACCTGCTGGCCGCGTCTTCGAGGTTGACGCTGCTGGCGACGAGTCGTGAGCCGATCGGGGTGGCCGGTGAGGTGAGCTGGCGGGTGCCGTCATTGTCGCTCGACGGAGAAGCCATCGAGTTGTTCAGCGACCGGGCCCGCCATGCCCGCCCTGACTTCGCGGTTAGCGCCGAAAATGCCGCGACGGTGGGCGAGATCTGTCGGCGACTGGATGGGGTGCCGCTGGCGATCGAGCTGGCCGCCGCGCGGGTGCGGGCGTTGTCACTGGCCGAGATCCTCGATAGCTTGCATGACCGATTCCGGTTGTTGACCGGCGGCGCGCGCACCGCGGTGCGCCGCCAGCAGACGCTGCGGGCCTCGGTGGACTGGTCGCATGCACTGTTGACCGAACCCGAGCGGGTAATGTTTCGCCGGCTGTCGGTGTTTCTTGGTGGCTTTGACCTCGATGCCGCCCGAGCGGCTGCCGGTAGCGGTGACGTGGAGCGATATCAGACCGTCGATGTTCTCACGCTGCTGGTGGACAAGTCGTTGGTGGTGGCCGACGACCGCGGGGGCCGAACCCGCTACCGGCTGTTGGAGACGGTCCGCCAGTACGCGCTGGAAAAGCTCGGCGAATCCGGCGAGGCCGACGTCGTACGCGCTCGCCACCGCGACCACTACACGTCGATGGCCGCGCTGCTCGACGCGCCGGCGAGCAGTGATTACGAGCAGCGACTCGAGCAGGCTGAAGCCGAGATCGACAATCTGCGCGCCGCCTTCGGGTGGAGCCGGGAAAACTCCGATGTCGAGTCGGCGTTGGCGCTGGCGTCCTCGCTGCAGCCACTGTGGCTCGGACGGGGCCGCATCCGGGAAGGGCTGGCCTGGTTCGACGCCACCCTCGCCGATGTCTCCGAAAACTATGCGCAGGCCCCCGGGGTGGCAGCCGCGGTGCGCGCGCGGGCGCTCGCCGACAGAGCCGTTCTCGATGCGTATCGGGGTGCCGAGAGCATAGATCAGGCCGAACAGGCCGTGGCGATCGCGCGAGACGTCGATGACCCAGTCCTGCTGGCCCGGACATTGACCGCCTATGGGTTGACCGCCAGCCTCGGCTATCACACCGAGGTGGCCCAGGCATGCGTCGCCGAGGCGATCGGCCTGGCCCGTGCCGTGGACGATCGGTGGCGGCTGAGCCAGATCCTCACGCTGCGGGCGCAGGGCGCCCACATCGTTGACCCGCTCGGGATGCGCGCAGCCTGTGAGGAGGGGCGAGACCTCGCCGATGCGATCGGCGATGGGTTCAACTCGCGTATGTGTCGCTTTTACCTCGGGATAGCGCAGATGGTAAGCGGCGATTTAGCCGGAGCCACAACACAATTGGGCGAGGTGGCGGCCGAGGCCGAGGCGGCCCACGACGAGATCTCGAGGGTGTTCGCCCTCGGCGGCCAGAGCCAGGCACTCGCACGCCAGGGTGAGGCGGCCGCGGCCCGGGCGGCCGCCGAGGCGATCCTTGAGGGAGGCGCGGAGCTCGGTGGGAGGTTCGCGGTAGTGGGGCAGAGGGCGTTGGGAATTGCGGCCCTGGCCGCCGGGGATTTCGTGGCGGCGCACGAGGCGCGCGAGGCCACCGCCCAGCATACGATTGCGGTCAGTGGTGGCGCAGAGACAGCGCAACGCATCTGGAACGCCGAGGCCGCGCTAGCAGACCGGGATCTCGCTGCCGCCCGCCGTTGGGCTGACGAGGCCGTGTCGACCGCGACCGGCTTCTGGACGACCTGGGCGCTAACCACGCGCGCCCAGGTCGCGATCGCGCAGGGCGAGCCGGAGCAGGCCGAACGCGACGCCCAGGACGCGCTCGCACGAGCCGCCGAAATGCAGGCGCGCACAAGCATTGCGGACATCCTCGAGTGCCTCGCCGTGCTGGCCGGTGACGCCGGCAGTGCCCGCGAAGCGACCCGCCTGTTCGGTGCCGCCCTCGCCATCCGGCAACGCATCGGCGAGGTCCGCTTCAAAATCTATGACGCCAGCTACGAAGCCTCGGCGGCGGCGCTGCGAGATGCGCTGGGTGAGAAGGACTTTGACTCCGCGTGGGCCGAGGGCGCCGCCCTGTCGACCGAGGAGGCGATCGCCTACGCGCGGCGTGGCCGCGGCGAACGCAAACGACCCACCAGCGGCTGGGCCTCAATCACCCCCACCGAGCGCGACGTCGTGCGGCTCGTTAGCGAAGGATTGGCCAACAACGACATCGCCACAAGGCTTTTCGTCTCACCGCGCACCGTGCAAACCCACCTCACCCACGTCTACAGCAAGCTGGGCCTCACCAGCCGGGTGCAGCTTGTCCAAGAAGCGGCCCGCCACAGTTAAATCCGGATCGTCGGTCGCCGGCACAAGGCCATCGGTGAGATGTCCAAACGGTGAAGTGCGTGGAAATGATAGGAAACGCCCAACCGAAACACAGCCTCCCCCAAGTTCGCACCATCACTATAAAAACCACGCTGAACAAAACTGCTTAGCAACGCGGGTCGCGACACCTGCGATTTGACCAAAAGGAGAGGTCATGTGCGGTTTTAATCCCGACGGACCACGACCAGCCGAGTGGGGTGGCAAATGTCAACTCTGTCCCGCGTAGTTCTCGATAGTGCGGCCGCGTCAAGGTGGGCTAACGGTGGCGCGCGGAGGGTCGGGGTAATTGGCATCACCGTCCTGGCGGCCATGGCTTTGGGGTCCGACCCTGCTGCGAACGCCGCTCCGGCACCGGGATGCCCCCAAGGGCAAGCACCGGGGCCGGGTCCGGGGTGCGGTCGGCGTGCGTTCCTGGCAGATATCAGTGCGGCCGGCCTCGGGGACAGCGGCGGTAAGCAGGTGGCGCTGGACCAGGGCCTGGATATCTGTGGCCTGATGGACGCTGGCCTCAGCCGACAGAACATGGTGAACCAGTTCTCCGCGGCGAACCCGGGGCTGGGTCCAGACGGGGCGGCGCAGGTCGTCCGAATCGCCGTCCGCGACCTGTGCCCCTGGCACCGCTAAACGGCGACCCTGGAACTGGCGGCAAGGGCGGCGTGTTGATCGGCGAAGACGGAGTCCCGGGGACACCCTTAGCCGCTCGCTGCGCGCAGCTAACTGCTATCCCGACGCCGAGGTAGGCGTCTCACGTTCGCAACCATTGCATTTCACCGTTGACGCTGGCGTAACAAATTTGCCATCGAAGCTTCCTAAGGTGAGGCGGTCTACCGTCCGTGGAGCCAAGCCGCGGACCCCCTCGCTGATAGGAACTCAATTGAGTGGAAATGCGGTCCGCCTGCAGGCGATCAACAACGTAGAGGCATATGTCCCCCCAGCCATCAGCTTCGTGCCCGGTGAAGAACCAGGCGAGGTCTTCGGCGCCAACGTCTTCACCAAGGCCGAGATGCAGACACGGCTGCCCAAGTCGGTATACAAGTCCGTGGTGGCGACGATCGATAAGGGCGTCAAGCTCGACCCCGCGGTCGCCGACACGGTCGCGGTAGCCATGAAGGACTGGGCGCTGGTGAAGGGCGCCACCCACTACGCCCACGTCTTCTACCCGATGACCGGTCTGACGGCCGAGAAGCACGACAGCTTCCTCGAGCCCGTCGGCGATGGGGCCACCCTCGCCGAATTCGCAGGCAAGACGTTGATCCAGGGTGAGCCCGACGCCTCCAGCTTCCCCTCCGGCGGGCTGCGCAGCACCTTCGAGGCGCGCGGCTACACCGGCTGGGACGTCACCAGCCCGGCCTACATCCTGGAAAACCCGAACGGCAACACGCTGTGCATCCCGACGGTGTTCGTCTCCATGACCGGTGAGGCGCTCGACTACAAGACGCCGTTGCTGCGCAGCCAGCAGGCCATGGGCGTGCACGCCGAGCGCATCCTGAAGTTGTTCGGCCACAAGGACCTGAACCACGTCGTCTCGTTCTGCGGCCCGGAGCAGGAGTACTTCCTGGTCGATCGGCACTTCTTCCTGGCGCGCCCGGACCTAGTCAACGCCGGTCGTACCTTGTTCGGCGCCAACCCGCCCAAGGGCCAGGAGTTCGACGACCACTACTTCGGTGCCGTGCCCGAGCGTGTTTTGGGCTTCATGATGGACACCGAGCGGGAGCTGTTCAAGCTCGGCATTCCCGCCAAGACCCGGCACAACGAGGTGGCCCCCGGCCAGTTCGAGATTGCGCCGATGTTCGAGCGGGCCAACATCGCCTCCGACCACCAGCAGCTGCTGATGACGGTCTTCAAGACGATCGCCAAGAAGCACGGTATGGAATGCTTGTTCCACGAGAAGCCGTTCGCCGGCGTCAACGGATCCGGCAAGCACGTCAACTTCTCGATGGGCAACTCCGAGCTCGGCTCGCTGCTGGTCCCGGGTGACACACCGCACGAGAACGCGCAGTTCCTGGTGTTCTGCGCCGCGGTGATCCGCGCCGTGCACAAGTTCTCCGGGCTGCTGCGTGTCTCGGTGGCGTCGGCCACCAACGACCACCGCTTGGGCGCCAACGAGGCACCGCCTGCGATCATCTCGATCTTCCTCGGGGAACAGCTCGCCGACGTGTTCGAGCAGATCGCCAAGGGCGCGGCCACGTCGTCGAAGGGCAAGGGCACCATGATCATCGGTGTCGACACGCTGCCGCCGCTGCCGACCGATCCGGGTGACCGCAACCGCACCAGCCCGTTCGCGTTCACCGGTAACCGGTTCGAGTTCCGGGCGCCCGGCTCCGGGCAGACGGTCGCCGTGCCGTTGATCGTCCTCAACACGATCATGGCGGACTCGCTCGACTACATGGCCACGATCCTCGAAAAGGCCGTCGGGGATGGTGGGGACTTCGACCACGCCGTGCAGCAGCTGCTCACCGATATCATTACGGAGCACGGTGCGGTCGTGTACAACGGCGACGGGTATTCGGAGAAGTGGCAGATCGAGGCGGCGCAGCGCGGCTTGCTGAACCTCAAGACGACACTGGACGCGATCCCGGAGCTGATCAAGCCCGAGTCGGTCGAACTCTTCGAGAAATACGGCGTGTTCAACGAGCGCGAGCTGCACAGCCGCTACGAAGTCCGTCTCGAGCAGTATGCGCTGACCGTCGGGGTCGAGGCCAAGCTTGCGCTCGAGCTCGGGACGACGGTCATCCTGCCGGCCGCGATCCGCTACCAGACGGAACTGGCCCAGAACGTCGCCGCACTGAAGAAAGCTGGCGTTGAGGCGAGCACGGCTGCGCTGGAAGCGGTTTCGACCCCGGTCGCCGACTTGCAAGCGGGGCTGGCGGAGTTGAAGTCGGCTCTGTCCGACCACTCGGCGGAGACGGCGCTCGTCGAGGCCAAGCACGCCCAGGAGGCGCTGCTGCCGGCGATGGCAGCGGTACGCGCCGCCGCTGACACGCTGGAAAGCATTGTGGCCGATGACTTGTGGCCGCTGCCCACCTACCAGGAGATGCTCTACATCCTGTGAAAGACGTCGTCGGGCGTGGGGTCCTCCGCCGAGGCGGAACTTGGTGATTCGCGGCCCCACGCCCGACGATCTTGGTCGGTGCTGAGCGAATCGGTGCCGATCCGAGCATGATCGTTTGAATGAGCGACGTGTTCGTCTTCACCGTCGACTGTTTCACCGACCGGCCGTTCGCCGGCAATCCCAATGCGGTCTGTCTACTCGACGCAGATTGGCCTGCGACTCAGTGGTTGCAGCGGCTGGCAGCCGAGCTTAATCTGCCCGCCAGCGCATTCGTGCGTCATGGCCCGCAGCGCATCGACTTACGGTGGTTCAGTCCAAAGGCAGAACTCGCGCTGTGCGGCAGCGGAACGTTGGCGGCAGCACACGTCCTGTGGGAAAGCGGCGGCCCCGCGGAGACCCTCGTCTTCAACACATCCGCGGGCATCCTCAGCGCACACCGGGAGCCGGATCGACGAATCACGTTGGACCTCCCCCTCGATGATCCTCAACCGGTACCCGTGCCGCCCGCCCTGTCGGCGGCATTAGGTGTTACGCCACTGGCGGTATCGCGTGGACGCCTCGACTTGCTTGTGGAATTGGAGTCGACCGAAACCGTGCGGAGGTTGACCCCGGACCTGAGGGCGCTGGCCATGCTGGACGCGCGCGGTGTGATCGTCACTGCGGTCGGCGGTGCCGACAGTGATTTCGCGTCCCGCTTCTTCGCGCCCGCTGCCGGAATCGCCGAGGACCCTGTCACCGCGTCGGCCCACTGCAGCCCGGGTGCCTACTGGTCGAAGAAATTGGGCAAGACTGCTCTAACCGGCTTGCAGGTATCGGCTCGCGGTGGTCGCGTCGACCTACGTCTCCGCGATGACGGGGTCAGTCTGACCGGGCAAGCGGTCACCGTCACCCGGGGCAACCTGGCCATCGGCATATGAGCTCAATCGGCGACGGTCACAGCAAACACGGTTGCGGTCGTGATACGGGAATTGATTCGGTTATCACGTTTGCCCTAGGGCATAGGCGCGCGCGTTCGACGGTGTGCGGTTTAATTCGTTTCCGGGCGGGTATCACTTAGAGGCTTTTCCCCTCAAGAAAGGACCTGACATGTTGCACTCGGTGATATTGGCGAGTTCCGACCCGCTTGCGGCGGGGCTAATTCTGAGGGGAATTAAGGGGATCTTCGTCGCTATTGGCAGCGTGATCGCCGCGATCGTCTGCGGTGTCATTGCTGCGATGAAGGGCCGTAATCCGCTCGGATGGGGAATTCTCGGCCTGTTCTTCTCTATCCTCACACTGATCGTCGTTATCGTAATTCCGAGCAAGAAGTAACACTCTGCGTATAACTGCTGACATCGGCCAAGTGCTCTTCGCATCAGGGTCCGTCAGCAAAGCAGTTGTCCGTTACGCGTGTCGCGCGAGGGCCGACCCGTCGGAGCGGCCAACCCGCGAGCGTGCGCTCAGCAATAGCTGGTCGAACTCCGATTGCGGGATGAATGCCGTGCCGCTGCTGCGGAAATCCTCGGAGATCTGCTCGGCAAGCAGGCGCAGCTTGACGTTGGCTTCCTGGGACAACCACTTGAGCAGGTTGAATGCGTCGTCCTCGTCGATGCCGTAGATCAGCATCAACATGCCCTTGGCCTGTTCGATGGCGGCACGGTTTTCGGCGATCTCGGCCAGCTTCGCCGTGGCGCGGTCCTCGTGCTCGGCGTCGTGCAGCCGAGAGATGTCGACATAGAACCCGTGTGTTCCGATCACTGTGCCCTGGCCGTCGTAAAGCCGGTCACCGGCCACGATGACGTTGTGCACATTTCCGCTGATGTCGACGATCCGGTGGCGGGTGCTGAACGGATTGTGGGTGTTGAGGATGTCGTGGACGGTGGCGGCAACCTGACCGCGATCATCAGGGTGTTTATGTGACAGCACCAGTTCGGTGGTGGGGGTGACGCTACCGGGCTCATAGCCGTGCATCCGCTGAACTTGTTCGGACCATTCCCACCGCTGGTCGTCGAAGTAGAAGCGGAACCAGCCCACCCGTTGTGGGGCACCGCCGGCCAAGGCTTGTTCGAGATTGGCTGACTGGCCGTTGAGATCCCAGTTCATCGCAAAACTTGCCTCCTCGCGTCAGATGACTGCACCGATCGACCACGTTGACGAACGCACCGTCAGGCACAGAGCGGAGTGGGGTCGACGACTACAGGCGCTGCTTCTGAACGCCGAGAACAGCTCACGATATCGCGCGCGAAGCGCTGGTGTCCCAGGCTCGGCCCTCGCCCCACATCACATCGCTCGATGGCGCGTCGCGCCCGGGGGGCGCGGCGGCCGCAACCAGGCATGCCGGCGGTCGCCGCCCCACCCGAGCTGATCAGGCGTTGATGATGTCCCGGTTTGCAACATCGTCGTTGATCGCCTTGTGTCCGCGATCAATGGAAATCTTGCGCGGCTTAGCCCTTTCGGCGACCGGGATGCGCAACCGTAGGACACCTTCGTTGTACGAAGCGTCGATCTTTTCGGTGTCCAGGTTTTCGCCGAGCACCAGCTGTCGGCTGAACACTCCGCGCGGCCGCTCGGTAGCGAGCATCTCCCGGTTGGGGTCGACGCCCGGACGCTCTGCGCGCACCGTCACCACGTTGCGCTCGATGTCGATGTCCAGCGAGTCGGCGTTGATGCCGGGAAGGTCGAACTCGACGAAGAATTCTTCGCCTTCACGCCAGGCATCCATCGGCATTACGGCCGGGCGCGCTGCCGTGCCCAGCACCTGGTTGGCGAAACGGTCCAGCTCGCGGAACGGGTCGGTACGCATCAACATGGCGGTCACTCCTTACTCCAATCTGCTATCGACGGTCCTCTATTACCTGTTGCAATAAACATAGATTTGGTATAGCACTATCGAAAGTTCTACGCAAGTGTGATAGACAGGTTTTCTGTAGCAGAACGTGAGGAGACTGCCCGATGGTCGATCGTCCTGGTCCCACCGGTGCGCCGGCGCCCGATCATGGTGTGTACGGCATCTCCATCGCGGCCGAACTGTCTGGCGTCGCGGTGCAGTCGCTGCGCCTCTACGAGCGTTATGGCCTGCTCACACCCGCCCGCAGTGAGGGCGGAACCCGGCGGTACAGCGCCGATGACTTGGCCCGGTTACGACGCATTAGTGCGCTGGTCGACGCCGGGATCAACCTGGCCGGCATCGCCCGCATCCTCGAGCTCGAAGACGACAACGCCGCACTATCGACGGCCAACATCGACTTGCGTTCCACTAACCGGACGTTGCGAAAATCCGCAGCGGCAGGAGCCAAGGACAACGCTGACAATGAACAGGACGCTACGTAGCGTTGCGCCGCGAAGTCAGCGCATGGGCACCGGGGCGGGCCGGTGCTCGGCGATCAACCGCTCGCCAAGGTCGTAATCGCCGTCGGCGTTGTAGGTGAGGACGCCCACCGCGGCACCCTCGGACTCGTACCACACGGTGAATCCGTCGGCATGATTGAGCATTCTGCTGCGTTCGTAGCCATCTCCCCAGGCGTGGTACTTCACCCTAGCGTCGCCGATGGACGTCCAAAACCCTGGTACGCCATCCCATTTCGTGCGCTGGCCCGCCGCGCAGGCCCCGGCGATCGCGCCCTGATCGGTCGCGTCCTGCCAGGGTTCGATGGCCAGGGGGCGTCCGGCGACTTCGTGGCGCGCCAGCGCGACGTCACCCGCGGCATACACGGCACGCGCCGCGGTGGCCATGTCGGAGCCGACGACGATGCGCGAATCCCGAATCTGCAGACCAGCCTCGGCGGCGATGCGGCGCTGCGGCTCTACTCCGGTGGCGGCGAGCACAAGGTCGCAGTCGATGGTGACGCCGCTGTCCAGCCGGACGCCGGCGTCGGTGATTTCCTCCACCGCCGCCCCGCCGACGTGGCTGAAAATCCGCACCGGCGTGTCAATGTTGTGTTCGCGGAATGACTCTGCCGCGGCCACGCCGGCCGGCCCGCTGCCCACGATGATCACTCCGTTTTGGGTCACTACCGTGGGTTACCCGCATGGGGTGGGCTCAATCTGCCAACACGTTGCCCAGAGTTTCGACGGGCCCGACACGGGTAGCCAGCTGTGCATGAAAGCTGTCACGTGGCATGGCAAGCGCGACGTGCGTGTGGAGTCGGTGCCCGACCCGAAGATCCAACGGCCCACCGACGCCATCATCGAAGTCACTTCGACGAACATCTGCGGATCCGACCTGCACCTCTATGAAGTTCTGGGGGCCTTCATGAAGCCCGGGGACATCCTCGGCCATGAACCCATGGGAATCGTCCGAGAAGTCGGCCCCCAAACGGGAGACCTGAAGGTCGGAGACCGGGTCGTCATCCCGTTTCAGATCTCTTGCGGCAGCTGTTATATGTGCGGCAAGCAGCTCTATACGCAATGTGAAACTACCCAGGTGCGTGACCAAGGCATGGGTGCCGCGTTGTTCGGTTATTCGGAGCTCTACGGCGAAATCCCCGGCGGCCAAGCCGAACTGCTGCGCGTCCCGCAAGCCCAGTTCACTCACATCAAAGTCCCTGTGGGACCACCCGATTCGCGATTCGTCTATCTGTCGGACGTGTTGCCGACCGCCTGGCAGGCGGTAGCCTACGCCGGCATCCCGGATGGTGGCACGGTGGCGGTGCTGGGCCTGGGTCCCATCGGGGACATGGCCGCACGCATCGCCGATCATCTCGGCTACCGGGTCATCGCTGTCGACTTGGTGCCCGAACGGCTGGCCCGCGCGGCAGGGCGCGGCATCCACACCATCGATGTGGGCCGGCTCGACTCCGCCCTCGGTGACGCGATTCGGGACCTGACCGACGGTCGGGGTGCCGACTCGGTGATCGACGCGGTCGGCATGGAGGCGCACGGCTCACCGGTCGCTCGGCTGACGCAGCAAGCCACCACCTTCTTACCGGACGGGGTTGCCAAGCGGCTGATGCAAACCGCCGGGGTGGACCGACTCAGTGCGCTGTATTCCGCCATCGACATCGTGCGGCGCGGCGGAACCATCTCACTGATCGGTGTCTACGGCGGGATGGCCGATCCCCTCCCGATGCTCACCCTCTTCGACAAGCAAGTGACGCTGCGAATGGGGCAGGCCAACGTGAAGAAGTGGGTCGACGACATCATGCCGCTGCTGACCGACGACGATCCGTTGGGCGTCGACGACTTCGCCAGCCACGTGCTGCCACTGGAGCAGGCTGCGCATGCATACGAGATCTTCCAGAAAAAACAGGACGGGGCCGTTAAGGTCATGTTAAAGCCGTGAGCCGGCGCCCGGCGGAAAAGCTATGTCCGCCGGGGGTTTTCGCGTAGCGGTTTGACCAGCATCATTGCCGGGTATCAACTGCGCCATGACCACCGCACAAGCCCCCGCCCCCACGCCCACCGGAGAAGTGTGGCCGGGCAGGGCGTACCCGCTCGGCGCGACGTATGACGGTGCGGGAACCAATTTCGCCGTGTTCAGCGAAGTCGCCGAACTCGTCGAGTTGTGCCTGTTCGATGCCGACGGCAATGAGAGCCGCATTCCGTTGCCCGAGGTCGACGGCTTCGTCTGGCACGCTTACATACCGGCCATCGAACCCGGCCAGCGCTACGGCTACCGCGTCCATGGTCCGTACGACCCGCAGGAGGGACAGCGATGCAACCCGAACAAGCTGCTGGTGGACCCGTACTCGAAAGCCATCGACGGCACGTTCGAGTGGAACCAGTCCCTGTTCAGCTATGACTTCGGCGACCCGGACAGCCGCAACGACGACGACTCCGCGCCCAGCATGCCCAAGTCGGTGGTGATCAACCCCTACTTCGACTGGGGCAATGACCGTCCACCGGACCACCAGTACGCCGACACCGTCATTTACGAGGCGCACGTCAAAGGCCTGACGCAGGCTCACCCCGACATCCCCGAACAGATGCGCGGCACCTACGCCGCAGTGGCACACCCGGTGATCATTGACCACCTCAAGAGCATCGGCGTCACCGCGATCGAGCTAATGCCGGTACATCACTTCGCCAACGACTCCACGCTCGTCGACAAAGGCCTGTCGAATTACTGGGGCTATAACACGATTGGATTCCTCGCGCCCGACTTCAAGTACTCCAGCGCCACGACCCCTGGGGGACAGGTGCAGGAGTTCAAGGCGATGGTGCGGTCCCTGCACGAGGCCGGCATCGAGGTCATCCTCGATGTCGTCTACAACCACACGGCGGAGGGCAATCACATGGGCCCGACGTTGTCGATGCGCGGTATCGACAACGCCGCCTACTACCGGCTGGTCGATGATGACAAGCGCTATTACATGGACTACACCGGCACGGGTAACAGCCTCAACGTCGGGCATCCGCACTCGCTGCAGCTGATCATGGACTCTTTGCGCTACTGGGTGACCGAGATGCACGTCGACGGCTTCCGTTTCGACCTGGCCGCGACGCTGGCCCGCGAGTTCTACGATGTCGACCGGCTGGCGACGTTTTTCGAGCTCGTGCAACAGGATCCGACGGTCAGCCAGGTCAAGCTGATCGCCGAGCCGTGGGATGTCGGGCCGGGTGGCTACCAGGTGGGCAATTTCCCGCCGCAGTGGACGGAGTGGAACGGCAAGTACCGCGACACCGTCCGTGACTTCTGGCGCGGTGAGCCCGCCACGCTGGACGAGTTTGCCTACCGGTTGTCCGGGTCGGCCGACCTCTACGAGCACACCGCGCGCAGGCCGGTGGCCTCGATCAACTTCGTCACCGCCCACGACGGCTTCACGCTGCGAGACCTGGTGTCGTACAACGAGAAGCACAACGAGGCCAACGGCGAAGACAATAACGACGGCGAGTCGCACAACCGCTCGTGGAACTGCGGTGTCGAGGGGCCGACCGACGATGCGGGCGTCAACGAGTTACGCGCCCGCCAGCAGCGCAATTTCATTACCACGCTGCTGCTGTCGCAGGGCGTGCCGATGATTTGCCACGGCGACGAGCTCGGCCGCACCCAGGATGGCAACAACAACGGCTACTGCCAGGACAACGAACTCACCTGGATCGACTGGTCCAAGCCTGACGACGGCCTGCTGGAGTTCACCCGCGTGGTGTCGGCGCTGAGGGCGAACCATCCGGTGTTCCGCAGGCGCCGCTTCTTCAGCGGCAAGCCGGTCCGCCGCCGCGGCCAGGACGGCCTGCCCGACATCTCCTGGTTTGCGCCCGACTGCGCCGAGATGACCGACGAGGACTGGGGCGCGGGTTTCGCGAAGTCCGTCGCGGTATTCCTCAACGGCCACGGCATTGCGGGCCTTGATGCGCGGGGTCAGCGGGTGCTCGATGACTCGTTCGTGCTGTGCTTCAACGCCCACTATGAGTCTATCGAATTCACCTTGCCGCCAGCTGAATTCGGCGCCGAGTGGCGCATTGTGGTGGACACCGGGACCGACGAGACGCCCTCCGGGGAACTGCCCGCTGCGGCCAAGCTCACCGTCGAGGCCTACAGCGCTGTGGTGCTGCAGGCGGCATCAATAATCTGAGGCGTAACCGGACGCGATCTTGTGATCGCTCACAGCGACCGGCGGCCACGGCTGGTACGCAGCACATCGACAACGTCATCGGTTCTGACGAGGCTGATATCTGAGCGCGGCGCTGCGCGCAGCGAAAGCCCGACCACGGAAGGACCGGCAGGACGATGACAGACGCGAGAACCGTCCACGAAGTGACCTACGACCTGCTCCGCAAGCTTGAGTTGACGACGGTGTTCGGTAACCCCGGCTCCACTGAACAGACATTCTTGAAGAATTTCCCCGACGACTTCACTTATGTTCTCGGGTTGCAGGAGGCGTCGGTGCTGGCCATGGCCGACGGGTTCGCGCAGTCCACCGGAAAGCCCGCCCTGGTCAATGTGCACACCGCTGCGGGGATGGGAAACGCGATGGGCAGCCTGGTGGCGGCCTACAAGGGCAACATTCCGCTGATCGTCACGGCCGGCCAGCAGACCCGCGAAATGGTGCTGTGCGAACCATATTTGACCAACAAAGACGAGACAGTTCTCCCGTTGCCATGGGTGAAGTGGGCCTACCAGCCGGCTCGCGCCGAGGACGTGCCGGCGGCGTTCATGCGCGCCTACGCGGTAGCGCTGCAACCGCCCGCGGGGCCGGTGTTCTTGTCGATCCCACTCGACGACTGGGAGAAGCCCGCGCTGGGCCCGGCGGTGGTGCGAACGGTCAGCCACCGGGTCAGCCCCGATGCCCAACGGTTGCGCGGATTCGCCGAACGGATCAACCGTTCGCAACGCCCCCTGCTCGTCTTCGGCCCTGAAGTCGATCGCAGCGGCGCCTGGGACGCCGGAGTGGCCTTTGCGGAAAAGGTCGGTGCGCCCGTCTACAACGGCCCGCTGCCCGACCGGGCGTCATTCCCGGAGGATCACCGTCTGTATCAGGGGCAGCTGCCGATGACCATCGCCGGCGTCACCGACGTCCTGCGCGGACACGACCTGGTGGTCGTGGTCGGCGCACAGGTCTTCCGCTACTACCCGTATGTTGCCGGCGAATACCTACCCGAAGGCACCGAGTTGCTGCAGATCACCTCGGATCCGGGGTTGGCCGGAGCCGCGCCGGTAGGCGACAGCTTGCTCGGTGATGCCTTGCTGGCGCTAGAGCAGATCGTCGGCCTGATCGAAGAGCGCAGCGACCGGCCGGTCCCGCCAGCGCCGGTCCGTCCCAGCGCCGTCGACGCCGAGCCATCTGCGCCGCTGACGACCGAGGCGGTGTGGTCGACGTTGAGCACCGTCAAACCCGCCGATTCGCCGGTGGTGACGGAATCGACCTCGACGATTGCCCAACAGCTACGATGGCTTCCCACCGCCCGTCCGGGCGGATTCTTCGCCACGGCCAGTGGTGGCATCGGATGGGGTGTGCCCGCCGCAGTCGGCGTCGCTCTGGGAGACCGCGCGCGGGGGGTCAAGCGCAGCGTTATCGCGACCATCGGCGACGGGTCCTTTCAGTACTCGGTGCAGGCGATTTGGACTGCCGCCCAACACCGCCTACCGATCGTGTACGTGGTGATGCGCAATGGTGAATACTCCGTCCTGAAGTCGTTCGCGAAATTGGAGAAGACGCCTGGGGTGCCCGGACTGGACCTGCCGGGCCTGGACATCGCCTCCATCGCCACTGGATTCGGTTGCCGCGCAGTCAATGTGGACAGCACCGAGAACTTAGCCCACGAATTCACCGCCGCACTGCAGGCCGACGGGCCCACCGTCATCGTGGTGCCGACCAAACCGCAGGCTGCGCATCTGGGCTGAGCCTCTCAAGGAGTCAACGTGCCTGTCTACACCTGCACGACGAATGAATCAACGTTGTCCGCCGACACCAAAAAGGCGCTGGCGGGGGAGATTGCGACCATGCACTCGGAGATCAATCACGTGCCGAGTACCTACGTCAATGTGGTCTTTCACGAATTGCGCGCCGACAGCGTCTACACCGACGGCGTACAGGCCAGTCCGATTCTCGTCAGTGGCTGGATACGGGAGGGTCGCCCCAAAGCCGAAACCACGCGCCTTGCCACCGAAATCGCTGCTGCGGTAACCCGTGTGACTGGCGTCCCCTCCGAGCGGGTTCTGGTCGTCTTTGAAACCAGCCCGGCCAGTTTTGCCGTCGAAGGCGGGCGTGTGCTACCCGAGCCTGGCGAGGAAGCGGCCTGGATCGCCGGCAGCTGACTGACGGGCATTGCTTACCTCGTCGAGTCCACCCACTGCTGCGATAACACCCACAGCCGTCGCGCGGTGGCGGGATCGGTAGCCGCCGCGTCGGCCTCGCCGATCTGGCAGTCGGCCAGGTAAGCCCCGCCGTGTTCGGCCAGGGACGGATCGGTGGCGGCCCATATGGTGGTGGCGGCGGCTTGGGCCACGGTCTTCATGTTCTCGGGCGCGAAGGTTTCGGTGCTCATTGCGAACAATTTCTTGAGGGTTGTGCGGTCCATGTAGCGGGCGAGATTGGTTGCGCAGGTGCCCGGATGGACGGCCAGCGCGGTAATGCCATCCGCCCCGAAGCGCCGGTGCAGCTCGATTGTCATCAAGATGTTCGCCGATTTGGCCTGCCCGTAGGCCAGGAACGTGCGCCGGCAAATGCCAGTGTTGCCACGGTCTGCAATCCGAGTCCGCTGGAAGCGCCGGTCACGGCCGCGGTCTTGCCGGTCAGGTCAACCCCATCGATCACGTCGTCGCCGGTGGTGGCAAAACCAAACACGCTCATCCGTCCGACCAACAGGCCAGCCAGCGCCAAACCCAGATTGTGCAGATTGGTCACCAGCGAGTAGGTGGTGTCGACACGCCAGTTGACGATCGCACCGGACAGGGCGCCGACGACGATGTCCGCGACGATCTGCGGGTCGTGACGGGTGTGGATCTCACCACGGGCGAGCCCGTCCTTGACGAGTTCGACGAACGTTTCGTGGAAGGGTGAGCCGCGTTGGGCGCCGTAGTCGGCCGCGGCCATCATCTCACCGATCATCTCGCGGTAGGTCTCGCCGGAATCGACCAACGTCATTGCGATGTCGTCGAATACGCCGACGAGGCGCTGCGGTATCGGCTCATCGCTTCTGGCGAAGACCACGTCGTGCAGGTTGACCAGCCGGCTTTCGGCCACCGCGCGGACCATGTCCTGCCGGGTGGGGAAGTGGTTGAAGAACGTGCGGCTGGCGATGTCGGCTCGCTCGCAGATCTCGTCGATCCTGGTGGCTGAAACACCTTGACTCAGAAACAGTTCGAATGCCGCGGCCAGGATGCGTTCGCGCAGCTCGTTCTTGCGCCGCTCGGCCCGGTTCACTGCGGGATCCCAACCTGCTGACCCAGGCGCCACAGCGGAATGACGGCTTCGGGATCGCATTCCTCGTCGACGATCCACTTGCACATCCGGCGGATGGGCTCGATGGCGTCCTGGGGCATGGCGATGGCGACACTGCACGCGTAGCCGAGGCTGGTCAGCCGTTGCGCCCCGAACAGCGGAAGGGTATCGCGCAGTTGACGTTTGAGCGATTCCGGGTAGATGCCGATGGTCTGGGTGTAGGCGTTCACCGCGCGGGTGACCTGGCCGATGTGGTCGACGGGCACGATGTTGGCCACCCGGCCCGATAGCATCGCCGCGTAGTCGACGGGTTCGTCGAACTGCGACACCACGATCGCGCCTTCGCGCCGCTCGCCGCCGAACACCCGGTAGGCTTCGACTTGAACGCCGTGTGCGAGAACATCAGCGGGACAACATGATTGAACCCGTTGAGCTCTGTGACGCCGAGCCGGTCGGCCACCAACTTGCGCACCATTTCGATGCTCTGGCGATGCTGCTGGAAGCGGATGCCCATCGCGTGGCGCTGCAGCTCCTCGAGTTCAGCGCGCGAGATGCTGTGCATCTGCGTATAGGACTGCCCGAAAAAGTTGATCGGGTCGTCCATGAACTGCGTGACCGACTGCGTTGTTGGCGCGCTCATCGTCGGACGGCAACACCAAAATGCAGTCAAATGCAATCATGCATCCAACTGCAATCTCGAGGAGTCAGCCGGTCTTGACGGGCATGCCGAGTAAGCGGCGGCACATATCGGTCAGCTTGGAGCGCAGGGTGTCGTCATCGAAATCGCCGACCAGTGGGTGCATCACCCCGCTGCTGATCGCCCCCGACAACATCGCGCCCTCCAGCGCGCCGTCCTCGCCTTCGCCCAACAGCACCCGATAGAGCCGTTCCATGAACCGCTGGAATGGTTCGTGTTCGGCCAGCAGCCGCACCACGACGGGATCGAACTGCAACGTCCGTACCAGGCGGCGGTCGCGGACGGCCATGTCGATGACGTGCACCAGCAGCGCATCGCGGGCTTGCGGTCCGTCGCCGTGCGCCTCTGCTTCTTCGAGTGCCGGTCCCAGCCGACCGAGTTCGCGCTCGGTGACCGCGAGCACGATCTGCTCCTTGGTCCGAAATTGGTGGTAGACAGCGGCTTTGGTGATGCCGACCGCGTCGGCGATCATCTGCAGCGACGTACCGCTGACGCCGTGCTCGGCGAACAGGGCCAGCGCGGCGTCGAGCACGCGCGTCCGGGCGGCGCTGTGCTGGACGACCCTCAGCTCGCCGTCGGTAACCGGCTGTCGTGCTGATTCCACACAATGAGACTAGACGAACGGCTATTGACCTATGGCTAGCCGAGCGGCTAGTTTCGGCAATCTAGCCAAGGGGTCTAGCCCAGTGTGCCGTGTGCTGGAGAGGAGCCGCCCTGGAAGGAGTCAAAATTGTCCGACGCCGCCCAGAACGATGCGGGAGGTCCGGGACCTGAGCGACGAGCGCTGAGACGCACCGATGGCGAGGTGATCCTGCTGTGGTCGTTGCCCGCGGCGGCGATCATCTGGGGCGCCGCATTTCTGCTGTTCCCGGGCTTCACGTCGCCGATGTCGCCCACGATGCCGGCCGACCAGGTTGCCGCGTTCTATCGGAATAACCTGGCGGCGATCCGCTCCAGCATGATCCTGTTCAACTGGTTCGGCGTGTGCCTCGTCCCGATTCTGATCCTGATCGTCATGCAGATCCGCAGGATGGCACATCGGACGCCGATCTTCTCCTACGCGATGCTGGGCTGCGTGGCCGGCGGGCCCACGCTTTTTCTCATCGCCAACATCTGCTGGCTGCTGGCGGCCTTCCGCCCGGAACGGAACCCGGAGCTGACGCAGCTGCTCAACGATTTCGCCTGGATCACCTTCACCATTCTCGTCCCCTTTCTGATCGGGCAAAGCGTGATCCTTGCCCTGGCAATCTATTTCGACGATCAGCCGCACCCGATATTCAAGCGTTGGGTGGCCCACTTCAACCTGCTTGTGGCTCTCGCGCTGGTGCCTGCGGCTTTCGTCGGCCTGGCATTGACCGGCCCGCTCGCGTGGGATGGGGTGCTGTCGTTCTGGCTGAAGAACATCGCCATAGCCGTGTGGATCGTCGTCATGGGCGTCGTTCTGGGGCAGGCCGTTTATCGCGAGCGCGCCGAATACGGCAGGCGCGGAGAAGAACTGGTCGACGCATGAGTGCGGTGATCACACCTCCGGCGTCCCCGGCCACGCCGCCCACGGGCCCGCCGCATCACCGGATCGCCTGGCACTTACGGCATAGCCCCAAGCGCGAGTTGTGGCTGGCCTGGGGGATACTCGTCGTCTTCTACAACCTTTTCTTCCCGGTGTTCTTCATAGTGGCGCAAGTGCAGCCCCCGCCGCAGCCCACCTGGGACCTCGCGACTCAGGTCCATTGGTTCCAGGAACGCCACCTCGGGATACCTTTTGGCTTCGGCATCATCTTCGCCATCAGTGGCATGATCGCCATCAACAATGCCCTCATCGCGTATTCGATGCGACGCATGTCCGTCAGCCGCGCGTTTGGCTATTCGTATCTGATCATCTACTCGCTCAGTGCGGTTCCCGGAATGCTGCTGCTCTGTATCGCGCTGATCGTCGGGACGCTGCGACCGGAGCGAGACCCCGAAGCGGTCGGCTGGCTCTACGACTTCGCGTTCCTGTCCTTCGACGGAACCATGGGAGTGTTCCTGATCGGCTCGCTGATCTGGATGGTCGCGATTCTGCTCGACAAGAATCGGGTGTTCCCCAAATGGTTCGGCTATCTCAACCTGTGCAACGCGCTCACCGAGGTCGTCGTGGCACCCTGCTGGATCTTCCGACGAGGCGTGTTGGCCTGGAATGGCCAGATCGCGTGGTGGCTGGACATGGTCGTGTTCGGCGTCTACCAAGTCACCTTCATCGTCATGCTGTTTCAGATGATTCGGCGCGAGGACTTCGGTACCGGACCACTGCCCGACCTCGCTCGGAAAAAGGCGGCGGCCTGATGGCCGACCTAGCCGACAAGAGCGACCGCGCCAGGTTCGTGCCCGGTCAGCCTGACATGTGGGCGTTCGCGTTATTCGAAACGTTGGTCTTCACGGCCTATTTCGGCTTCTACCTGTTCTACCGTACCCAAAGCCCGGAGGCGTTTTTGCACTCCCAGGCGCAGCTGGACCTGCGCATCGGCGTCTTCAACACCCTCGTTTTGCTGCTCAGCTCGTGGTCGGTGGCGCGCTGCGTCCAGTCGGCCCGGGCCGGCGCCTACCAACCGGCCCTCCGCGACGCCTACCTCACCGCGTTCTTCGGTCTGGTGTTCCTGTGCTCCAAGGTGTTCGAGTGGGCCCGACAGATCCAGCTGGGCAACGGCTTTGACAGCTCCGACTTCTTCACCTACTACTTCTTCCTCACCGGAATCCACTTCGTGCACCTGCTGATCGGGTTCGTGGTCCTCGGTGTCGTCATCTATCAACTCCGAAGTCCGGCCAGGCGATCTCAACAGCTCGTGGAAACGTGCGCCACCTACTGGCACACCGTCGACTTCCTGTGGGTGCTCATCTTTGCGCTGCTGTACGTGGTGAGGTGAACAGTGAAGACCACATTCAACAAGAGGCTGCTGGTCGTGTGGATCGTTCTGGCGTCGTTCACGCTGAGCTATTTGTGGATAGACCATTCGCTGAGCGGATCGCTTACACCCAGCGCGCTGGTCACGTCGAGCGTGATCGTGATCGCACTCATCAAGGTGCGCATCATCTTTCGGGAGTTCATGGAAGTGCGCCAAGCCCCCGCCCTGCTGTGCCGGCTGACGGACGCCTGGGTCGTGCTGATCGCCGCGGCACTGCTCGGTAGTTACTTCATCGGCACAGCGATCCGGTAGTGCACGGCGGATGAACAGGATATGTTTCTCGCCGACAACGTTGTCGACCGATGAGGACGGATATGTCGAGAACTGTGGTAGTTGGCGCGTCGAGCGGGCTCGGGCGTTGTATTGGTGTGGGCCTTGCGCAGCGCGGTGGCCGTGTCGCGCTTCTCGCCCGGCGGCGTGAACGTATAGAGGCCGCGGCGGCGGAGGCGGGGCCGGGCACGGTCGCCATCGAGTGCGATGTCACCGACGAGGCCTCGTGCCGATCGGCCATCAACGAAGCCGCCGATGCGCTTGGCGGCATCGACAACCTCGTCTACACACCTGGCGTCGGGCCGCTCGTTCGGTTGGTCGATACCGATGCCGAAACGTGGCGACGCGTCTTCGAAACCAACGTCACGGGCGCGGCGCTCACGACGGCGGCGGCGGTACCACACTTGACGGCCTCCGCGGGCAAGGCGGTCTACCTCTCATCCGACTCGGGCACGATCGGGCCGCCCTGGCCTGGCCTTGGCGCCTACGGCGTCAGCAAGGCTGCGCTCGAAAGACTGGTGGAGGCGTGGCGAGCCGAGCACCCGGAGATCGGCTTCACCTGCCTCATCGTCGGGGAATGCGCGGGCGGCGAGGGTGACGGGCAAACGGGATTCAACGCCGGCTGGGACCTCGAGCTCGCCAAGCAGGCCTACCCGATGTGGCTCGCGCGTGGCTGTATGTCGCCCAACTTGATGCCCGTGGAGGACCTGGTCGAGGTGGTTCACACGATCCTGGGCACCAACGCGGCAACGTCGATGCCGGTAGTGGTTGCCCGAGCTGCCCCGCCAGCTGGCACCCCAGCGTTCGCAACGTAAGCCGTCTTCGGCCGTCAGCCGGGGACCTTGCCCAGGATGAAGTTGGCGATCGCTCCGGCCTGTTGGGAGGCCTGCTGGGGCCGGTCGGTCGTGGAGCCGCTCGACGCCACGTAGGACAGGTCCAGGTCGATGACGACGTTGGCTTTGGCGGCGATCGCGCGCACGGAGTGCCGCGGCACCAGTCCCTTTGTCGCCACGTCCATGGTGGTGATGCCGTTGCCGGCATCGGTGGGAAGGCCCAGCGAGAAAGTCAGCACTTGCGCGGAGGGGAGGGTCAGTTTCACGTCGGAGCCGCCGCATTGGCGCCATCCCGACAGCAGGTTCGTCAGTTGTGTTTGGGCCGCGGACTCGTCGCGAAACGCTGCCACTCCTGCGATGACCTGCAGCGGGTTCTGCGGGTCGCGGTTGTCGGAAAACTCTGACGCGCGATAACCGAAAACGGCTTCCACGTTGTAGGCGTCCGGTGTGCCGGGCCCGATGCTTCCCCAGCACTCCGCGCGGTCGATGCTTCCTTCTCGGTCGTGCCGGCCGACATGGTCCCAGGTTTGGCCGACCGCCAAATTGTGGTCACCCGTGATGTTTCTGACGTCAGCGAGGCCGGGCAACAGCTGGGTAAGGTCATTCGGCGCCACCGTGGGCGGCGGGGGGGCTGCGGTGGGCGCGCTCCCAGGTGCCGCGGTCTGATTGGAGCCGGTGGCGACCAGGGTGGCCCATACCACCAACCCGACGACGGCGAGCGCGATGAACACATACGACAGCGTCAACCCCGCCAGAGCGCGCTGGCGGCCCTGTTGGCCGGTGCGGCGGATTTGTGCGAGGCCAAGATGTCCGAGGATCGCACCGGCGGGGGCGAACACGAACGCGTACACCAGCGACAATGTCGCGAAGCTGTTGACACGCGGAGGGGAAGGCGGTTCGGCGGGTTCTGGAAACTCCTCCGGCGGTTCTGCCGGCGGCCCGATGGGTGCTCGGCCCAAAGGATCGTAACTAAACGGGTTGGTCACGGAGGGGTCCTCCTCGGCCCGGCCTTCCCGGCACCCGCTCGATGCGGGCGACCACGGGCTTCTAACAACCCTACGACCGCCCCCGATATTCGCGGCTGTGTTCTATCAGCCACTATCGCCGACCTGTTGGGTGAGCTCGAACTGATCGATCAGTGCCGACAACGTGTGGAGCTCCTCGCACAGCGCTTGAAACCTGCGCTCGTCCGCCTGGCTGAGCAGGCCCAGCGAGCTGTACCGGGCCACACGTTGCAGTCGTTCCGCCAGTGCCGTGCCCCACCTCATGGTGAGGTCGTGGTGTTGCTCTTCCCGCTCTGCGTCGGCCCCTTCTTTGCTGGGCTTTTGTGTCGCGCTCATGGTTTCTCCTTAGTGCCGCATACCCCGCCTGCGACCCGCTACACGCGGCGAGCAGGGCGGCCGCGCACAACGTTTTGGTGCTTGGGCGGACGGGTAGCCGGCACAGACCGCCATCAAGTCGCCCACCGATGTGGTCGACTTCCTCGTCAGCCAGCACCAACAGATCAAGGGTCTGTTCGAACAGACGCTGTCGGCGTCTGGGAAGACGCGCGAGCAGTCCTTCGTCCAGCTTCGGCAACTGCTGGCCGTGCACGAAACCGTCGAGGAAGAGATCGTTCACCCTCGGGCCGAGCGAAAGATCGCCAACGGTGGCGCGGTGGTCGACGAGCGATTGCACGAAGAGCATGAGGCCAAGACGGTTCTCAAGCAGCTGGAGAAACTCGACGTCGACAGCGACGATTTCACCCGCCAGCTGACCGAACTTCGCGACGCCGTACTCGATCATGCGAAGCACGAGGAGTACGACGAGTTCAGCAAGCTGGGCCAGCAATTGAGCAGTGGCGAGCTCGAAAACAAGGATCGCGCAGCCAAAGTCGCCGAAGCGATCGCGCCCACCCGACCGCATCCGGGCGTCGAATCCCAGGTCGCCAACCTGCTGGCGGTGCCGTCCTCGGCGATGCTCGACCGCGCCCGCGACGCCATCGTCGGCAAGGGCTAGCCCCCGCAATATCGGGGCGCGATCTACCCGCACCGATGCGAAAACCCTTGGTGCAGAGGGTGGGTCGCGTCGCGGTGTCGCGGTATCGCAAATGGTGGAAGGTGCGCGACGGACCCGCGTGACACCTGTTGTGTTGGCACACGCCCGCTCAGAGGTGGCCGACGGTCAACGAGGATGATCGCTGTCGCATTATGTTTGCGGTACGCGAATTGCAAACCGCCGACTGGTGGTTTGGAACCGCTGCGCGGGGCTATACATGGCAGGATAAGAACCGCTGCTCGTAACCGAGAAGCGCGGCGGATTAACGAGGTGCGCGATGAGACTGACCGGTGGGTTGTCGGCGATCGTCACTTTTTTGCGAGCCGGTTACCCGGCCGGCACGCCCGCCACTGGCTACGTGCCGCTGCTAGCCCTGCTCAGGCGGCGGGTAACCGACAACGAAATCATCGCGATCACCCGCAAACTCATCGCGCGACAGCGTCGGCCAATCGACACAGCCGATATCGGGGTGGAAATCACTCGCGTCACTAACGAGATGCCCTCGGTGGAAGACATTGCGCGCGTCCAGCACCGACTTGCCGCGATCGGACGGTCGAGCGATCACCGCGGTCCGCTGCGGGAGCAACCACCCCCCTCTTGAGAGATGTGACTCGTTCCGAGGGTTCAGCTGGTCGGTGGCGGAGCAGGCTCTTCGGAATACTTGGCCGCCCACTGCAGTTCCGCATCGCGGACCCGGCGGTGGGCGCGTGCCAGCCAGGTCAAGCCGGCCGCCCCGGCCACCGCAGCCAGAATCACGGCCGCCAGACCCACGGCTACGTGCCCGGTCGCCAACGCAAACAAGCCCGCGACCAGCGCGACCACACCGACGGCTACCGCGCCCAGGCCAGGCGCGTTGGTGCCGTCCTTCAAGGATTCGCCGGCATGCTGACGGGTGGTACGTGCATGATCAATGGGGTTGTTTTTTGGGTATTCCAAACCTTTTACTCTTTATGAGAAGGGTTGCTTACCAGGGTTATTCGTACCGCGGATAATGTGCCGACTTCAGAATCCCGGCCAGCTGCACGGCGTTGCGCTCCGATGATCGCGGCGCCGCCTTGCCGAATAAGCGTGCTGCTCGAATTCGCTGGCATGGGCGTGATCTACCCGCTAAACCCAGGGGTCAAACGCGCTGCACGCGCTCCACGTCGACCAGCAGCGGACGGTGGTCGGAGATGGCATCAGCTCGGCCTCGACGGTGCCGCCCCGTAAGCAACCGTCGTCGGTGAGGATGTGGTCGAGCTGGCGGTTAGGGGCGGACGCGGGAAACGTCGCGGCGCTGGCCAGCGGCCGCATGCCCGACCAGCGGCGTACCGCCGCGTGCGTGAGGTTGAGGTCCCCGGCTAGCAGCCGTGGACCCGGGAGGCCGCGCAGGTCGTGAACCAGGCGGCGCAGCTGGCGTCGATTCCAGCCGGGCACGAACGACAAATGGGTGTTAGCCACCGTCAGCGTCCCCAGCGGGGTGTGTACCTGCGCGATGACCGCCGCCCGCGGTTCCTCATCGACCATCATGACCTTGTTGGGCCCAGGCAAATACATGGGGAACCGCATTCGGATCCGTGGCAATCGCAACACCTGCCAACTGGCGACCGGAAAGCGCGACAACAGCGCGATCCCGTAGGCGGCGGTGCCGGGTTGTTCACGGCCGGTGGCGGCCACCCAGGTCGCCCCCGGGGTGCCGGAGATCGCGGCCACAAACCGGTGCTCCACAGCTCCCATGGCATCAGCCGCCGCCGCGGTGAGATCTGCGCGCTCCGAACGCGGCTGGTCGCAGTCGACCTCTTGCAACGCGAGCACGTCGGAATCAAGCCGGCGCACGCAGTCCCTCAGCCGCCGCGGGTCCACCCCGTCGCCGACGGTGCGGCCGTGCAGGATGTTGAAGGTCGCCACGCGCATCAGCAGGCCCCGGGCACCTCTTCGCAGGCTGCCACCGACTGACCGTCGCCGTTGTCGAACACCTCGATGACGACGTCGCGGTCCCGGTAACAGCCCAGGGCCGTCAGCCCGGGCGTCTTCGCGATGACCGCGTGGGCCTCGTCGCCGGTGAGCGGGTAGTCGGCCACGGCGTGGCGCCAGTGTGCGGCAACGACGGTCGCGCCCGGCTGCAGCCCGCGGCATTCGCGGCGCAATATCGTGGCCAGTGCGTCGGCTTCCAGGTAGTAGGCGACCTCGCTGAGCACCAGCAGGTCGAAGGGCCCGGGCGGCCACGCGTCGTCCAGAGACGCCCGTGCCAGCGTGACTCGTCCCCGGGAGCCGGTATCACGCAGCCGCACATCGGCGGTCCGCACCGCCACGTCCGCGACGTCCACCGCGGTCACCTGGTCGCAGCGCAGCGCCAACAGCTCGGTCAATATCCCGATTGAGCAGCCGGGCTCGAAAGCATGCCGGTACCGACGGTGGGGCAGCAGCGCCAGGGTTATCGCATACTTGCGCTGCTCGTACCATCGCGTCGACAACTCCCAGGGATCCTCAGCGCCGGCATACATTCGGTCGAAATAGGCATCCGGTAATCGTGTGGTCATCTGAACACCAACTCCCCGACCGCCAGTAGCCGCTGCAGGACGAACGCCGGCAGCACCGGCTCGCCGCCTTGCGCGCTTGCCTCGAACTGGCTGCGAAAGCATTGCGCGGCATGGTGTTTGCGATCCCGCGCCCAGGTGGGCACGGGCACCGAGTGCGCGCGGTGCCATGGCACCGCCGGGTCGGTCGGGCTGGCCCAATGCCACATCCACACCGGGTACTCCAGCAGCGTGGCGCCGGTGCGTGCGCACGCCGCCGCAGCCGCGCGTCCGACGGCCTCGTGGTCGGGATGCCCGTCCCCGCGCCAGGTGGCGGCACACCAGGTCCGGGGCGCGGCCTCGTCGAGGATCTCCGCGAGCAGATCGGTGAGCTCGTCCTCGTGGTCGGCCAATCGGCCGTCGGGGAGGCCCAGGGATACCGACGCGCGGATCCCCAAAACGTCTGTTGCACTCAGGAGTTCGCTTCTTCGCAGGGATTCCAGGCGAATCCGCTGCGACGGCGGCGCACCGGGCTCGGCGGCGCCGCCGTCGCTGACCGACACCACCGCGACGTCGATGCCCGACGCGGCTAGTTGCGCGGCCATCGCGCCCAGTCCGAGGGTCTCGTCGTCGGGGTGCGGCGCGACGACGATCAGACCTGGGCACTCGGTCAGATCCAGTGCCGGCAGTGTCTCGGGTATCAACCACTCCCGCGCCGGCGTGCCCCCGCCGGACAGCGGCATGGCCGCGAACCTCGCGACGTTGCCCGTTCGCGCGGTGTTCGCGGCGCCTTCCGAACATAGCAAACGCCGCAGCGGCAGGCCCGTCAAGCGCAATCCCCTGCCGCTGTCCTGTCGTCGAGTTGATTGAGGTGGTGGGCGAATCCTTCTGGGGCCCGGGACCGGATGCGCGCCGAGGTGGTAACCGATAACTCGGCGTCCCGGTGGATCCGGTAGCCGGCGGCCTCGAACCGCTCGACCAGATCGACATCCTCTCCGGAGGACAGCGCGCGAAAGCCACCCACCCGCCAGTAAGCCCTGGAGCTGAAGCCCATGTTCGCGCCGTGGATGTGTTCGTGCCGGCCGTCATCAGATAGCGGATCCGCATCGTAAGCCTGCACATACCGCTCAGCGACGTCGGCGGGACGGTGGTGCCAGTCGGTGACACGCACCACGCCCAGAACCATGTCGGCGTCGAGACCCAGCTGATGGACCAGCCAGCCCGGATCTACTCGGCTGTCGGCATCGGTGGTTGCGTACCAGCACTCGGTGTCATCCCCGCATAGCGAGCGGGCGTAACCGAAGCCGACCGCGCGCGCGGTCCCGACGTTGCCGGCCTCGATGCTGACGAAGTGCACATCGGGCCCGTACTGACCGGCTAACTTTGCGCTGTCGTCGTCGCCGGCATCCAGGACCACCACCATGGTGACCGGCATCGGAACACACAGTGCGGCGGTGAGCACCGCCCGCAGGCACGCGGGCAGGTTCGCCCGTTCATTGCGGGCGGGAATCACAACGGCTGCCCGCTCGTAGATGCGAAGCGGAGGAGTTGACATGGCTAAGCCCGCCTGCTCAATGGTTGCGCAGCTTCGCGACCAACTTGTCTTTCGTCAGCCCGGAATAGCCCGACATGCCAAGCTCTTTGGCCCGCTTCTTCAGTTCCGGCACGGTCCAGTCGGCGTAGGAGCCGGCCTTCCCCCCCTTGCGGCCGACTGAGGACTTACCCCGCGCGGCGGCCGCGTTGGAAATCCGCGCGGCCTTTTCCTTGGAGTCACCCTGCTTGCGCAGATCCTGATACATCTTTTCGTTCTTGATCGACGAGTTCGGCACGATCGCCACCTCCATTAGATTGATGAGACCTGTTCGCCAGAATGCCCAGCCTGGCTGCGGTCAAACCCGCGCCACGGCGGCACCGAGTCGATGCGTAGGTGCCGGCAGCGTGTTGGGCTGAAGCGGCGGCGAATTTGTCGACGAACCCATCTATCCAGCGCATGTGCGGTTGCCGCGGCGCTTAGCGGGTAAGCAAGGGTGTGGCGATACAGGCGACCAACTGATGCGACGGCCTGCGCGGCGGGATTTCGATCGGTGCATCGGCGAGGGGAGGAAAGCACGCGTACTTGCTTGTCGCAGGGCCCGGCCGAAAGCGGAAGCAGGCTGCGATAAACGCGTTATCACGCTCAGCGGCAGCGGCTTTCGGGCCCACCATGGGAGTCTTGCTGTCGGGTCTGCCCGACGGCCGCGAGCGGCTGTCGGGCACGGATCCCCGTCGAGGTGAGGCCAGTGGCTGAATCACCGCTCATTGGGGTTGATGTGCAGCGCCGGGACGACGTGTTGGTCCTGAAGGTCACTGGACTGCTTGACGAGACCACACATCATTCGCTGCGCGATGCCATCATCGATGCCGCGCTGGACGAGCCGAGCGCGGTGCTCATTGACGTCGACGAGCTGTCCGTGCCTTCCGAATCGGCGTGGTCGGTGTTAACCACCGCCCACTGGTACGTCAGCACCTGGCCGGACGTGCCGATCCTGCTGGTGTGCGCACGTCCGCAGCGCCGGTTGGCAATCGCCCGCTGCGGCGTTGCCCGGTATGTGCCCGTGTATCCGACCGAAGAGTCGGCACTCGACACCGTCTCTGGCGGGTCGTTGCACCGCCGCCGGCGGCGGGTGCGGACCCAGCTTCCCGTCGACGCGGTCAGTATTGGTCTGGCCCGGGCCTCGATCGCCGACAGGCTCGCCGTCTGGGCCCAGGGCGATCTGATTCCAGTTGCGAGCACGGTGGCGACGATCTTCGTCGACAACGTCCTCGTTCACACCGACAGTGCGCCGATATTGATTGTCGAGAGCTACCAAGACACGGTTGTCGTCGCGGTGGAGGACGGCAGCCGAATTCCGGCGGGCCGGCACGAAGATACGGACCACGGCGCCGGACTTGTGTCCGGTTTGGCCATCGTTTCCGCACTGTGCCATGCATGGGGCAGTATTCCGACGTCAACCGGCAAGACGGTCTGGGCGTTAGTCGGTCGCGACAACCCGCTCTAGTGGCGCGACGTGGTTTAGCCGCTACCGAACCGGGTATCCGTGATGCTCTGCGGAGTTTTCGCGTCTAGCAGCATGCGCGAGCCATCGTTCGAAGGATGCTGCAACATGAAGATTGCGATTGTCGCCGGTGACGACGTAGGCAGTGATGACTGCATGCCGATTTGCGCAGCGCTCGCGGCCCAGGGGCATCAGGTCACGGCCTATGTCAGGCGACGCGATCGGCTTCATGCCGGAAAAAGCACCGACCAGGGTTATCAGATCGTCGCGACGTGCGTCGGTCCCAAGGCGCCGCGATCCGACCGTGAGTTACTGCCTTTTGTCGGTGACTGGGCGGCCAGACTTGAGCGCAAATGGTCATCGGATCAGCCCGACATTGTGCACGCGTGCGGATGGCTGGGCGGCTTGGCCGCTCAACTGGCCGCACGGGGGCATCATTTGCCGACGGTCCAGACCTTCCAGGGACTGGCGGCGAGGTCGCGTTCAGGCACTGCCGACGGGGTGGACGCCAGCACCGAACGCGGACGTATCGAATCGCTCTTGGCCCGTAACGCAGCCTGGGTGACCGGTGAGAGCACTGCCGATCTGGCCGCACTGGCCAGGTTGCGTCACGGGCGCGCGCGGTTGTCCGTTCTGACGCCGGGCGTCGACGTCGAACGATACAGTCCGGTCGGGCCGGCGCTTCCGCATGGTGACCTGCATCGTGTTCTCTGTCTAGCGCCGAATCCACTGCCGTACAACGGATTTGATATCATGATTCGGACGCTGCCCAGGGTTCCGGGCGCGGAAGTCGTTGTCGCGGAAACCGATGTGACCGACCCCAGCCATGACGAGGCGCGGGCCGGACTCAAACACCTCGCCACAGAGCTGGGGGTGGCCGACCGAGTCCGTTTCATGGGCACGGTCACCGGCGACGAGCTGCCAATGTTGCTGCGATCTGCCGACGTAGTCGCGTGCACGCCGCGCGAGCCACCGCGTGCGACAACGGTGTTACAGGCCATGGCCAGTGGAGTGGCAGTGGTCACGCTGCCCGTCGGTGTGCTGGATGACGTCGTAGTGCACGGCGTAACTGGGCTGCTGGTGTCGCCGAGCAACCCCGCCGAACTTGCCGGCGCCTTCAGAAGCCTTCACGCGCACCGCTTTCTTCGGCAAAGTATGGGTGCGGCGGGTCGTAGCCGCGCGTTGTCGCGCTTCACCTGGGACCGGATGGCGTTCGAAGCGCTGACCATCTATCGGCAGCTCAACTCGCCCAATCCGCAGCCGGCTGCACCGCAACGGGTGGGAACTCAGTGAGAACTCGAAATGCTTCTGCGCCCTTGCACTGAAATGCCTAGGGCGTTGGCGTCTACCCTGGTGTAATGGTCGAGATTCACCTAGAGCAGACGATCGCCGCACCCGTGGAAAAGGTTTTCGACTGGATGACCGACGCTGCCAATTTGGCAGCCGCTCCGTTGGTTTTCAACGCCGGTTGGGCGAAGGGTTCGCCGGCGCCTGGCGCCGGCGCGGTGCGCGAGGTGGCCGGGATTGGCGCGTGGTTCCGCGAAGAAATTACGGCCTACGACCCGCCGCACAGCTACTCCTACCTCATCGTTCGCTCGTTCCCGTCTTTCAAGCACGAGGGCGGCACGCTGACGTTCACTCCATCGGGCAACGGCACGCACGTCGATTGGCTAACCAACTACACCCATCCGATTTGGGCGGGAGGCAAACTGCTGGAGGCGGTCACCCACCGGCTGCTGCGCTCGAGCTTCCTCTCGCTCTTCGCTGCATGCGCGAAGGAACTGGAGAGCCACGCTGCCTGAACTTAGTTGCAGTGCAACGCGCCGACCATGGTTTCGACCTGCGCGCGGTCGAGGACGCTGACGCTTCCGTCGGGTAGCCCGAGGGTGCGGTCGACGGTTAGTCCGTGCAGCTTGAGCCTGCTGACCAAAACGTCGATGGCGTGATCTCTGGCCAACTGATCCGGCGCGTCGACTATCTGCACGACGTTCGCGTTGACGCGTGCGGACAGGCCCAGAATCATGTCCGCGACGCCGTCTGCGTCGAAGGTACGAAACACGCCTTCTCGCACCCCGTCCGAGATCATGCGGGACAGCAATGGCCGCACCAGATCCTCGCTCACTGCGACGATTCGGCCGTAGAGGTGGGCATTCTCGGGCCGCAGCAGCGAGACCATCGCGGCCAGGTGCTCCGGTGCGCCCATCCGCATCTTGACGTCAAAACCCGCCCGCAACAGCGCATTGAGTCGATCCAACGCGGTGCCACAGCACTGTGCGATCGCCTCTTCGATGGCTGCGAACTGATCGCGGGCGCTGCGCTCGGCCAGTGCGGTGATCAACTCATCTTTCGACGGAAACCAGTGGTAGAAAGCGCCTTTGGAGACCCCGGCATCCGCGATCAGGTCGTTGAGACTGACATTGTCATAGCCGTGCTGCACGAACAGCGCCGAGGCGCGATCCAGAAGTTCCGCGCGACGGATATCGGGATGCTTAATGACCCGCGGCATCCCGCGGTTACAGCTGTTTGGGTTTTGCGATCCACCCCACGTAGGTCAGGTACAGACCTACCAGCGCCAATCCGACGAAGATGGCCCGCACCACCGGAATGTCGTTCTGCTCCAAGGTTTTTCCGGCCGAGTCGTAAATGTCGGGGATGGCCAGGATCAGCACCCCGCGAATGGCGAGAAACCAGCCCAACAGCGACACCAAGACGGCGGCGGCGCTGCGCCAATACTGGTGAAACGCAATGATGACGCTGCCCCACATCAGAAGGAAGGCCCCAAGCACCCACTGCCACATCGGATCGCCGGCGAACTCGTGCAGCAGAACGGGCATCTGCGTCGTGGCGCGCGCAGCCACGATGGACGGGACGACGGTGAAGAACGGTCCGAACGCGCGGGCGAACCTGCGGGTACGAATCTGCGACTGATCTGACGGGCTCATTGCTACCTCCGTGGTGCGATCCACGCGAGCGTATACCGACCGATGGTTGGTATACAAGACCATTAGTCGGTATAGCAGACCGTCGGTCCAGGCCCTATCACCGGACCGCCCACGCTGCGGCCAGGTCGGCCACCCATACACTGACCCTTCGTGGGCATTCTGTTTGGGTTCGCACCCTGGATCGTCTATTGGGTGCTGGTCGGTAACGTCCCCTTCAAAGCCGCAGTCGTGGTCGCGCTGGCGGTCGCCGTCGCCGGGTTCGCGATCGAGCGCAGCACCGGGAAACCGGGGAGGACGCTTGAAACCGGTTCCATGACAGCACTTTTCGTGCTGGCCGTGCTGACATTTGCGCTCAGCGAGCCGTCGATGGAGCGGTGGCTGCCAGCGATCGGCAACGCGGGGATCTTCCTGGTGGCGCTCGTCAGCGTGCTGATCGGCAAACCGTTCGCCCGCGAGTACGCCGCCGCGGAACAGCCCGCCGACGTGGTCAAGACCGGGCTGTTCGCGCGGATGGCCAGGGTACTGACCTGGATCTGGGTCGCCGTGTTCGCCGCCATGACGGTGTCGTCGCTGATCCCGCCGATTGTGGATCACGGGAGTGTTAGTGCCTCGTTGCTCGACACCAAGACGCCGCTGTCCTATGTCTTTTTCTGGATCATTCCGTTCTCGCTGTTCGGCGCGGCGGCGTTGGCGTCGCGGTTCGTGCCCGACCGGATGCTCGCCGGCATCGACGACGTCGCCCGCGAAACCTCATTCGTCGCGTACGACGAAGCCACCATCGACGAGCTCTACTACCTGGCCCAGGAACACGCCAATCGCGAAGTCGGCCCGGGCAAGGAGGCCTACAACGTCAAGGTCGGCGGAATGGGAACTCCGCTGACCGGAGACGAGTCTCGAAAGTCGTGGCCGTCGACCTACAAAGTGCGCGATCGCAAGCACTGAGCGTCAACCCAATCGGCGCATCAGCCCGGCGGCGGCGTATTGCCCGCTGAGCACTGCGCCGTGCACGGTGGCGGGGTTGTTGACGCCAACGGCCTCGCCCGCCAGGTAGAGCCGGTCGCCGATCGGTTCCTGCAACTGGCGGCGGTCGTCGAGGCCGGAGCCGGGCGCGTGGAATGAGTAGGCGCCGCGGGCATAGGGGTCGGTGGTCCAGCTCGATGTCCGGACCTCGACGGGGGAGGTGTTGTCGCCGAAGAGTTGGCGAGCGATCGGCAGCGCGCTGGCGATCAGGTCGTTGGGGGAGGACGACTCCACGGACCGGCCACGGTCACCGGCGTTGAAAGCCGACACAATCGGGCCGGCGGCGGTCGGCATGGTGAACCATTGCGCCCACATCCCAGGCTGCGTGCCGATGAATTGGTAGAAGGCGTTCTCGTGCTGCCAGGTTCGCCGGTCGAAACGGAAGAAGCTTTTGGACAGCACGCCGAACCCCAGGGCGTTCACCGCATGCGCGTGTCCTTCCGGAAGTGGCGGATCGAAGGTGACAGCACCGGATTTCAGCACCCCCAGCGGAACGGTGACGATCGCGGCGGGGCCGTCGAACGTGGTGTCGCCGGACCGAACGGTGACCGAGCCGGCACGCCGCGTGACAGCGGTCACCGGGGTATTCAGGGCGATCGGAAGGCCATTGGCAAGAAGCCGCGGCAGGGCGTCGTAGCCGCTGGGGATGATGACCTGCGGGCCGCCGGTGTATCTGCCCGTGTCAAATGTCGTGGCGGAGAGCTGACTCGCGTCGGCCGCGTATTCGTCCTCGATCTCGGTGTTGACGTAGTAGGCCAGCTGGGCGCGCTCGGACCCGGAGAGCTTTCCGCTCGTCGCCGCGGCGTCGACGGCGGAGCCCAGGCTGCCGCCGTCGACCCCGTCACGGGCCCGCTCTACGAACCTGCGCCAGGTTTTCTCCTGATAGTCCAGCGGCTGCAGCCGGGGATCCACGGCCAGCTTTGCCACCTCGTCGTAGTCGGTCGCGACGGTCTGCACCTGCGCCTGGTCGGCCAGGTCGGTCAGCGGATTGTCTCTGGCGCCCTGGATCCACGAGGCGCCCATTTCCAGCGGCACGCCCCAGTCGCGGTTGGTATGCACCCGGCCGCCGATGCGGTCGCGGGCTTCGATCAACCGCACCGGCCATCCCGCGTCGGCGAGGCTGCGTGCGGCGGCCAGACCGGCCATCCCGGCGCCGACGACGAGGATTGATTTGGTGTCCGGTGGCGGCCGGCGTTCCGGCGCGCAGGCGGCCGCCTGCCCACTGCCGACGGTGCCGATCAAGCTCGCCGTTGCAGCCAGCAACTCCCGACGGGACATCGGGGACACAACTGTCAGCGTCTCACATCCGTCGCGTACGCTCACCGTTTTTATTGGACGATCGTGCTGAAATTCGTCTCGTGAGTCTGGCCGATTCGGCTCGTTCCTCTATGGCCGAGCGTTAAACTCGCCACAACCAGGAAGCGGCAACGGGGCCGCGTTCGAGGGGGGAGCGGCGATGAGTGCTCGCACATCGATACGGGGCGGGACACGGGTCGACACTTTCGACCGAGTGCCTGACGCGCTACCGCCGAGCCGCAGCGTCACCGTCCGCGCGGCGGACGGCACCGCCCTGCACACCGAGATCTTCGGGCCGCCCGACGGCTATCCGATCGTGCTGACGCACGGCATCGTCTGCGCGATCCGGTCCTGGGCATACCAGATCGCTGACCTTTCCACCGACTACCGGGTGATCGCATTCGATCATCGCGGGCACGGACGAAGCGACGTGCCGCGCCGTGGTGGCTACAGCCTCGAGCACCTTGCGTCCGACCTCGATGCGGTGCTGGAGGCGACGTTGGCCCCGCACGAGCGCGCGGTGCTGGCCGGACACTCGATGGGCGGCATCGCCATCGCCGCCTGGTCGGAGCACTACCGCGACAAGGTCCGCCGGCGCGCCGACGCCGTCGCGCTGATCAACACCACCACCGGCGACCTGCTGCGCAAGGTGAAACTGTTGTCGGTTCCGCGGGAGTTGTCGCCGGCTCGTGTCATCGCCGGGCGCGGCCTGATCAATATGTTCGGCGGGCTTCCGATCCCGGGTGTGGCCCGGATCCCGGCCCGCTACTTGGTCGCGATGCTGGCGGTCGCGGCCGAGGCGGACCCGAGGGCCGCGAAGCTCCTCCACGAGCTGTTCGTACAGACGTCACCGCGGGGCCGCGGGGGTTGCGCAAAAATGCTCGTCGATTCACTGGGCCAGCGGTACCTCAGCTTGGACGGTTTGACGGTGCCGACCCTGGTCATCGGCAGCGAACGCGATCGACTGACGCCGATCGGTCAGTCGCGCAAGATCGCGCGTACCGCTCCCAACGTGGTGAGCCTTGTCGAATTGCCCGGAGGCCACTGCTCGATGCTCGAACAGCACCGGGAGGTGAACCGCCACCTGCGGGTGCTCGCCGAATCGGTGGCTGTGCGCGCCGGAATGCGGCGGATCAGCTCATAGCAGGGCCGCGATCTCGGCGGCCGCCCGCTGGCCGGACCTGACGGCGCCGTCGAGAAAGCCGGTCCATTCGTCTGCGGTCTCGGTGCCGGCCCAGTGGATCGGCCCCACCGGTTCACGTAGCCACTGCCCGTATCGTGTCCACGCCCCCGACGGTACCGCGGCGGTCGGACCACCCGGCGCGAATTCCTCTGCGCCCCAACGATGATCCACATAGTCGAGAGGTTTGAGCGCCTCGTCGCCGAACAGCGCCGCGAAACAGCGCAGCGCGTCGCGGCGGCGCTGCTCGGCGGGCAGGGAGTCGAAGGCGCGGGCATCGACGAATCCCATCAGGACGCCCGGCCCGTCGTCTTGCGGGCTGACGTCGAAGGTGATGAACACCGGGCCTTTGTCGGAAAGTGTCTGGCCGGAGAACCCGTTGGTTCGCCAGAACGGCGTGGAATAGGCCGCGTACGCCTTGCTGAGCCGCCCCTGCGGCCAATGCTTGGCGAGCTGGTCGTACTCGGGGGGCAGCGGGGGGACGAACTCGATGGAGGTGCGGTGCGCCGGCGGTATTGCGACGATGACGAAACCGGCCTCGGCCTGGCCGCGGTCGGAGGTGATCGTCACACCGCCACCGTGGCGGTCGATGCGACGCACTGGAGAGTTGAGCACGACACGCGTGCCGAGATCGGCCGCAGCCGCCTCGGCGATCTGTTGGGTGCCGCCCGGGAAGTGGTCCTGCTGGGCGCCGTTCTCGACGTCGAGCAGCCGGTCCAGCCCGCCGGCCGCGCGTGCGTAACGGACGGCGTGCAGCATCGAGACCTCGTCGGGTTCGCATCCCCACGTCACCCGGGCCATGATGGCCATCAAGTCGCGCGACGAGGCGGTGGCGCGTATCGACCGCAGCCAGCCGCCGAGCGAGAGGTCGTCGAGCTTTCGCGCGTGCTTCGCATCCCAGGGGGCGGCCACCGGAACGCTGCGGGCGATGCGTTCGAATTGCCAGCGCAACCGGCCGACGTCGAGCAGGCTGGTCAGCGAGAGCCTGGGAATGCTGCCGCGGTAGGGGCGCGCCCAGCCGCGCCACTGGATCAGGTTTTTGCCGTCGTTGTAGGTCGGGGTGGTCGGGATGCCGAGTTCGGCCGCCAGCGCCAGGACGGCGTCTTGGGTCGGGCCGACGAAAGTGCCGCCCATGTCCGCGGGCAGGCCCGCGACGCTGCCGGTGAATGATCGCCCACCCACGCGGTCGCGGCCCTCCAACACCAGTACGTCGTGACCCTGTCGGGTCAGCTCGCGGGCCGCGGCCAGCCCGGCGAAGCCCGCGCCGACCACCACGACGTCGACAATCCAGGACGGGTCTGTCACGTCCTCTAGTCAACCGCATTGCGCGGATTACGTAGGCTAACCGCGTTAAAGTCTTCACCGCCCTCTACGGGCTCACCGATGCCGCCGAGCGTGCGCGTGAGTTGCGCGACGCCGGCGCCAGCGGCGTTGCCACCTTCGAAGGACCGCACGACGTCTTCGCTCCGCTGACCCTGGCCGCCACGGTGGGCGGGCTGGGTCTGATGACGAATGTGGCGATTGCGTTCCCGCGCAACCCGATACACCTGGCGCATCAGGCCAATGATCATCAGCTGCTGAGCGGCGGCCGATTCATCCTCGGCCTGGGCACTCAGGTCCGCGTGCAGATCGAGAAGCGGTTCGGTGCCCAATTCGACAATCCGGTCGCCCGCATGACCGAGCTGATCGCTGCCCTGCGCGCGATTTTCGAGGTCTGGAATTCCGGTGATACCGGCGTCCGGCTGAATTTTCGCGGCGAGTACTACCGACACACGGTGATGACACCGACCTTCAACCCCGGCCCCAACCCGTACGGTCCGCCACCGATCTACGTCGGGGCCCTGGGGCCGAAGCTGACCCGGGCCACCGCCGAACACGCCGACGGTCTGCTGGTGATGCCGTTCGGCTCGAAGCGGTTCCTGCACCACAACACCATGCCCGCGGTGCGCGAAGGCCTGCAGGCCAGCGGCCGGCAGGCCGACGAGTTCGCCATCATGCCCGAAATCATCGTGTCGGCGGGCGAAACCGACGCCGAGCGGGAACAGGCCGACGCGGGCACTCGGCGCCTGCTGGCCTTCTACGGGTCGACCCCGGCCTACCGGCCGGTGCTGGCCGCGCACGGCTGGGAGGATCTGCAGCCCGAACTCAATGCGATGTCCAAGCAGGGCCGGTGGCAGGAGATGGCCGCGCTGATCGACGACGAGATGATGCACACCATCGCGGCCTGCGGTACCCCGGCGGATATCGCGGCCCACATCCGTGATCGAGTAGACGGCATCTCCGACACCGTGTGCCTGTACCAGGCGGCGCCGATCGGGTTAGGTACGCTGGCCGCGATCATCGACGAGCTGCATCGAACCGCTTAGGGCGCAACCGTTAGCCAGTCGGCGAACCCCGACGGATCGTGGCGGCCCAGCGCGCCGTGCTCGTAAAGACCCCAGCCCTCCACCGGATCCGCGTCGCCGTCGCGGCACAGCGCGCGGCCTACGTGGTCGATGACGCCGAAGCCGGACCGCCCGATGACCGCCGGGTCGGTCATGTCATAGGTCAGCCGTTCGACAAACTTCTCGCCCTTCCACATGCCGTGCAGCCAATCCGAATCGCCGCCGTAGCCGCCGCCGACATGGATGGGCACCGGCAGCTTGGACTCCACGTCGAAGTGCACCGGTGTGCCGTCGGGGGCGGTTGCGTCGATCGTGGCGCCGGTGGAGATGCGGGTGCCGGACCGGTAGTGGATCTTGACTCGCGGCCAGCCCAGCTGCTCGACCCGGCCGTCGCGCCACACCCGGGTGCAGTCGTTGAGCGAGCGAAACCCGTTGGGCTCCTCCTGGATGATCAGGACGATGGCGAAGTCCTTGAACGCCATCGGCACATAGAGCCACCACATGCCCTCGAACGGCGGGTCGGCGGGCCGGCCGGCGGGTTCGGGCTCGCCGATCGGCCGGATGCCCCAGGAGCGGTCGCGGCTGCCGAGCCAGGTTGCCGGGTCGACGGCGATCTCTTCGCCGTCGACGGCAATCCGGCCGCTCCAGCTGCCGAGCTGGGCGAAGCGCTGCGCGTTAAGCGTCACCCGGTTGCCGGAGCGCAGGACATGGGGCTGTTCCTGGACGACGTCGAACAGGCCCTCCCAGGTGAGATCGGCCGCGACGCCCTCGGTTTCGTCGAGGATCAGCCGCAGTTTGTGCAGGGGCTCGATGACCTCGATTCGGTAGCCGTTGACGTTCTGGTTCAGCCGGTCCTGGTCGATGGCGTCGGACAGGTGCACCGCGCTCTGGGTGTCCGCGCGCCGGATGAGCACGAAGGCGTCCTTGACGCCGAGGTTGGGGTAATAGCCGATACCGCTGATCACGAAGATGTTTCCGGTGCGGTCGTGAGCGTTGAAGTAGGAGCGGTCGTAGAAATTGCGGTCCGACGAACCCGGCCACGCAATCGGCTGGGGAAGCTGATGTACCGGGAACTCGTCAAGCGGTCCGAGCATTAGTTGTCCTCTCCGATGAGACGTTTCATCAATCCCGCGTGGTAGAACAGCGATTCGACATCGTCGGGCTCTTCCACCTCGCCGAAGTGCACCCGGCGCGCGCCGGTACGCATGAACACGCAGGCCCACATCACGCCCGAGTAGACGTAAAACCATCGCAGGTCGCCGATTTCGGCTCCGGCGAGTCGTTGGTAGGTGGCGCGGACGTCCTCCTCACGCATCACCTCGGGTAGTCCCGGTAGCCCCGCCAGGCCGGTCAGCTCCTGAAAGACCATGTGCGCGTAGATCATCCAGGCGACGTCAAGCTCGCGTGGTCCTAGCGTCACCATCTCCCAGTCGAGCACCGCCACCGGTGCGAAGTCGCGGTACAGCACGTTGCCCACCCGGGCGTCGCCCCAGAGCAGCACCGGCTCGCGCGCGTCCACCTCAGCCGGCCAGTTGTCTTGCAGCCACGCGAAAGTCCGCTCGATCAGCGGCGAGGGGCCGATGTCGGGCACCGCGAAGTCATACCAGGACTTCACCCAATTGAAGTGCCTGCGCAGCGCGGTGTCACCGGTCTGGCCCTCGGTGAGGAAGTCAAACGTCTTCTCCGCATCCGGAATTGAGTGCAGCTTCGCCAGCACCCCGGCGGTGGCATCCTGCAGTTTTCGCTGTTGTTCGACCGGCGCATCGGCGAACCAGTTGCCGCCGAAGGTGTAGGGCATGACGTCGGGGGGCACCACGCCGTCGACGTAATCCATCACAAAGAAGGGTGTGCCGAGCACGTCGCCGGTGGTCTCGATCCAGCGCACTCGCGGGACGGGGACGTCGGTGAGTTCGGCGACCTTTCGTATCACTTCGAATTGGTGGTCGAGCCGGTACGTCGGGAAGACCTGCACGTCCTCGGCGGTGGGCGCCACCCGGGCGACCAGTTTTTGTTCGACCGGCCGCCCGCCCTCCTGCCAGCGGGCGGTCAAGATGATGGTTTCCGACGACATGCCGGTCGAGTCGACACCGCTCTCGACGGTTACCTGTGGTAGCGCCCCACCGGGCAGCAGGGTTGACAGCCATTTCGACATGACCGCCGGCAAGGTGGTGACGTCGCGGCTGGAGCGCTGAAGTCGCTCGACGTTGTCGAGCGTTGGTTCATCGGCCACACGTGCCTCCTTCTCGAGGCAATTACGATACGGTAGGTAGCGTTATGAAAGCAGACCCACCCACCCTTGACAAGGCCCCCGGCGCCGGGCGGCCCCGGGATCCGCGGATCGACTCGGCCATCTTGTCGGCGACCGCGGAACTGCTTGTGGAGATCGGCTATTCGAACCTCAG
>NZ_JBKQQD010000516.1:0-4248 GCF_052144515.1 Mycobacterium sp. | reverse complement strand
CGCTTAGGCCCCTGACGGGGGCACCGACAGGCTCGTCGCTTAGGCCCCCGACGGGGCACCGATGCGGTAGCTAGGCCCCCGTGCGGGGCACCGAAACGCTGCTTCGCCCCCGGGAGGGGCACGTCCAAACGCCAGTGGGCGAAAGGAGATTCGATCCATGACATTGACAACCGCTCAACTTGACCGGGCCTGCGGCGTGCTGCTGGGCACCGCAGCCGGTGACTCACTCGGCGCAGCCTACGAGTTCGGTCCGCCCCGTGGCCCGCACCTCGAAGTCGCCATGGTGGGGGGCGGGAGCTTCGGCTGGGAGCCTGGTGAGTGGACCGACGACAGCTCCATGGCCGTCGCCATCGCTGAGGTCGCCGCCACGGGGGCGGACCTGCGTCATGAAGGGGCCCTCGACGACCTCGCCAGGCGATGGCACGAATGGTCCCAAGATGCCAAAGACGTAGGTGTTCAGACCCGCTCGGTACTCAGCCGAGCGGGCGCAAAGGGTATCTCTGCACACTCGGCGCGCACGGAGTCAGCTGTGCTCCACAAGCGCACTGGCCGCACTGCGGGGAATGGTTCGCTGATGCGTACTGCGCCAGTGGCATCGGCATATCTCGACGACGAAGCAGACCTGGTGGAAGCAGCTCGCGCAGTCAGCGAGCTGACGCACCATGACCCGGAGGCGGGGGATGCGTGCGTGCTGTGGTGTCTTGCGATCCGTCACGCGATCCTGACCGGCGAGCTGGACGTTCGAGTCGGGCTGCAGCACATCCCCTCCGAGCGGTGCGACCAGTGGGCGTCGCGACTGAGTGTTGCTGAGGGGTCGCAGCCATCTGATTTCGCCAACAACGGCTGGGTGGTCGAGGCGCTACAGGGTGCATGGTCAGCGATCACGACCACCCCAATCCCGACCGACGACCCGTCGAAAGGTATCTTCCGCGCCGATCACCTCCGTCTAGCGCTCGACGCAGCGGTCCGGGGAGGCGGGGACACGGATACGGTGGCCGCGATCGCGGGTGGGCTGCTCGGCGCTGCCTACGGGGCCTCAGCGGTCCCTGCGCAGTGGCGTCGCGTGCTGCACGGCTGGCCAGGCCTGCGCACCCGCGATCTCGTTGACCTCGCCTCCGCGATCATCCGCAGAGGAGAGCCCGACGGCTTCGATTTCAGCTACAGCGGCTATGAGACCGGCGTCATCGCCCCGCATCCCTACGACGACGGGGTCTGGCTCGGCGACATGGGCGCTCTGCGATCGCTGCCCAAAGGTGTCGATGCGGTCGTGTCGCTGTGCCGGGTCGGTGACGCCGACCTGCCAGCCCACGCCGAACAGCTCGATGTCCGCCTCATCGATCAACCCGGCGTCAACGACAACCTTGGCTTTGTGTTGCTAGACACCGTGCGGGTGGTCGAGCAGCTGCGGCGGGATGGCCGGAGCGTGCTGATCCACTGCGTGCAGGCCCAAAGCCGCACGCCGACCGTCGCCACGCTCTACGGCGCGCGACTGCGCGGAATCGGCATAGGCGAGGCACTAGCCCGAAGTTACGGCGGCTGGGGTGAGTGAATTTCTGGGTTGACGTGGGGTTTCGTTGGTTTGGGTCGGGGTGTGTTCTGGCTACGCGGTGGTGAGTGGGATAGGTGTGTTGAGCAGGTCGAAGGCGCGGCGTTGGTCGGGGGTGGGGTCGGCGAGGACGGGCACCTGGGTGCTGGCGTGGTGGTAGCGGATCTGGTTGCGGGTGAGGGTGGCCAGGTGGTCGAGCAGGCCGCGGAAGCTGCGTAGCGGGTTGCCGTCGGCGTTGTGTTTGCGGGATGCCTTGGCATCGGCTTCGGGTGAGCGCTGCGCGGCCGCGACCGGGTTGTCCCGTTGGGGTGGGTGCTCGTCGGTGAATGTCATTGGTGCCCAGGCCTTGCGCAGGTGCCAGACCAGGTAGCAGGCGAGCAGGCAGATCAGCACGTGGGCTTTGACGCGGTCGTCGAGGCGGTGGTGGATCGGCCGCAGGTCGAGGTCGTCGGTCTTGATGATGCGGAAGTCGCGTTCGACGTTGGCGAGGTTTTTGTAGCTTGTCACCACCGTGGCGGGGTCGAGGGTGTCGGTGTGGACGCTGGTGCGCAGCACGTAGATGCCGTCGAGGGCGGCTTCGGTGTCAATGCGGGCGGTGTCGCGCCGGTAGGTGAAGGTGGTGTCGGTGATGTCGCGGTGGAAGTGCTTGCCCATCTTGTATTTCCCGATGGCCGTGCCGACCGCTTCTCCGATCTTGCCGGCCCCGCGCAGGGTGCCGGCGCTGACCCGCTCGGCGATCGCGGCGAGGAGTTTCTCGGTTGCTTGGAGCATGTCTTGGCGTTTGCGGGCGCGTTCGGCGGCCAGCACGGGGTTGCGGCAGGCGATCAGCCGTTCGCCGGGGTAGTCGGGGTGGGCGATCTCGGCGAGGTCTTGAGTGTCGAACAGGCTCATCTGCAGCGGGCCGTCGTCGGCGGCGAGTTTGGCGATCGAGGGGGCGCGCAGCGCGGTGATCCAATCGAAAAATGCTGCGGCGTCGGGGTGGTCGTTGAGTTCGCGGAGCTTGTCGATGCGGGCGCCGGTGATCATGCCGCGATCGCCCACCAGCACCAGCCGCGCGATGCCGAGCTTGTCGGTGATCACCTGCACGATCTGGTTAAACGCGGTCGGGTCACCGGTGTTGCCTGCGAACACCCGCACCGCGACCGGGCGGCCTTCGGGGTCGGTGAGCACGCCGTATTCGATCTGCTCGCAGCCTTTCTTGCCGTCGCGGGAGTAGCCGCGTGCGGCCAGCTCGCAGCACCGCCCGGTCACCCACGCGCTGGTCAGGTCGAACAGCGCCATGCGGCCCGGGTTCACCTGCGGGGCTAGGTGCTTGGCCGCGAGCTTCTTCTCGATCGCCTCCTGCTGGCCGGTCAACCAGTCCATCGCGGCATAGATTTCGTCGGTGGACGCGCCGGCCACCCCCAGGTCGGTGCCCAACGTGGTGTCGGGCCACCAGGCCAGCGTGGACAGTTTCGAGCCGGGCCGGATCACCCGCGAAATGACCAGCGCCAGGACAATATCGCGTCTACGGCCTGCCGGGCCCAGCAGCGCGGGCAGGCCCAGCTGGCGCGCCATCGCCGCGACCGCGGCCACGTGCCCGTGCGGCAGCGACCGCACGATGGTGAACTCGCTGCCGGCCGCCACCAGCGTGTGGCCCTTCAGCGTGGCCTCGATCGCGTCGACCGCCTCGGCCGGCAGCATCGACAGGTTGGCCACGGTCTCGTTGCGCACCGCGGGCCCGTCGCGGTAGGTGCGCCGCAGGTAGGCCGACGTGTACTCACGCCGCCGGCCCTGCTTATCCACGTGCGTCTTTCTAACTCTGACTACGTGGACCCGGCCTTGCTGACGTGACATAGCCAGAATCATATTCGATTCCAACTCACCAGCGAAGAAGACATGCCGTAGATTCTGACTACACATCCACACCGATTCAAATCCATATACCCAGATCAGGAATCAGATCACGCCCGAAAACCGCCGCAACTTCGGACTAGCCGACGTGTGTGGCGTCCTGCCGTATGCCGATCCGATCCCGCAGTTTCGAGAGGCATTGCAAAGACTTCATCCGATTGGGCATGAAGAGTTAAACGAATAGCGGAAGGGCGGGAACCACTCATCGCTGCGGTACGGCGCCTGTACGGCTCCGTTCGGTCGTGTCAACGGCAGTCGAAATCTGATCAGTTGTCGGCCGGAATCACCTGCTCAGTTTTGGACCGGAACCGACACCTCCGACAGGACCTACGAATCAGGCGGCCTAGCTCTTCGGAGGAACCTCAACGATCGGCTCGTCGGCGGCACCCTTGACGCGGACCCCCATTTAATCTTGTCCTTGATCTTGTTGAGGGGCGGCAACAGGAAGAAGCCGATCGTCATGTCGCGATCGTGTTGACCCTTCACAGCGTAGAAAAGTGCCACGCCTGTTCTCGCTGCCGCACGGTTTCGCGTGGCCGCGGTGGTGTTCTCAAGGTTCTCACCGAGGACAATGGCTCTCGCGGCATTCATGTGCGCCCCACTTCACAGCGGTGTATGACCTCGGGTGATGCTTGACATTCTGGTTTCAGGTGAGGCCTGTAGAGGCAGTTCATCAAGGGCCTTAACCGGGCAACGACCCGCGTTCCGGAGCCGGCTAAGGCCATCAAACGAAGATGCCTCTAAGAGCGTGGGATCGTAGTCATGCGAGTTGGCATGCAGCGGAACGCGATCGGCGATGAGGTCGCGTC
>NZ_JBKQQD010000515.1:0-29445 GCF_052144515.1 Mycobacterium sp. | reverse complement strand
GCTGGGCGGCGCGCTATGTGCCCGTGCCACCGGTACTGGGCTGTGGCGTAGACCGAAGCCCGGAGCGGAACCCGGACGGGGACTGGGCGTGGCTGCGCACCGCCGGGCTGCCTGGCTTGTCTGCGGTGCACCCGCGGTGGTTGGCGGCACCGGAGGTGGCGGTGCAAGCGATCGGTGCGGGCTTACGCATGTTGCACGACCGATTGTCGGTCCCGTCATGCCCGTTCGACTGGTCGGCGGCCAGCCGTCTGAGCACACTGACACCGGCATACCGGGCACGCCTGGGCGAGCCGCCGCCGGTCGATCAGCTGGTGGTCTGTCACGGAGACGCCTGTGTGCCCAATACCGTGATCCACGACGGCGCCCTTGTCGCAACTTGTCGCGGACATGTCGACTTCGGCAGCCTCGGTGTCGCCGACCGCTGGGCCGACCTTGCGGTGGCGACGCTGTCGTTGGGCTGGAACTATCCCGGCCGGGTGGTCGAGCCCGACCCGGTGCGCATCGACTACTACCGGCGGCTGTGGCAGGCCTCAGACAACAACCCAGATGAGACCTCCGTTCAGGCCTCAGATGACGCCTCACGCTAAGCTCAAAGCGATCCCCAAACGGCCCGGAAAGGTGCCAGAAAGGTATTTGTGCAGGTCACGAGTGTCGGCCACGCTGGCTTCCTGATTGAAACGCATGCGGGCAGCATCCTGTGCGACCCTTGGGTCAACCCGGCCTATTTCGCGTCCTGGTTCCCCTTCCCGGACAACAGCACGCTGGACTGGGATGTCCTGGGCGACTGCGATTACCTGTACGTCTCGCATCTGCACAAGGATCACTTCGATGCCAAGCACCTGCGCGCGCATGTCAACAAGGACGCGGTGGTGCTGTTGCCGGACTTTCCGGTGCCCGACCTGCGAAACGAGCTGCAGAAGTTAGGGTTTCACCGGTTTTTCGAGACCACCGACTCGGTGAAGCACAGGCTGACCGGACCCAAAGGCGACCTGGACGTCATGGTCATCGCGCTGCGGGCACCCGCGGACGGCCCGATCGGCGATTCGGCCTTGGTGGTTTCGGACGGTGCCACAACGGTTTTCAACATGAACGATGCCCGGCCGGTCGATCTGGACGTGCTGGCCTCCGAGTTCGGCCACATCGATGTGCATCTGCTGCAGTATTCCGGTGCGATCTGGTATCCGATGGTCTACGACATGCCGGCGCGCGCCAAGGAGGCGTTCGCTGTCCAGAAGCGGCAGCGGGGGATGGACCGCGCTCGTCAGTACATCGCGCAAGTGGGGGCGACCTGGGTAGTGCCTTCGGCGGGGCCGCCGTGCTTTCTGGATGCCGAACTGCGCCACCTCAACGACGACCGAGGGGACCCAGCCAACATTTTCCCCGACCAGATGGTGTTCCTGCACCAGATGCGCAGGCACGGGCACGATGGTTACCGGTTCGGGGGCCTGCTGATGATTCCCGGATCAACCGCGGACTTCACTGGCACAACGCTGAATTCGCTGAATCATCCGCTGCCCATCGACGGGGTCGAGGCCATCTTCACCACCGGCAAGGCGGCGTACATCAGTGCGTATGCCGACCGGATGGCTCCGGTTCTCGCCGCCGAGCGGGCGAGCTGGGCACCTGCCACCGGCGAGCCGTTGCTGGAGCAGCTGCGCGCGCTGTTCGAGCCGATCATGCTGCAAAGCGACGAAATCTGCGACGGCATCGGCTACCCGGTCGAACTGGTAATCGGGCCGGAAACCGTGATTCTGGACTTTCCGAAACGTGCTGTCCGCGAACGTATTCCAGAAGAAAAGGTCCGCTACGGCTTCGAGATAGCGCCGGAATTGGTGCGCACCGTGCTGCGCGACCAGGAACCGGACTGGGTCAACACCATCTTCCTGTCCACCCGGTTTCGGGCATGGCGGGTCGGCGGCTACAACGAATACCTGTACACGTTCTTCAAGTGTCTGACCGACGAGCGGATCGCGTACGCCGACGGCTGGTTCGCCGAGACCCACGATGATTCGGCATCGATCACGCTGGACGGCTGGGAGATTCAGCGGCGCTGCCCCCATCTCAAAGCAGACTTGTCGAAATTCGGCGTGGTGGAAGGCGATACGCTGACCTGCAACCTGCATGGGTGGCAGTGGCGCCTGGACAATGGCCGCTGTCTGACGACACGGGGGCATGAGCTGCGGAGTGCCCGCGCATGATCGAGACACCCGGCCAAACCTACGACGACGGCCTCGTCCAGCTGGACCGCGCGGCAATCACGTTGCGCCGCTACCACTTTCCATCGGGCACATCGAAGGTCATTGCGCTGGGAACGATCCGCGGATACCACACCGAGAAGCTGGGCCTGCTAGTGCAACGGTTCCGCCTCTGGGGCAGCTCGGATATGCGCCGTTGGTTGCCGCTCGACGTGCATCGGCCCCTGAAGTCGACGCTGATCACCCTGGACGTGCCGGGAATCTGGCCGAGCCCCGCGTTTACACCGGCGCGCCCGGACGATTTCACTTCACTGCTGGAGGTGCTGCTCAGGCAGCGGAGCTAGCGGCGCACAGCCGAGCTATGCCCACTTCAGAGAGGGCGCGAAGGCTGCCCTGCGCCGGCCGTCGGCGACACGGACAAATACGGATTTCATGGCCTCCAGGTAGCGGATAACGGATTCGCGGGCGACGGGATTGTTCGGGAACAGCACCATCACCTTGGTCTCCCGCCGAAACCGGCCCACCCACATCGACACCTGATGCGAAACCCGGCCTTCGTCGTAGATCCGGAAATCCAATTCAGAACTGGCGACAGCAGAAAGTGGAGCAATGCTCGCATCAAGGAAGGACATCACGAAATTTCCTGGTCGAGGCCTCCGCAGCATCAGCTCCGGGGGCGCCAACTCCAACACGCGGTCGAACGGCACGCTTGCCAGGTCGGTACCCGAATCGAAGGAAGTCTGCGCGGCCCGGGCGGTGTTGCCGAACGACGTCGCCGTGACGGGAACGGTAATCGGAACCAAGCCGGTGAACCAGCCGGTCGTCGCGAGTTCTGTTGGCGTGCTGCGGGTATCGGTAGTGGTGAGTAGGGAAATCGTTTCATCGCCGGTCAACTCGTGCTCTGTGAGGGCGGCGCAGGCGAACACGCCCCCGCTGAAGCGAGCGCCCGCCGTGGCGCACGCGTCGTCGAACCGCCGTGTCTGCTGCTCGTCCATGAGCGTCACGTCGAGCAGGTCGCCGGCACAGGGCACCGATAAATCACCGAGTGGCAAGGGAAAGTGCGGAAGGGTTCCCCCGCTGTGTTCGGCGAACTCGATCCACGCGCGGACGGTCGGGGAGTTCAACGTCAGAGCCGATGTTTCCCGGCGCTGCCGGGCACAGTAATCCTCATACCTGCCCACCTCCGGCAGCGGGGCGGGCACGCCGCCTCGCACCAAGGTGGTGTACATCGTATGGATCTCCGTAAATAGCACACCCACAATCATCAGGTCCACGCAGAGATGACCGATGCTTGCATAGAACGTGAAGTGGTCGGCGCTCTGAATAATCCCGAACAAGAAGCAACCCCACTGCAACGGATGCGGCGCCGATATGTGGTTTCGCAACTCCGCTGTCGTCATATCGTCATGCTCGATCGGGACGAATTCGATATCGGCCGGGTCGGCGATGGTGCGCCGAACGATGTGTTCCGCATCCTTGTACTCGAACCAACTGCGGTACGTGTCGTGCCGGCGAAGATGCGCGTTGATCGCATAACTCATGGCACGAACGTCGCACCGACCGGCGACCTCCCAGGTGAAAATCATCATGCGGGTCATTTCGAGACCTCGCGCCGCGTGGTCGCAATAGCGACGAAGGTGTTGGGTTTGCTGATAGCTGGGCGGCACAGCACTTACCGGCGCATGCCGGGCTTTGAGACTCGCTGCGGGTGATGCGTGCCAACAGGTGACCGAGCCCGGGTCCGGCACCCAGTCGTGAAGTGTTGACATTGCAAACACTTTGCCTCCCTCCTGCGTCCCCACCCATTTGGTTGCGGACAGTTCGAGTTCAACGGCCCGCCGAGCCGATGTTTCTGTTCGACCCCTGCTGGCGCCGACCGGTAACACACCAGCGTGTCGAGTCCCCGCACCGATGGTTGCCAGCAGGTAGTCGTCTGTTGACAAACCCTAGCAACATATCGGTCAAAGCATCGGGTAATGACGATTTAAAGCGTACAGGCATATTTCGCTGCCTCCCACGAGGCTCCCAGCAACCACCGCCACCCGCGTCAACCTCATCCCCTGGCCTGAGCCGTCCCCCTGCAAGGAAGGTCCGCCGAACCGTTCGTCCGAGCGTCCCGCCTAGATCAATGTGACTTCTCAGCGTAGCGGCTGAAACTTGACGGTCGTGTTACGAATCCTGAGTGTCCGCTTTGTATCCCGTATGAGCGCAACGTTCCGGCGCGAAGCCGTCGCAAGTGGGGTACGGTTCCCCAACATGTGGATCACCGTGCTAGTGATGGCGCTCGCGGTGATCTTCGAGCCGATACGGCTCAGTCTAGGCGTGCTCATGCTGAACAGGCGGCGCCCCATGCTGCAACTGTTCACGTTTTTGTGTGGCGGTTTCACGATGGGCATCGGTGTGGGCTTGGTCATACTTTTCATCCTTCGGACCACTCCGTTGGCCGGAAACTTCACCGTGGCCCAGGCTCAGATCGTGGCCGGGCTGCTCGCGCTGCTTGTGGCCGTTGTATTGGCGACAAACGTGTTGACCCGCAAGCTGATCCGCCGGGTTCCGGCGAGCGCCGCGGTCGGAGGCGATGGCGGCGTGGACCTGCTGGAGTCGACCCCGCCGGGTGGCCTGAAGAGGTTGTCTGCACGCGCCCAAGAATTTCTGCAGGGCGACTCACTGCATGTCGCATGGGTGAGCGGACTGGCCGTCGCGTTGCCATCCGCCAACTACTTGGGCGCGATGGCTGCCATTCTTGCCTCCGGCGCTGGACCCCCGGCGCAGGCGCAAGCTCTTCTCCTGTTCAACGTCGTGGCGTTCACACTGGTGGAGATCCCGCTCGTAAGCTACCTGGCGGCGCCGCAAAAGACGCGTGCGTTCATGGCAGCGCTGCAGGAGTGGCTCCGGACTCGCAGCTACCGGGAGTTCGCCGTCTTGCTGGCGGTGGGGGGTTGCTTCTTGCTCGTGCTCGGGTTCAGTAGCCTCTGAGTCGGCGGTAGGGCTGCAACAACGATGAGGCCCCGATACGTCGCCCGCCCAGTGATGCTGATGGGGCGCCTGTTAACCGCTCAATCCGGGTGAAACGTCTAGGCCCTTTCGCTCCGTTCTGCCTCCCAGGGCTGTACCATGCTTCCTATATCTACATCTACTGGCATACCGCTGAAGGATGGTCTTCGCGGCGCGCCGGGTCAGATTGAGATCACAGCGCTTGTCGGCCGGCCTATTTTTGGGGGATTCGTGAACAAACTGGTCGTACGGGCCGTCGCGGCAGGAATATTAACTTGGGCAACGGCTTTCGGCGACGGTGTCGCGGCAGCCGATGACGTGCTGGTAGTTCCCGGCACCGCACCCCCCCAGGGACCAGCGAAACGCTTTTACCACTTCCAACCGCAGTGGGTGCCCAACATCGCCGGCGAGTATTACGACAATCCCGGCGCCACCAACAATCCCGGCGGTCCCGGCGTCACCCCGAAGATCATTACCTATCCGGAGGCCAATCCGACGAGCAGTGCTAGTTCGGTGTCGGTGGGTAAGTCTGTGGCTACGGGGGCGAACAATCTCGACGCAGCGATCCGCGCCAACAATGGCCCGATGACCGTGGTCGGGCTGTCACAGGGAGCGGAGGTGATCACTGAAGAGCAGCTGAGGCTGGAGCACGATCCGACCGCGCCGCCACCGGATCAGATCACGTTCATCAAGGTCAGTGACCCCGCCATTGTGCTCAGGCGGCTGTTCCGGCCCGGCACCCACCTCCCCTACTTCGACTACACCGTGCCGCCTCCGGTGGAGAGCCAGTACAACACGGTTAACGTCGTGGCCCAATACGATTTTGTTGGCGACCCGCCTGACCACTGGTCGAATCTCCTTGCTGTCCTCAATTCGGGGATGGGCCTTCAACACAGCATGGTGGCATTCTCGGACCCGGCTAGCGTGCCGCCCCAGAACATCGCCGCGATGACCAACAGCAGGGGTGCCACCGTGACGACGTACCGCGTCCCGGAGCAGGAGCTACCGCTCACAACGACGCTCCGCCAATTGGGCGTGCCAAATGCCGATAGCCTGGACCCGGTTATGCGACCCATCGTGGACTCGGCGTATAACCGCAACAATCCGTCTCCGTTTGCCGGGATGAACCTTAACGATCTGGAAAATGCCGCCACCACCGTCGGGCAGCTCCCTCACATCATCCCCGCGATCACGATCCCCATCGAAAGCACCAACGCCGGCATCACCGGGGCCACTACAACCCTCACAGCCGCCAACCTGGCCTCAAACGGCGTCAGCTTGGTCACCAACGCCGCTTCCGGCGTCAACGCGGTCACCGACGTCGCCCGCGTGGCGGGCGCGGCCACAAACGCTGTCTCCGGCGCCGGCGTCGCCAACGTCGCCCGCGTGGCGGGCGCGGCCACAAAAGCCGTCTCCGGCGCCAATGCGGCCAAAGGTTCAAAGGGTGCGTTACCAAAGGTCGGCGCTCTGCTCCTCAACGGCAAGAAATAACCTCAAGTCAGCCGGCGACGACCTCTGCACATCGATCAGCGGATTGCGATGGACGCCGACATCGTGACGGACCGCGTGGCGGCGATCCTAGAAGCTAAAGTGAGCCCGTCGTACAACGAGAAGCCGATAAGGTCGTCGTCTGCAAACGCTGGTGCCATGTCTTTGTCAAGCAAGAGCGGCTTAAGCCTAATCGAGCCAGCTCAGATATCGTGCGGAGCGTTCCGTCGTCGCTACTGGCATACTTGCTGAAGGATAGTCTTCGCGCGCACCGCCTCAGATCAAGATCACCGCGCCTGTCGGCCGGCCTATATTTTGGGGGATTCGTGAACAAACTGCTCGGAGGGGCAGTCGCAGCAGGAATGCTAACGTGGGCAACGGCTTTCGGTGACGGTCTCGCGACAGCCGACACCGCGTTGATAGTCCCCGGCACCGGGGCGTCTCCCTATGCAGCGTTACGGTCGCTTTATCACTTCAATCCGGCGATGCAGCCTGACATCGGCGAGAACTACATCCCCCCCGGGGCTACCCGCCGCGTCATTCCGTATCCGGGGAGTTTCTGGCCCGTCACAGGCGTGAATTCGCCGACTGTCGGTCAGTCTGTGAACACGGGGACGAACAACCTCGACGCCGCGATCCGTAGCACCAACGGCCCCATCTACGCAGCCGGACTGTCACAGGGGACCCTGGCGCTCGACGCCGAACAGGCACGGCTGGCGAATGACCCGCACGCACCTCCGCCGGGCCAGATCACCTTCGTCAAAGCTGGTGACCCCAACAACCTTCTTACACACGTTTTCAGGCCCGGCACGCACGTCCCGGTCATCGACTACACCGTTCCGCATCCGATGGATAGCCAGTACAACACGGTCAACGTCGTGGGCCAGTACGACATTTTCTCTAACCCCCCTGGGCGCATGGGGAATCTGCTCGCTGACCTCAATGCGGTTACGGGAGCCGGATATTACGGCCACAGCGCCACGGCGTTCTCGGACCCAGCCCGCGTTGCGCCCGGGGACATCACCACGACAATCAATGACAAGGGTGCCACCACGACCACGTACCTCATCCGGAGCGATGAGCTACCGCTGGTACGGGCACTCGTGGACATGGCCGGCCTGCCTCCCGAGGCGGCTGGGCCACTTAACGCGGTGCTGAAGCCCATGGTGGATAGGGCTTACGGTCCGCCACGGGTGCCCCTTCCGAACGCGGGTGATCTCGGCCGGGGCGTTCGCCAAGTCCAAGGCATCGCCCCTGCAATCACCATCCCCATTGAAAGCACTAATGCCGGCATCACCGCCACCACCACCGCCTTCAACGTCGCCAACGTGGCCAACGCGGGCGGACACGTCGCCTCCGCCGCCAACGCGGGTAAGGGTGTCAAAGGTATCGTGACAAAAGTCAGCAATTTGCTTACCCAACGGCAAGAAATAACCTCAAGTCAGGCGGCGATGGCTCCGGCGACACTCCGGTAGAGCTAAAGTCTGAGCCCGTCGTACAACGAGAAGCCGACCAGGTCTTCGTCTGCAAACGCGGGTGTCTTGTCTTGGTCCGGCAACAGGCGTTTTCTAGGCCTGCGACGGTCAGCGCGACCGCGGTCCCGTCGTAACGGCCACCAGCCTGACGGCCACCACCAGTTCGCCTTTCCGACCAGTACGGCGATCGCAGGCACCGTAACGGTGCGCACCAGGAACGTATCCAACAGAAGCCCGGTCCCCAGGACGAAGGCGGCCTGAACGACACTGCCGAGGCTGCCGAATAACAGACCGTACATCGAGGCCGCCATGATCAGCCCCGCCGCAGTGATCACACCGCCGGTTGAGCCCACCGTGCGGATGACCCCGGAACGCACGCCCAGCGTGGATTCGTCACGAAGCCGGGAAATGAGCAGCATATTGTAATCCGCACCCACTGCGACCAATATGACGAAGGTTAATCCGGGAACGCTCCAATGCATTTCTTGGCCAAGTAAGAATTGAAAAAGGATGACGCCGATTCCGATCGCCGACATATACGAAACGATCACCGAACCAATCAGGTATAGCGGTGCAATGACCGCACGCAGCAATACCATCAAAATCAGCAGCACAATGAAAATGGTCATGATGATGATGAGTCGGAGGTCATGATCGGAGTAGTCACTCGTTTCCTTAAGCACAACCGGTAACCCCACCACCGATACCTTGGCATCGGCCAGCGTGGTATTCGGTTGAGCCCCCCGAGCGGCAGCTGTGATCGCACTGACCTGATCCATGGCAGCGGTGGTGAACGGATTGAGGCTTATTTGTATCAAATACCGCATCGCATGCCCGTCGGGCGAAACGAACGCCGAGGCAAATTTCTTGAGGTCGTCAACATTCATCCCACCCAAAAGGTCCTCCGCCTCGGCTGGGAGCGCCCCGGGGCCGGCCGCCTCGCCGGTGGCATACGACAGCAGTTGCGGGGGAATATAGAACCCCGCCATTGCCGGCGTTGTTGCGGTGTCCTTCATGGACAGCAGGAAAGCCGACGCCTCGCCGAGCCCCAGGCCCATCTTTTTGACCTGGTCGACCAGCAGTTGCACACCGTCGGCCAGTTGTTTGCTCCCGTCGGCGAGCATATTGGCCCCGTTTTGCAGGTAGCTGATTTTGGAATGCATGCTGCCGGCGTTGCCCATCCCCATTGAGCCCATGGAGCTCATGACGGTGCTGAGTGCCTTGCTCAATCCGGTCACGGTTGATGCCAGGGTCTGCACGGCTTGCGTCGCCTGCAGCTGTCGAGCCAGCTGAGCTATCTTCCCCAGCGTTCCGTCGTCGCGGGCGGTGACCATTCGCTGCAGTTCGATGCGCGCATTGTTACAGGCGGGATCGGTATTGCACATCGGGCTGTTATCAAGTGCATTTAGCACTGGGTTGGCCCAGTCTGAGTTGTTGGCGACAAAGTTGGCGTTCGCGGCAATGGCGTCGCCGAGTCCACGCATGCTGCTGACCAATTGTGCCGCGCCTTGGAGTTGCCCAAGTGTCGTATTCCCGCCGAGTACGTTCTGCAGATACCCGAGAGCATCGATAAGACCGCCGGCACCAGCTACGGCCTGGTTGACTTGGGTCCGCACTTCGCCGAGCTTGCCCGCCATGAGGTTGGCTCCGCCCGCCAGTTTGTCGAGATCACCGCTGCGGCCTGCGATCTGCTTGGAGCCCTCGTCTAACTTGCCGCCGACTTCACCTGCCTGCCACGAAGCCCTGGCCTGCTCCAACGACTGTCCACTGGGTCGGGTGATGCCCCTGACCACCTCGACACCCCGCACCTGGCTTACCCGCTGTGCCATCTGCTCCAGGTCGGCAAGGGCCTGCGGCGTGCGCAAATCGTGCGGTGACTCGATGAATAGGTACTCAGGAATGATCAAGTTAGTGGAGAAATGCCGGTCCAGTGCGGCATATCCGACCGAGCTCTCGACAGAAGCCGGCAAGATCTTGCGGTCGTCGTAGTTGAAGTGGGCCAACCCTGCGCAGCTGGCCAGAATGGCCAGGACCAGCGCACTGGCCACCAGATGGGTCTTGGGACGGCGCACAATGTGCACTCCCGAACGCCGCCAGAAGCGACGGGTGAGATCGCGTTGCGGCGCGATCCAACCGCGGCGCCCCGCAAGCACCAGCAGGGCGGGTAGCAGGGTCACCGCGGCCAGGAATGCTACGGCGACCGAAGTTCCCAACACCGGGCCGACGGTTTTGAGAATTCCCAATTGGCTGAAGATCATCCCGAGAAAAGTGATCGCCACGGTGGCTGCAGACGCGGCGATCACTTTGCCGATGGATGTCAACGCCCTGGTAACCGCTTGATCCGAATCGATACCTTGGCGCAAGTAGTCGTGATAACGGCTGATGAGAAATACGGCGTAATCTGTCCCCGCGCCGACTATCATCCCGCTCATAAAAATGATGGTCTGGTTTGCAATGCCCAGGCCCGCTAATCCGAGTATTGCCACAACACGCTGCGCGACCAACACGGACATGCCGATTGTTATCAACGGCAAGACCATGGTGACCAGATTCCGGTAGATGATCAGCAAAATGACGAACAAGAAGATCGTGATCGCAAACTCGATCCGAGTCCGGTCATGCTGCCCGGTGAGGTTGAGGTCGGCGACGGTCGACGCGGGTCCGGTCACATTGACAGTCAGCGTGGATCCCGCGACGGTGCGTTTGATGAGATCGTCGACCCGCGTGTACGCCTGCTTGGACTGGGGCGAGCCCAAGTCGCCGGGGAGGCCGATCGGCAGGATCCAGGCCTTTTGATCCTTGCTGGTCATAAGCTCGCGCAGGGGCGGTGCCGTGAGGAAGTCCTGGATCATGACGACGTCTCGCGTGTCCTGGTGCAGCGTGTCAACCAGTTTTTTGTAAGTACCTTCGTCGGCGGGGCTCAGCCCCTTGTCGTCACTCAGCACCACCACCACGATGCTGTCCACGTCGGATTCGTGAAACGCCGCGTTCATGCGCTCGGTCGAGACCAACACGGGGGCATTGGACGGCAGGATAGCCACCTGATGCCTCTGGGAGATCTCCTCCAGGGACGGCATGGTCAGTGAAAGCACACCCGCGACCACCGCCCAAATGCCGATCACAACCCACGGCCAGCGCACGATAAAGCCACCCAGCCGCGCAAAAATGCCCCCGCCGGCGGCGGGGCTAGTCGTCTTCGTCTGCCGTGACACTCGTTACCGCCTGGAACCTACGCATATCAGCGAAATCGCCGCCTAACACCCTCTGCACTTCGGTCGTCAATACGCCGGCTGTTTAGAAAGCTCAGCGGCGTTACGCACACGCGATGGCCTCCAGCCATCGGCAACGCGAACGCATACGGATTTGAGTGCCGCTAGATATTGGGTAATGGATTCACGAGCGACCGAATTGTTCGGAAACAAGACGCTCACTGTGGTCTCATCGAACCGACCCACAATCATACTCAGTGGGTAAGTAACCCTGCCATCGCTGTATGCACCCATATTCAGGCCGTCGAACATTTTGGTGAGCATCGCGAAAGGACCAGCTTGTGCGTCGAAGAAATTGATCTGGGAAAACAGCGGTCGAGGCCTGCTCAGCGAAGGCATCAACTCCACTACGCGCTCAAAAGGCACTTGCGCCAGATCCGTCCCCGCATCAAACGAAGTCTGTGCCGCTCGAGCAGTATCATCGAAAGACGCTGCTACGACAGGAAAAGTTACCGGTATCAGCCCAGTGAACCAACCTTGTGTCGTAAGTTCAGCCTGATTGCTGCGGGTATCTTTTGGTGTAGTTCCCGCATATACTTCGGCGCCGGTCAATTCGTATAGCGCGAGGGCAACGCAGGCGAACATCCCACCGATGAAGCGGGAACCCGCTGCGACACAGGCGGATTCGAATCGCTCCGTCTGTTTCTCGTCCAGCAGCGTCACACTCAATAGGTCGCCGCCATAGGGCACCGACCGATCACCAAGTGGCAGTGGGAATTCCGGGAAAGTTCCGTCATTGGCTTCGGCAAATTCGATCCACCGGCGTACCTCCGGGGAGTCCACGGTCAACGCGGATGTGTACTCCCGTTGCCGGACGCAGTAATCGTCATAACTGCCGGCCTGCGACATCGCGACGGGCGGTTCACCCATTATCAGGGCAGCGTACATCGTCTGGAACTCCATGAGTCCCACCCCAACGAACTGACCGTCCACATGGAGATGATCAATGCTCGCATAGAAGGTGAAGCGGTCTGGACGCTGAATAATCCCGAAGCTGAAGCAATCCCACTGCAGTGAATCCGGTGTAGCCAAAATGTGGTCCCGCACCTCCGCGGGGCCCTTCTCGCCGTCCTCGGTCGGGACAAATTCGATATCGGCCGGGTCGGCAATGGTGTGCCGAACGATGTGGTCGGCATCCTGGTACTCAAACCAACTGCGGTATGTATCGTGCCGACGAAGATGTGCATTAATGACATACGTCATAGCGCGGATATCGCACCGGCCGAACACCTCGCAAGAGGCGACGAGCAGCCGTGAATGATCGAGCCCCCGGGCGGCCTGCTGGGAAAAGCTACGAAGATGCCGCTCTTGTATGTAGCTGGGTGGCACAGGACTCACCGGTGCCTCGTGGGCTTTGGCACGCGCCGCAGGTGATGGGTGCCAGGAAACGAGTGAACCTGGACTCGGCTCCCATTCGTTAAGTGTTGCTAGTTCTAGTGGGCCTAATAACACGGTGTCTCCTGTAGTTCAGCACATGCGGTCCGGCACTTCGACGGTAAATCCTTGCCGTCTACGACGATGCAACTTTGGCGTCTTCGGGTGCCAGCTGTTCGTACAGGTGGTCGGCTAGTCCTCGTACGGTGGTGGTGATGTTCTTGGGGTTGAGACGTATTCCGGTTTCCGTTTCTATGCGTGTCCGTAGTTCGAGGGCTCCTAGCGAGTCTAGGCCGTATTCGGGCAGCGGACGGTCGGGATCGACGGTTCGACGCAAAATCAGGCCGACCTGTTCGGAGACGAGTTGGCGCAGCCTGGCGGGCCACTCGTCTACTGGCAACCCGTTCAGGTCGGTGCGGAACTTGCTTGTGCCGGAACGGTTTTGCCCGGATTGGAACACTTCAAAGAACTTGCTCCGTTCGGCGAGGGCGGCCAGCCATGGTACTCCGATGATCGGGGTGTAGCCGGTGTAGGCGCGGTTGTAGCGCAGCAGCGTCTCGAAGGCGTAGGCGCCCTCTTCTGCACTGATAGCAGCGCCGCTGCTTTCGGCCACGGCCGTGGCACGGCCCACCTCGGCCCAGGCTCCCCACGCGATCGAGGTGGCGGGCAGGCCTTGGGCGCGCCGCCAGTGGGTGAAGGCGTCTAGCCAGCTGTTGGCTGCGGCGTAAGCGCCTTGGCCCGGCGAGCCCAGCAGCGCGGCTCCCGAGGAGAAGGAGCAGAACCAATCCAGCGGCGCAGTGGCTTCAACCTCACGCAGGGCCTGGTGCAGGTGCCAGGCGCCGTAGGCCTTGGGGGCCCAGTCGCGGGCGAGTAGCTCGTCGGTGATGTTGGCTAGGGTGGCGTCTTCGACCACACCGGCCGCGTGCAGCACACCGCGCAGCTCAAGCCCGGTGGCGGTGGCGGTGGCCACCAACCGGTCGGCAGTGCCCGGTTGGGCGATGTCGCCGCATTCGACCACGACGTCGGACCCGATCGCGCTGATCAGCTCGATGGTCTCGAGCGCCCTTTGATCCGGCTCGGAGCGGGAGCTGAGCACGATGCGGCCAGCGCCGGCCACGGCCATCTTCTCGGCGAGGAACAGCCCCAGTCCGCCCAAGCCGCCGGTGATGAGGTAGGAGCCGTCGGCGCGGACGGGCTCGACCTGTTCGGGGGGCAGAACCACACTGCTGGTGCCGGTGCGGGGGATGTCGAGGATGAGTTTGCCGGTGTGTTCGGCGGCGCTCATTACCCGGATCGCGGTGGCGGCTTCCGCCAGCGGGTAGTGCGTGGCGTGCGGCATCGGCAGGGTGCCCTCAGCAGTCAATCGGTACACCGTGTTCAACAACTCCCGGACTTGGCCGGGGTGGCTGACCGACAGCAACCCCACGTCGACGCCGAAGAAGGCGAGGTTTTGGCGGAACGGGAACAGGCCCACCCGGGTGTCGCCATAGATGTCGCGTTTGCCGAGCTCGACGAACCGTCCACCCAGGGTCAGCAGTTTCAGCCCGGCCAGTTGGGCGGCGCCGGTCACCGAGTTGAGCACGATATCGACGCCGTATCCGTCGGTATCTTGGCGGATCTGCTCGGCGAACTCAATGCTGCGCGAGTCGTAGACATGTTCAATGCCCATCTCGTGCAACAGTTCTCGGCGTTCCGGGCTGCCGGCGGTGGCGAAGATCTCGGCTCCGGCGGCGCGGCAGATTGCGATCGCTGCTTGGCCGACCCCGCCGGTCGCGGAGTGGATCAACACCTTGTCACCGGCTTTGATGCGGGCCAGGTCGTTGAGCCCGTACCAGGCGGTGGCGTGCGCGGTGGTCACCGCGGCGGCCTGGGCGTCGGTCAGTCCCGGGGGCAGGGTGGCAGCCAGGTTGGCGTCACAGGTGACGAAAGTGCCCCAGCATCCGTTGGGGGACATGCCCCCGACGTGGTCGCCGACTTTGTGGTCGGTGACATCGGGGCCGACCGCGGTGACCACGCCGGCGAAATCGGTACCCGGTTGCGGGAGATGCCCCTCGAAGGAGGGGTAGCGGCCGAACGCGACCAAGACATCGGCGAAGTTGATGCTGGACGCGGTGACGGCGACCTCGATCTGTCCGGGACCGGGCGGCACCCGGTCAAAGGCGACGAACTCCATCGATTCCAGGTCGCCCGGCGTACGGATCTGCAGGCGCATGCCGTCGGTGGCGCGGTCCACGATGGTGGTCTGGCGTTCCTCGGGACGCAGCGCAGTGGGGCACAACCGCGCCGTGTACCACTCATCGTTGCGCCAGGCGGTCTCGTCTTCATCGGGTCCGGCAAGCAGTTGGCGTGCCAGCTGCTCGACATTGGTCTGCTCGTCGATGTCGATGTGGGCGGTACGTAGGTGCGGGTTCTCGGTGCCGATCACCCGCAGTAGACCACGCAGCCCGCCCTGTTCGAGATTGGCGCAGTCCTCGGGCACCACCGTTTGAGCGTTGCGGGTTACCACATACAGGCGCGGCGAGGCGCCGTCGATCTCGGTCAGTTCGCGTGCGATACGCACCACATGGGCGACGCAGTCACCGCCGCGCACAGCGCACTGCTGGTTGGGGTTGGGGTTCTGTGGCCCGGTCAGCACCACCACGCCGGTGGGCCCGCTGGCACCGAGCTGAGCCTGCAGCGCCCCGGCGGCGGCCCCGTGGTCGCCGTGCTGGGGCCAGAACACCGTCGCGCATTGCGCTTCGCGCAGCGTCAACGCATCGGTCAACGCGGTGGCCGCCGCATCCGCACCGGTCGAGGTGCTGATCAGCAGCCATCGTCCGGTCTCGGTCTGGTCGGTTTCGGGCAGCTTGCGCGGTTGCCATTCGATGGTCAGCAACCGCTCGTTGAGCACGCGGTTGCGGTTTCCCTGCTCGGAAACCCCCGCGCCCAGCAGCAACCCCTGTACGGCCAGCAGCACCGTCCCCTGCTCGTCGAGCACATCGAGGTCGGCCTCGATGCCGGCCGCTCCGGTGTTGGTCACCCGGATGCAGCAGTACTGCGCGCTGCGTGCCGAAGCGTAGGCACGGAGCCGGCGCACTCCCAACGGCAGCATCAGACCACCGCTGACGGCGGCCTGCACGTCGGGATGAGCCGCGATCGCCTGGAAGCAGGCATCCAGCAGGGCGGGGTGAATCCCATAGGAATTCAGTTGGGAACGAATCGAAGGGGGCAACGCGACTTCGGCCAGCACTGTGCTGGGGGTTCCGTCGGCCGTCCCGTCGGCGATGTGGGCGCCGCCCAAACCGGTGAACGCCGGACCATATTGCACACCGTGCTGGTCGAACCGAGTGCGCATCTCCTCGCCGTCCACCCGCAACGAGTGCGCCGCCAGCAACCTCGCCATGTCGTAGCCAGCTGGGGGTTCGTCGTCGGATTTGGCGTGCAGCTCCGCCGAGGCCCGCCGAAGGTGTCCCATACCTTCGGCGACCGACGCCTCCACGACGAACTCGACCACTCCCGGCGAGTTCACCGTCGCCACCGCCGAGACCGGGGTCTCCTTGTCAAGCAGCAGCATCGCCTCAAAGCGGACGTCGCGGACTTCGGACCCCTCACCCAGCACGGCGCGGGCCGCGGTCAACGCCATCTCGCAGTAGGCAGCCCCCGGAAGGGCGGCCACATTGTGGATCTGGTGATCACCCAACCAGGGCAGCGTCGCGGTGCCGACGTCAGCTTGCCACCCGTGGCGCTCGGGCTCCTCGGGCAGCCGCACATGCGAACCCAACAGCGGATGCACAGCAACGCTGAAACCACCCTTGGCCTGATTGTCATCGACGCTGTGGAACAGGTGACGATGTGTCCACGCCGGCAGCGGCGCATCCACCAGCCGCCCCTGAGGATAGGGCACCGAGAAGTCCACCGCCGCGCCCGCGGCGTACACATCGGTCAGCAGGCCACGCAACCCCAGCGGCAGCAGCTGCTCGCGGCGCATCCCGGCCAATGCTGCGACCGGCATACCGATGCTGGCCGCGGTCTGCTCGACAGCGTGGGTCAACAGTGGGTGTGGTGACAACTCGGCGAAGACGCGATACCCGTCGTCCAGCGCCGCGCGCACCGCCGCGGAGAACCGCACCGTGTGACGCAAATTGTCCGCCCAATACCGCGCGTCGCAGGCCGGGCGCTCGCGCGGGTCGAACAGGGTCGCCGAGTAGTACGGGACCTGCGGTTTCTGCGGGGACAAGTCGGCCAGTACCTCGGTCAACTCAGCCAGGATTGGGTCGACCTGTGGCGAATGCGAGGCCACATCCACGGCCACTTCCCGGGCCATCACGTCGCGCTGCTCCCACGCGGCCACCAGCTTGCGGACCGACTCGGTGGACCCGGCGACCACCGTGGACTGCGGCGAGCTCACCACCGCCACCACCACGTCGTCGACCCCTAACGCCGTCAACTCCGACTGCACACTAAGCGCGGGCAGCTCCACCGACGCCATCGCCGCAGAGCCAGCGATGGCGGCCATCAGCTTCGAGCGCCGGCAAATCACCCGCACCCCGTCTTCCAGCGACAGCGCCCCGGCGACCACCGCTGCGGCGGCCTCGCCCATCGAGTGGCCAATCACGGCACCGGGAATCACCCCGTAGGACTTCATCGTGGCCGCCAGCGCGACCTGCATGGTGAATATGGTCGGCTGCACGCGATCGATGCCGGTGACTGTCTCCGGCGCCGTCATCGCCTCGGTCACCGAGAACCCGGATTCCCGCGCGATCAGCGGCTCGGCTTCCGCGACGGTCGCCGCGAACACCGGTTCGTTGGCCAGCAACTCAGCGCCCATCGCCGCCCACTGCGAACCCTGCCCGGAAAACACCCATACCGGACCCCGGTCGTCTTGACCCACCGCACTCTGGTACGGAGTGTCGCCTTCGGCCAGCTCGCGCAGGTTCGCGACCAGCTCCTCCATAGTGGAGGCCGTGACGGCCGTGCGCACCGGGCGGTGCGCACGCCGGCGTGCCAGCGTGTAGCCCAGATCCGTTAGCGCCATTGTGTCCGCGTGCTGTTGCACCCAGTCGGCCAGCCGCTTGGCGGTTTGCCGCAGTGCATCCGCGGAAGTCGATGACAACGGAAACCACAGTGGGTCAGCCATACCCGGGGCACTCGCCCCGTCGGGCTGTGCCTCGGTTTCGGGAGCCTGCTCCACAATCGCGTGCACGTTGGTCCCCGAGAACCCATACGACGACACCGCCGCCCGCCGCGGCACAGCATGACCGTTACTAGTCGGCCACGGTGTGGTCACCAGCGGCACAAACAGATTGGTCTGAATGGGGGCGATCTCGTCGGGCAACCGGGTGAAATGCAGGTTGCGGGGGACCACACCGTGTTGCAACGCCAGGATCGCCTTGGCCAGCCCCAGCACCCCGGAAGTCGACTGGGTGTGCCCGAAATTGGTCTTCGCCGACGCCAGCGCGCACGGGCCCTCCAGGCCATACACCTCAGCCAGGCTGGCGTACTCGATCGGGTCACCAATGGGGGTACCGGGGCCGTGGGCCTCCACCATCCCGACCGTCGCGGGCTCAACACCCCCGGCAGCCAACGCCGCCCGATACGCCGCGGCCTGCGCGGACTGCGACGGTGTCGCGATGTTGATCGTGCGGCCATCCTGATTGGCCGCCGTGCCCCGCAGCACCGCCAGAATCCGGTCGCCATCGGCCTGCGCATCCGGCAACCGTTTGAGCAGCAGCACCACACAACCCTCGCCCGGCACGAACCCATCCGCCGCGACGTCGAACGCATGACAATGCCCGGTCGGAGACAACATTCCCAACGCCGACCCAGCAGCGGCCTTACGCGGTTCCAGCTGCAACGACACGCCGCCCGCCAACGCCAGATCGCTTTCGCCCTCGTGCAAACTGCGGCACGCCATATGCACCGCGGCCAGACCGGACGAACATGCGGTATCCACCGTCAACGCCGGACCATGCACCCCCAGCGCATAAGCCACCCGCCCCGACGCCATGCTGAAGCTGTTGCCCAAAAAGCCGTACGGCCCGTCCAATGCGTTGGCGTCAGCAGCCACCATGGTGTAGTCACCGTGCGTCATGCCCACAAACACACCCGTGCGCGAACCCGCCAATGCGGTCCGGGTCAGACCCCCGTGCTCCATGGCCTCCCACGACGTCTCCAGCAACAACCGCTGCTGCGGATCCGTGTTGATCGCCTCACGCTCGCTGATCCCGAAAAACTCGCAATCGAAGGCCGCGGGCTTGTCCAAAAACGCGCCCCACTTACATACCGACCGACCAGGCACACCCGGCTCCGGGTCGTAAAACTCGTCAGCATCCCACCGGTCCAGCGGAATCACGGTGATCAGATCATCGCCACGCAGCAACGCCTCCCACAGCAACTCGGGGGAGTCGATGCCTCCGGGTAACCGGCACGCCATACCAATCACAGCAACAGGAGTCACACGTGGCTCATCCACTGCCCGTTCACCTCTTCTTCCCACCAGCTCTGCAAGGGACACCAACGGATTTCACCCCTAGCCGGAACGCTGCATCATCGCAGCTAAACCCGCCGTCCCCCGACATCGAAGCCAGACTCTAATGCTGAAGTCATTCAGCAGCGTAGCTGTTCCCATCCGCCGATGTAGCAAAAACCGTGCGAACGTACCAAATTCACAGTCCCGAATTGCGCGCCGCGGAGTCGGCCGAACGGCTTAGCAGCGCGTTTCGGCGCTGTTGCCGTGCGACACCGAGCGGCGCACAGCTCGCACATAGCCGAACGCGCCCGCGATTGACTCATCGGTCAACTGCCCGGCCAGCGGGCTCCGCCGCTTCCGATTGAGCTGGTGAAGTCAGGCGTGACGGGACAACCAAGAGGTATTGTGTTGCCCTGTGGTTGAGCCTTCCATTCCCGCGATCTTGCGCCAGAATGTCAATTTGCACCCCGATGGCGCTGCATTCAAATATGTTGATTATGGCCGGGACTGGGAAGGCGTAGCCGAAACGGTGACGTGGTACCAGTTGTATCGGCGGATGGTTAACGTAGCACTCGAGATCAGGCGCTGTGCGGCGCCTGGTGACCGAGCCGTGATATTAATGCCGCAGGGCCTGGATTACATCTATGCCTTTCTGGGTGCAATGCAGGCGGGCGTTATCGGGGTGCCGCTTTCACTGCCGATGGGTGGCGCCACCGATGAGCGCGTTGATTCGGTGCTGCTCGATGCCACGCCCACGGTCATTCTCACGACATCCTCGGTGATAGGCGATATCTCCCAACAGATTACGTCGCAGCCTTTGGACGTTGCGCCAACGATCATCGAGGTTGACCGGATAGATCTGGACGCTTCGATACCGTCAGGTGTCGAGCACGACAGCCGTCCAGGTGCCGTGTATTTGCAATATACCTCCGGGTCGACCCGTACCCCGGCCGGGGTAATGATCACCTATAAGAATTTGCTGTCCAATTTCAAGCAATTGATATCCGGCTATTTTGCGCATCTCGGCGGCGTTCCGCCACATGATACCTTTCTTATGTCGTGGCTGCCCTTCTATCACGACATGGGCTTGGTGCTGGGAGTTTGTGCGCCGGTTATGGCGGGATTTCCCGCTGTACTCACCAGCCCCATAGCATTCCTGCAACGACCGGCCCGGTGGCTTCAGCTGATGGCAACCGGAGGTCAGTCGTGCGGGGGAGAACAGGCGTTCTCGGCGGCACCGAACTTCGCCTTCGAACTGGCGGCGGGCAAAATCTCGGACGACGACCTGGCCGGGTTCGACCTCGGTCGCATAGTGACCATCCTCAGCGGTAGCGAGCGGGTGAATCCGGCAACCCTCAAGCGCTTCAGCGACCGGTTCGCCCGCTTCAATTTTCAGGCATCGGCGCCGCGGCCCTCGTATGGACTTGCGGAAGCAACGGTGTACGTGGCGACGAGCACTTCTGGCAAACCACCCACGATCATCGATTTCGACGCCGACGAACTGTCCGCTGGGCAAGCGAGGCGCTCGACGGGCGGGAACAGTACACCGCTGATCAGTTACGAAGTGCCCCAATCGCCGGCGGTGCGCATCGTTGATCCCGACACCAGCACCGAATGCCCGCAGGGAGCGGTCGGCGAGATCTGGGTACACGGCGACAACGTGGCCGTCGGCTACTGGAACAAGCCCGCGCAGACCGAGCGCACCTTCGGAGGAAAGCTCGCCGCTTCGTCGGCCGGCACACCCGAAGGGCCCTGGATGAAGACTGGGGACTCGGGCTTCATTTCCGACGGCGCACTGTTCATCATCGGCCGCATCAAAGACCTGCTGATTGTTCGCGGGCGCAACCACTCTCCCGACGACATCGAGGCGACGATCCAAGAGATCACCCAGGGTCGGTGCGTGGCGATAGCGGTTCCCGATCGCGGTGGCGAGAAGCTGGTCACCATCATCGAAGTCAGAAGGCGCGGCGCCTCCAACGAGGATGTGGCGGAGCGACTCGGCGTGGTCAAGCGTGAAGTGACCGCTGCCATATCGACTTCACACGGCTTGACCGTGTCGGATCTGGTTATGGTGTCTCCCGGTGCGATTCCCATCACCACCAGCGGCAAGGTCCGACGAGCAGAGTGTGTGAAGCTATACCGGCACGGCCAGTTCAAGCGGATAAACGCGTAACGGGCGTCCGGCTCCCTAAGCCTTAAGGTCCGCGAGGGCCGCCTGCGCCGCGTTGTAGCCGGGAATGAACGTGATGCCGGGTCCGCCGTGGCATCCGGTACTGGCGAGGTAGAGCCCGTCGACCGGGATCGGCTGCCCGATATAGCCTTTCGGCCCGGGACGGTTGGGACCGACCTGCTGCGGATGGAACAACCCATGGCAGTAATCACCGCCCGGGGCGCCGAACATCACTCCCATGTGCTTGGGCGTGAAGGTGGTGTGCCGGCTGATGCTGCGTTCGAAGTTCGGCGCCAGGCGGGTGATCTTGTCGATCACCCGCTGACCCATTTCGACCTTCGCCTGGCCGTAATCCACACCGCCCTCGATCGGGAACCACAACGCGAATGCCGATGCGGCGTGCTTGCCCTCGGGCGCCAGGTCGGGGTCGTTCTGCGAGGGGATCTGGAATACGACGGTCGGATCGGCCGGCACGATCCCGCGGCGACAGTCCTCCCACTGCCGCTGGACTTCTTCCGGTGTGCAGAAGATGCCGATCGACGCCTGCATGCTCGGGTCGTTGAGCGCCTCGTAGGGCGCGGCGAACTCGGGGGCCTCGTCGAGCGCGAAGTGCATCTGGATGTAGCTGCCGCGGTGGTCGATCCGCGCGTAGCGTTCGCGGATGTCGGCGGGCAGCACAGCGGGGTCGATCAGCTCGTTGAGCGTCAGGTCGGGCGCGATGGCGGAGATGACGATCGGGGCGGTCAGGGTCTCTCCCGCCTCGGTGCGGACCCCGCTCACGTGGCCGTCGCTGATGAGGATTTCGGTCACCTTGGTACGCAGTCGGACTTCGCCGCCGTCGCGCGCCAGCGACTCAGCCAAATGCGCTGTCAGCGCTCCGATGCCGCCGCGCAGCTTCTTCATCTGCATGGTGTCCCCGTCGGGGACGCCGAGCCCGAAGGCGAGCGCGGCCGCGCTGCCCGGCGTGGCCGGGCCGCGGTAGAGGGTGTTGACCGCCAGCACGGTCATTGAGCCGCGCAGGGCGCCGTGCTTCTCGCGGTCCGGAAGATAGCGGTCCAGCACGTCGGTGACCGAACCGAACAGCATGTCATCGATGGCCGAACGCTCGAATTCATTTGTGGCGCAGGCATACATCTCATCGAACGTCTTGGGCAGCGCACCGGCGTCGAACCGGCCCAGCGCCCGCGTCGGCGCCTGCGCCCAGGCCATCAGCCCCGCCATGCCGTTGACGGCCTCCGCCCCGTGCACCTCGTTGAGGTGGGTGAACAGCTTGACCGGATCGCTGTACTGGACCATCGGGTCATCACCAACGCCACGCAGCGCCACCGACATCACATCCAGGTCGATCGTCGGCAGCGTATCCAGGCCCAATTCCTGCTTGACCACCGGCGCGGTCGGGAACTGCACCGAGCCCGCGATCTCGAACTGGTATCCGTCGAAAAGCTCCACGGTGGAGGCCATTCCGCCGGCGTAGAGCTTGGATTCCAGGCATAGGGTCCGCAGCCCTGCCTTCTGTAGCAGCACCGCCGCGGCCAGCCCGTTATGCCCGGCACCGATAACTATCGCGTCACACGTTGTTTCGGGTTCACCCATTAGCTTGCCCTCCGGAATGCAGGCTGGCATGGTCCGAAAGTTTTGTCAATTATGACGAAACCCAGGCATCGGTGATGCCGGCCCGCAGCGACTCCAGCCCCACATGACATACCCTCGCGAGTTCGCCCAGCGACCGGTCCGCGCCGAGCATCCACACTTCCATGGCGCCGAAGACCGCCGCCGAGATGCAGCGCGCGGTCACGGCTGTGCGCACTTGGGAGTCCGGAGTCTGGTCGGCCGCACGGTTACGCCGTTGCAACTGCGCGGCGATGGCATCGGCGAAGTCGGCCTGGACTTTGTGGATATGGCGGACGATGCGGACGGGGTCCAGCTCGTCGCCGCGCAAGGTGGCTATTTTCGTCACGGCCTCAACGTCATACGGGAAGGCGAAGATCGCCGACTGCACGGAATCGATGATCGGTTCCTCGGCCGGACGGGCGTCCAGCGCCGCGCGAAACCAGTTGAGTCCGGTGTAGTCGGCGAACAGCAGATCGTGCTTGGACCGGAAGTGGCGGTAGAAGGTGCGCAGCGAAACACCGGCGTCGCCCGCGATCTGCTCGGCCGACGTGTCCTCGACGCCCTGGGCCAGGAATCGCACCACCGCGGCCTGACGCAAGGCCTCGCGCGTGCGCTCGCTGCGTGCCGTCTGAGCGGGCCGGACCATGCCAGTAAGTTACCCCAGACCAATCGCCACAAGTTCTGACAATATTGACAAAACTTCGCGCCGAGGGTGAGACTGCGCCCATGGTCTCGCTTCTTGTCCACGCAGTTCTGGGGCTCACCGTCATCGGCTGGATCGTCGCCGCCAACTCCAAGGTCTTCGCCCGCCCGGCCGGTGGCCCGATGTTCTCACCGCTGGAATGCGTGTACTACGTCGTCGGCATCGCGTCGGTCGCATTGGGGTGGTACTTCAACATCACCTACGTGCAGGAGTACTCGCACGGCTCCACCAATCCGCTCTGGGGCGAACACGGCAGCTGGGCGGAGTACATCCGGCTGATGTTCACCAACCCGGCGGCAGACTCGGCCAGCCAGGACTACACCATCGCGAATGTTGTGCTGCTGCCGATCTTTACCATTGTCGACGGCTACCGCCGTGGGCTGAAGCACCCCTGGCTGTATTTCGTATCGAGCCTCTTCACCAGTTTCGCCTTCGCGTTCGCCTTCTACTTCGCCACCATGGAACGGCAACGTCGGCACGCACAGGCCCGCGAAGCCATAAACGCCTAGGGTTTGGTGGCACGCCAGCGCTGGCGAGCGCCATTGGCGTCGATATAGACGTCGGTGAATCCGGCCTTTCGCAGCCGTCCCGCGAAATCCTTTGGGGGGATTGGGTTGTAGGTGTCCGCGATGTGTTTGAGCCGAAACGACAGCGATGGCACGCCGTCACTGCCGGCGAAAGCGCAGCCCGGTTGCAACACCCTGAACGCCTCGGCGAACAACTGATCTTGCAATTCCGGGCCGGGGACGTGGTGCAGCATCGTGAAGCAGACCACGGAAGTGAAGTGGCCATCGGGCAGCCCGGTATTGGTGCCATCGCCATGAATGACGCGGGCTCGATCGCCGTAAAGGCGATTCAGGCGATCGGCCATCGAGCGGTCGACCTCGACGGCTGTGAGCGAGGTCGTCCGACCGAGGAGGGCGTGCAGTGTCGCCCCGTAGCCAGGGCCGATTTCCAGGGTCCGCGGGCCGAGTTCGACCCCGTCCAACGCCCAGGGCAGTAGCTGATCGGCCACCATTTTTGCCCAGCTGGAGGAATTGCAGCGGTATCGGTGCAGAAGATTCATAGCCATGCCGTCGACGCTATGCGGAGTCCGTGGCCGCGGGCTTCCGATATTCTGCCGTGATATGTCGGAAAACGGCCACCTCGTGACACCGCTTGTGACTGCGTCGTTGTCGCTGCCGGCGGGCGCGCGGATCGAACGTCACCGCCATGACTCGCACCAGATCGTGTACCCGTCGTCCGGCGCGGTCTCGGTGACCACCCCCGCGGGCACCTGGATCACGCCTGCCAACCGAGCGATCTGGATACCGGCGCGTTGCTGGCACGAGCACAGGTTCCACGGCCACACCCAATTCCACGGTGTCGCGCTGGACCCGCAGCGCTATCCCCAGGGTCCCGAGGCACCGACCGTGCTCGCGGTCAATCCGCTGATGCGAGAACTCATCATCGCGTGTTCGCAAACCGGCGCAACCCACGTCGACGAACACCACCGCATGCTGGCCGTCCTGCACGATCAGCTACAGGCAACGAGTATCCGTGAGCCACTGTGGATTCCAACACCGGTCGACACCCGTTTGCGCCAAGCATGCGCGCTGATCGCCGACAACCTGACCGAGCCGTTGAGCCTGCAGGAAATCGGCGACCGAATCGGCGTCAGCCAGCGCACGCTGAGCCGCCTGTTCGCCGACGAACTGGCGATGACGTTCCCCCGATGGCGCACCCAATTGCGCCTGCATCACGCGGTGATGCTGCTGGCCGAGCACCAAGACGTCACGTCGGTGGCGCTGAAATGCGGCTGGGCCACACCAAGCGCCTTCATCGACATTTACCGGCGGGCCTTCGGGCACACTCCGGGCGCTCGCCGTGCCTAGCCCGATGGTGGCGACCCGCTTCGCCCGGCACTGGACCTGCCAGTCGCGCTCGCGATCGCCACTAACCGGCCGGTTCCAGGACCTCGGTGCCCACGTAGGGGACTAGCGCCGCCGGCACCCGCACGCTGCCGTCGGCCCGCTGGTGGTTCTCCAGGATCGAGACCAGCCACCGGGTGGTGCCCAGCGTGCCGTTGAGCGTGGCCGCGATCTGCGGCTTGCCGTTCTCGTCCCGGTAGCGCGTCGCCAGCCGGCGCGCCTGGAAGGTGGTGCAATTCGACGTCGACGTGAGCTCGCGGTAGGTGCCCTGCGTCGGCACCCAGGCCTCGCAGTCAAACTTCCGGGCCGCCGACGAGCCGAGATCGCCCGCGGCGACGTCGATTACCCGATAGGGCACCTCGATTTGCTTGAGCATCTCACGCTGCCAGCCCAGCAGCCGTTCGTGTTCGGCCTCGGCGTGGGCGGGCTCGCAATAGACGAAGCCCTCCACCTTGTCGAACTGATGCACCCGGATGATGCCACGGGTGTCCTTGCCGTAGCTGCCGGCCTCGCGGCGGAAGCAGGACGACCAGCCCGCGTAGCGCAGCGGCCCGCCGGACAGGTCCAGGATCTCGTCGGAGTGGTAGCCGGCCAGCGGGACTTCGGAGGTGCCCACCAGGTAGAGGTCGTCGGCTTCCACCCGGTACACCTCGTCGGCGTGGGCACCCAGAAATCCGGTGCCCGCCATCACCTCGGGGCGCACCAGCACCGGCGGGATCATCGGGATGAAGCCGTTCTCGACGGCCAGCCGCAACGCCAGCTGCAGCAGGCCCAGCTGTAACAGCGCGCCCCGACCGGTCAAGAAGTAGAACCGCGAGCCGGATACCTTGGCGCCGCGCTGCATGTCGATGAGGCCCAGCGACTCGCCGAGTTCCAGGTGGTCCCTGGGGTTGTTCAACTGCGGCAGGTCGCCCACGATATCGAGTACCGCGTAATCGTCCTCGCCACCGGCGGGCACCGGATCCAGAATGACGTTCGAGATCGCCATGTGTGCCGCGGTGAACGCCGCCTCGGCCTCGGCCTGGGCGGATTCGGCGGCTTTCACCTTCTCGGCGAGTTCTTTGGCGCGCGCCAGTTTCGCCGGGCGTTCGTCGGCAGACGCGGAGCCGACGCTCTTGCTGGCGGTTTTCTGTTCCGCGCGCAGCGAATCGGCGGCCGAAATCGCGGCTCGACGATCGGCGTCGGCGGTCAGCAACGCATCCACCAGCGCCGGGTCTTCGCCACGGCTGAGTTGGGACCGGCGTACGGCGTCGGGGTCCTCCCGGAGCAACTTCAGGTCGATCACGGCCGCAAGACTACTTTTGACGCTCCGGTCCGGTCGCGTCAGATGGCTGAGCGCTCGTCATGGCGATCCCCTGACGCAACATCGGCAACATTTGTCACGCGGCCGCGGCGGTCCTGTCAGAATGGAGGCGATGTCCGACGCGCCCGAAGAAGCTGTACCCACCGGCGAGAGCGAGCCCATCGGCGAGCCTGTCGCCGATCCCGCCGCCGGCCTCGCCGGCGCGCCTGCCGACGACGCGTCCCCCGAGCTCGCCGACGAGCCCACCAGAGAGCTGCCCGCCGGGCCCGCCGAGCCCGCCGAGGAGATGGCAGACTCGCCGGCCGGCTTCCGCTGGCCACGTGGGTTGCAGGCGACGGCGACCAGGCGCGCCCTGCTGCTCACCGCCCTCGGTGGCCTGCTGATTGCCGGGCTGGTCACCGCGATTCCCGCCGTCGGCACCGGACCCGGGCGGCTAGCGGGCTATATCGACAGCGATCCGGTTCCCAGCACCGGCACCAGGAGCAACGCCGCCTTCAACCATGCCGCCAGCGGTGACTGCCTGATGTGGCCGGACGGCAACCCGGACGCCGCGAGCATCGTCAAGTGCACGGACGACCATCGCTTCGAGGTCGCCGAGTCCCTCGACATGCGGACTTTCCCCGGCTCGGAGTACGGGCCCAGCGCCGCTCCCCCGTCGCCGGCCCGCATTCAACAGATCACCCAGGAACAATGCGAAGCCGCGGTGCGGCAGTACATGGGGACCAAGTTCGACCCCAACAGCAAGTTCAGCGTCAGCCTGCTGTGGTCCGGGGACCGAGCGTGGCGCCAGTCGGGCGACCGCCGCATGCTGTGCGGTCTGCAGCAACCCGGCCCGAACAACCAGCAAACCGCCTTCAAAGGCAAGGTTGCCGACGTCGACCAGTCCAAGGTCTGGCCCGCCGGCACCTGCTTGGGCATCGACCCGGCTACCAACCAGCCGATCGACGTTCCGGTCGACTGTGCAGCGCCGCACGCGATGGAGGTGACCGGCACGGTCAACCTGGCGGAGAAGTTCCCCACTGCCCTACCCGCGGAATCGGAGCAGGACGGGTTCATCAAGGACTCGTGCACCAAGATGACCGACGCCTACCTCGCGCCCATCAAGTTGCGCACCACTACCCTCACGCTGATCTATCCCACCGTGTCGCTGCCAAGCTGGGCGGCGGGCAGTCGCGAGGTTTCGTGCAGTATCGGCGCGACCCTGGGCAACGGGGGCTGGGCCACCCTGGTGAACAGCGCCAAGGGATCGCTACTGATCAACGGTCAACCGCCGGTGCCACCGCCCGACATCCCCGAGGAACGACTCACCCCGCCGCCGATACCCGTCCAGGCACCGGTTCAGGCCCCCCAGCAAAGCACTCCCCCCGACGCCATCCCGCCGGGCAATCAGCATCTCCCCCAGCAACCGGTGGTGACGGCGCCCCAATCGCCGGTGTCGCAGGCGCCCGCTGCCCCAGCGTCGCCGGCGACGCAGGCCCCACCCCCGGCCGACGCGGGAGCACCACCTCCGGCGGACGGCGGAGCGCCGCCGCCAGCCGGGCCGGGCGAGCCCGCCCCGGGGGGCTAGCCCGGGTGGCTGTGCGGATGGACCCGCAGCGGTTCGACGAGCTGGTCTCTGACGCACTGGACCTCATCCCCCCCGAGTTGGCCGCTGCGATGGACAACGTCGTCGTGTTGGTCGCCGACCGCCACTCGGAGGACGCCGAGCTGTTCGGGCTCTACGAAGGGGTGGCGTTGACCGAGCGGGACTCCGACTACGCGGGGGCGCTGCCGGACGCCATCACGATCTACCGCGAGGCACTGCTGGATGCCTGTGATTCCGACGACGAGGTCGTCGAGGAGGTGGCGATCACCGTAATCCATGAAATCGCCCACCATTTCGGCATTGACGACGACCGGTTGGAAGAACTGGGCTGGGCCTGAGAATCCGATGCTGCTCGGTCCTTCTCTGGGCGCGGCACCCCGATTTTGTCCACGGCCGGTGCTATGAACGGCGTATGAGCACGGGCTGTCGCGACTGCCGGGCAGGCTTGGATCACTGCCACGGCACCATGATTCACCACGCGTTACACCGGTCGGAATGCACCGAGCGGGGCTGCACCACCCCCGAGCTGGTGATGCACAGCTTCGTCGTCGACTGCGAAGCCGTCGGCTGCCGATGCTGGGATGAATCGATCCCGCTGGCGGTCTAGCTGGTTCTACCCGGGCTTGCCACGCCTCCGGGCGGCGCGTTCTGATGGTTTGACTTTCCCGATGGTTGAATCCCAAAACGGCTCATTTGTCTGTGGGGTCGCTGATACCGTGTGTCCGCGTGACCACGCCCTCACCCGCACCAGGCTGGTATCCCGACCCATCGGACCCTGGGAGACGGATCTATTGGGACGGCACCGCATGGAGCACACCCGCGCCGAGCGCAGCAGACAAGTCCAATAGCGGCAAGAATGCGGCGGTTGCGATTGGCGTCTGCGTGCTCGTTGTCATCGGGCTGGTGATGTCGATGCAATC
>NZ_JBKQQD010000514.1:0-22996 GCF_052144515.1 Mycobacterium sp. | reverse complement strand
CTTTTGCGACTGCTCCTGCCTAACTGAGGCCTAATCGAGCCGCTCGAGCACCATCGCCATGCCCTGGCCACCACCGACACACATGGTTTCCAGACCGAATGTCTTGTCGTGCGTCTTGAGGTTGTTCAGCAGCGTGGTGGCGATACGTGCGCCGGTCATGCCGAACGGGTGGCCCAGGGCGATGGCCCCACCCGACACGTTCAACTTGTCCTCGTCGATGCCCAGCTCGCGGGCCGAACTCAGCACCTGCACCGCGAAGGCCTCGTTGATCTCGATCAGGTCAATGTCGCTGATCGACAGTCCGGCCCGCTGGAGGGCCTTCTTGGACGCCTCGATCGGGCCCAGGCCCATGATCTCCGGGGAGAGGCCGCTGACGCCGGTGGATACGATGCGGGCCAGCGGTGTCAGGCCCAATTCCTTGCCTTGGTGTCGCTGGTGATCACCAGCGCGGCGGCGCCGTCGTTGAGCGGACAGGCATTTCCGGCGGTCACGGTGCCGTTGGGCCGGAACACCGGCTTGAGCTCGCTGACCTTCTCGTAGCTGGTACCTGGCCGTGGCCCGTCGTCGGTGCTGACCGTGGTGCCGTCGGGCAGGGTGACCGGGCAGATCTCGCGCTCGAAGAACCCGCTCTTGATCGCCTCCTCGGCCCGGTTCTGGCTGCGCACCCCCCAGTGGTCCTGGTCCTCGCGGCTGATGCCGGTCATGATGGCGACGTTCTCAGCGGTCTGGCCCATCGCGATGTAGACGTCCGGGATGTTCCCGTCGGCGCGTGGGTCGTGCCACTCGTCGGCGCCCGCGGCCGCGGCGGTCGACCGCTCCTGCGCCGCATCAAACAGCGGGTTCTTGGTGTCCGGCCAGGAGTCGGAATTGCCCTTGGCGAACCGGGACACGGTCTCCACACCCGCGGAGATGAACGCGTCGCCCTCGCCGGCCTTGATCGCGTGGAACGCCATCCGGGTGGTCTGCAGCGACGACGAGCAGTACCGGTTGACGGTGGTGCCCGGCAGGAAGTCGTAGCCGAGCTCGACGGCGACGACGCGCGCCATGTTGAAGCCCTGCTCGCCGCCCGGCAGACCGCAGCCCAGGATCAGGTCATCGATCTGGTGTGGGTTCAGCGCGGGCACCTTGTCGAGCGCGGCGCGCACCATCTGGACGGCCAGGTCGTCCGGTCGCATGCTGACCAGCGACCCTTTCATAGCGCGGCCGATCGGTGAGCGGGTAGCTGAGACGATGACGGCTTCCGGCATGACGGTTCCCTCCGACGCGATGCGGGCTCAAGACCAGACAAATCTAGACAAACCTAGTCGGTGGCCACCGGGGGGTTCGACTGGGCGGGCACATCGCCTACCGGGTCCCGCCAAACCCGCGGCATCACGGACAGTCGGGTGTGGCCGGCATCGAGCACGGGCGTACTGGCCCGCGGCGATGACGGCGGCTCAACCGTGGGGATGCCGTCCTTTTCGCCGAGCTCCTCGCAGAGCACGGGCAGTAGCTGTTCGGCCGCCAGCGCATATGCCGTCGGCGAGGGGTGGAAACCGTCGGCGGAGAACATCAGCTCGGGTGACGCCCGGAACTGGTGCGCCAACAGGGCCGCCAACGGCACCGGCACACCGCCGGCCGCCTTGACCGCGGCGGCCTGGGCGCGGGCAAGTTGCAGGCCCCGCGAGTGTGCCAGCGACCGCAGCGGCTGGGGGATGGCGGAGATCACTCCAAGATCCGGGCACGTACCGACCACCACCACCGCACCGCGGGCGCGCAACTTGCGCACAACCGAGGCCAGGCGCCGCGCCGACTGGCTGATGCCGTTGAGCGCCGTGACGTCGTTGGCGCCCAGCATCATCACCGCGGCGTCCGGCGGAGGCCCGGCCACGAACATCGCGTCGACCTGGCCGGACACGCCCCTCGAGGTGGCGCCGACGATTGCTTTCGTGCTCAGCCGGACGCGCTTGCCGGTCTGCTCGGCCAACCCGCGCGCGATCAGCACACCGGGCACTTCTTCGGCGTTGAAGCAGCCGTAACCGGTGGCCGTCGAGTCACCAAAGATCATCAGGTGCAGGTCGACGGACATGCCCCGCTGCCACCGCTGTACGGGCCCGCCGCCGCGGGTGTAGACGCCGTCGGCGCGGGGCGGGATGTCCCAGGACTTCGGGATGATGGTGCGCGCCTGCGTCGCCTGGCCCACCAGCAGGTTGCGTGCGCCCAGATAGGCCGTGCCCGTCGAGGCCAATGCACCCACTGTGGCCAGGGCGATCGTCGAACGACGCGGCACCCTCATAGTCACCGGACCATTTTACGGCGGCTTTGGTAACGCTCGGGCAGATAGCTGAGAAATAACTCGATCACGGTGCGGAGCAATTGTGGTATCAAATCAGCTTCTTCAAATGTTGCACTCAGCAACGGCTGTCAAGCTAAACCCAACGGGTTGGCTGGTCGCCTCGGCAAACGGGATGAACCGGACGGTCACCTGACTCGTCACATGCTGTATCGGACTACAATGGCGTAGGAAGTGTTGAGCATGAGCGCACCCAGTGAGGTATCCGACTCGCCCCGGAATGCCGTTCGCCCGTATGAGGTTCTTCGGGCTCGCAGAGTTAAGGCACGCCGGTTCGCCATCAGTGACGGCGCACCGGTCGAGGTTCTCGAATCCGGGCCCAGCGTCGCGGGGCGGTTAGCTGCGCTGGCGTCGCGACTGACGATCCGGCCGGTTCTGGCGCTGGGTAGCCACGTACCGAACCTGCCCTGGCCGTGGAGTCTCATCGACATGGCCGCCAAGGCTGTACTCCCACCTTCCGCCACCGTCCGGGCCGACGTGGCCTTGACCAATGCGTCAGCGCAACTGGTGCGAGCGCCCGGCGTGCTGCCCGCGGACGGGACAAGGCGGGTGGTTCTCTACTTGCACGGTGGCGCATTCCTGACCTGTGGGGCGAACTCGCACGGCAGGCTCGTCGAAGCGCTATCAACGTTTGCTGACACACCGGTTCTGGTCGTCAACTATCGGTTGCTGCCCAAGCATTCGATCGGAATGGCGCTCAACGACTGCTACGACGGCTACCAGTGGCTGCGGTCGCGCGGGTTCGACCCGGAACAGATAGTGCTGGCCGGTGATTCCGCGGGTGGGTATCTTTCCCTTGCGCTAGCGCAACGGCTGCAGGAGGAGGGCGAGGAGCCCGCCGCGCTGGTAGCGATCTCGCCGCTGCTGCAGCTAGCAAAGGAATACAAGCAGGCCCATCCCAACATCAAGACCGACGCCATGTTCCCGGCGAATGCGTTCGACGCGCTCGTCGAGCTGGTTGCTAGCGCCGCCGCCAAGCACCTCGTCGACGGCAAGCCCGAAGAAATCTATGAGCCGTTGGAGCACATCAAACCCGGCCTGCCGCGAACCCTGATCCACGTGTCCGGATCCGAGGTGCTGCTGCACGACGCGCAGTTGGCCGCGAGCCGGCTGGCAGCGGTCGGTGTGCCGGCCGAGGTCCGGGTCTGGCCTGGCCAGGTTCATGACTTCCAGTTGGCCGCGCCGCTGGTGCCCGAGGCGGTCCGTTCACTGCGCCAGATCGGCGATTACATCCGTGAGGCCACTGAGTAGTCGGCTCCGCCGGCACCCGCAGTCACTGTGCACGGCCCGAAACCGCCTGAGACGATGAACGCATGCGGATCGCGCAGCACATCAGTGACCTTATCGGCGGCACCCCACTGGTTCGCCTGAACTCCGTCGTCCCCGACGGCGCCGGCATCGTGGTGGCAAAGGTCGAATACCTCAACCCGGGCGGCAGTTCCAAGGACCGGATCGCGGCCAAGATGATCGATGCTGCCGAGGCCAGCGGGCAGCTGAAGCCGGGTGGCACCATCGTCGAACCCACCTCCGGTAACACCGGTGTCGGGCTGGCTCTGGTCGCGCAGCACCGCGGCTACAAGTGCGTCTTCGTCTGTCCCGACAAAGTCAGCGAAGACAAGCGAAACGTGCTGCTCGCCTACGGCGCCGACGTGGTCGTGTGCCCGACGGCGGTGCCGCCCGACGACCCGCAGAGCTACTACAGCGTTTCCGACCGGTTGGTCGCCGAGATCGACGGCGCCTGGAAACCCGACCAGTACGCGAACCCGGAGGGACCGGCCAGCCACTACGAGACCACAGGCCCGGAGATTTGGGCCGACACCGACGGCAAGGTCACCCACTTCGTCGCCGGCATCGGCACCGGCGGGACGATCAGCGGCGCGGGCCGCTACCTCAAGGAGGTGTCCGCCGGGCGACCGGAGGGACCAGTGCGCATCATCGGCGCCGACCCGGAAGGGTCGGTGTATTCGGGCGGCAGCGGCCGGCCCTATCTCGTCGAGGGCGTCGGTGAGGATTTCTGGCCGGCGGCATATGACCCGGGCGTGCCCGACCAGATCATCGCGGTGTCCGACTCCGACTCGTTCAACATGACCAGGCGGTTGGCCCGCGAAGAAGCGATGTTGGTCGGCGGGTCGTGCGGGATGGCGGTCGTCGCCGCGGTCAAGGTCGCCGAGGCAGCCGGGCCGGACGCGCTGGTCGTGGTGTTGTTGCCGGACGGCGGCCGTGGCTACATGTCAAAGATCTTCAACGACGGGTGGATGTCCTCATACGGGTTCCTGCGCAGCCGCCTCGACGGGTCGATCGATGAGCCCACGGTCGGTGACGTGCTGCGCCGCAAGTCCGGCGAACTGCCCGACCTGGTCCACACCCACCCGTCGGAGACGGTGCGTGATGCAATCGGCATTCTGCGTGAGTACGGGGTGTCCCAGATGCCGGTGGTGGGGGCCGAGCCGCCGGTGATGGCCGGCGAGGTGGCCGGGAGCGTCTCCGAACGCGAGTTGCTCTCGGCGGTCTTCGAGGGCCGCGCCAACTTGGCCGACGCCGTCTCGCAGCACATGAGCCCGCCGCTGCGGATGATCGGCGCCGGCGAATTGCTCACGGCCGCGGGCAAGGCATTGCGGGATTGGGACGCGTTGATGGTGGTGGAGCAGGGAAAACCGGTCGGGGTGATCACCCGGTATGACCTGCTGGGTTTCCTCTCGGACGGGTCTCGTGGCCTAACTGGGCGACGTTAGCGGGGCGCTCAGGTAATGTAATGCGGCCTGGTTCAGCATCCCCGCAGTGGAAGGTGCCCATGACTGATCAACCGCCGCCCCCCGGGTTCTACCCACCGCCTGCAGGTCCGCCCGGGTCGCCACCCGGCGGGCAGCAGCCTCCGCCGCCGCCCGGCGGTTCCTACCCTCCACCGCCTCCGCTGCCCGACGGCGCCTCGTATCCGCCGCCCCCTCCGCCCGCGGGCGGGTATGCGCCGCCCCCGCCCGGACCGGCGGTCCGTGCCCTGCCGCCGGAGTCCTACACGTCGTGGATCACCCGCGTGCTGGCGTTCCTTATCGACAACATCCCGTACGCCCTCGTGGTCGGCATCGGTGTGGGGATCACGGATTTCACTCAGCAGAAGACGTGCACCAGCGACGTCACGGGATATGACGTGAACCAGTACTGCATTTACCAGCCCTCGATGCTCGGCCAAGTGGTGCAGGGGCTGGCGTGGCTGGTGGGATTGGTCTACTTGGTCTGGAATTACGGCTACCGCCAGGGCACTACCGGCTCGAGCATCGGCAAGTCGGTGATGAAGTTCAAGGTGGTCAGCGAGACCACCGGGCAGCCGATCGGTTTCGGGATGTCGGTGGTGCGCCAACTTGCGCACTTCGTTGACGCGATCATCTGCTACGTCGGTTTTCTGTTTCCGTTGTGGGACTCTAAACGGCAAACCCTGGCCGACAAGATCATGACGACGGTGTGCCTGCCTATCTGATAGCGCCGACCAGGCCCCGGTGCCCCAGCAATGACTGAGCAACCGCCTTTCGGTACTCACCCACCCTCCTCGTGGGGTTCTCGGCCATACGGCGGTCAGCCGCCGCAGGCGCCCAGTGGGTTCGTCATGCTTCCCGAAATCGGGACCGTTGCCGTCGCCACGATTTGGCAGCGTTTGCTGGCACGCTTGATCGACTCGCTGGTCTACGGTGTCTTCTACGCAACCTTCGTGGTGATCGGTGTCGCCTTGGCGTCGTCGTCGACCACCGTCACCGACTACAACGGCCACACCACTTCCGAGCAGTCCGGAATGGGCACGCTCGGATTCCTGTTGGCACTTGCGGCCGCGATGGGGAGCGGCCTGGTCTACGAGTGGTTGATGCTGGCTCACTGGGGCGCGACTCTGGGCAAGATGGCACTCGGCATCAAGGTGGTCAACCAGGTCACGGGCCAACTACTTGGCTTCGGATCGGCGTTCGTGCGGCCGCTTGTTCCGTTAGCCGCCAGTGTGTTCTGTACCCTGCTGGCGTTGCTGGTGTACTTGTCGCCCCTGTTCGACAAGTCCGGTCGCCTGCGTGGCTGGCACGACAAGGCGGCCGACGACGTGGTGATCAAGGTCCGGTGAGCCCACTACGCTGATCGTCGATGAGCCAAGAGCGCAACGCACACGACGCATACACCGGACTGGCCACCAAAGCCATCCATGCCGGCTACCGTCCGGACCCGGCCACCGGGGCGGTGAACGCGCCGATATATGCCAGCAGCACGTTCGCCCAGGACGGCGTCGGCGGTCTGCGCGGCGGATTCGAATACGCACGCACCGGTAACCCGACCCGGGCCGCACTGGAGGCCTCGCTGGCCGCGGTCGAAGAGGGCGCGTTCGGGCGGTCGTTCAGTTCCGGGATGGCCGCCACCGACTGCGCCCTGCGGGCAATGCTGCGGCCCGGGGACCATGTGGTCATTCCCGACGACGCTTACGGCGGCACGTTCCGGCTGATCGACAAGGTCTTCACCCAGTGGAACGTCGACTACACGCCGGTGGCGCTGCCCGACGTGGACGCGGTCCGCGCCGCCATCACGCCACGTACCCGGCTGGTGTGGGTGGAAACGCCGACCAATCCGCTGCTGTCCATCGCCGATATCGCCGGCCTTGCCGAAATGGTAGCGGAGATCGGCAGTCAGAGTTCGGCAAAGGTGTTGGTGGACAACACTTTTGCCTCGCCGGCGTTGCAGCAGCCGTTGACGCTGGGCGCCGATGTAGTGCTGCACTCCACCACCAAGTACATCGGTGGCCACTCCGACGTGGTGGGCGGCGCGCTGGTTACCAATGACGAAGAGCTGGACCAGGCTTTCGGTTTCTTGCAGAACGGCGCCGGCGCGGTGCCGGGCCCGTTCGACGCCTACCTGACGATGCGCGGCCTGAAGACCCTAGTGCTGCGCATGCAGCGACACAGCGAAAACGCTTTGGCAGTAGCGGAATTCCTCGCCGCTCAGCCGTCGGTAAGCACCGTGCTGTATCCGGGTTTGGCCACCCATCCCGGGCAAGAGGTCGCCGCGCGGCAGATGCGCGGCTTCGGCGGCATGGTTTCGGTGCGGATGGCCGGCGGCCGGGAGGCCGCCGAGCGGCTGTGCGCCAACACCGGCGTGTTCATCCTGGCCGAATCACTGGGTGGAGTGGAATCGCTGATCGAGCATCCCAGCGCCATGACGCACGCATCCACGGCCGGTTCGCAATTGGAAGTGCCCGACGACCTGGTGCGGCTGTCGGTCGGCATCGAGGACATCGCCGACCTGCTGGCCGACCTCGAACAAGCGCTGAAGTAGTTCGCGCCCCGCTATGAGTGATACGGCTCCGCGCTGACGAGGGTGACCTTGACGGTGTTGCCGTTGGGCACCGTGTAGCTGCGGGTCTCGCCGACCTTGGCGTCGAGGAGTGCGCCGCCCAGCGGTGAGTTCGGCGAATACACCTCGAGCTTGCCGTTCTTGACGCCCTCCTGACGGGTGGCGATGAGGAACGTCTCGCTGTCGGACTTGTCGCCGTTGTAGTAGACCTTGACCACCGAGCCGGGCAGCGCCACGCCGGACTGCTTGGGTGCCTCGCCGACCTTGGCGTTGTTGAGCAGGTCCTGCAGCTGGCGGATGCGGGCCTCCTGTTGGCCTTGCTCCTCGCGGGCGGCATGGTATCCGCCGTTCTCGCGCAGGTCGCCCTCCTCGCGGCGGTCGTTGATTTCCGCGGCGATGACCGGACGGTTGGCGATCAACTGGTCGAGCTCGGCCTTGAGCCGGTCATGTGACTCCTGGGTCAACCAGGTCACCTGAGTGTCCGTCATCTCGTCGCGCTCCTCGTGTTCTCGGCTCCGCGTATCCGCGTAAGCTCCTGGGCCCCGCTTGGGGGTGCCCGGTTCCGCCCTGGTGCCGCCTGCTCCGTCTTGCTCACGGGCATTAATGCAGCAATACACGGTCCCAGCAGGAACCGTGCATTCACCCATGTTACCACTGCGATAACAAACGATGACTGTATATCTGCAGTTGAGAGTTTGTCCCTCAATCAGTCCGAGCGCAGGTAGCCGGGCACGTTGGTGCCACAGCCGTAGATGTCTGCCATCACCGGCCGTTGGAAGGATTTCACCGTCGTCGTCACCTGCACCGTGGCCTGGTCGGACGGCGGGACGAGCACTTCCCGTCTGCCCGTCTCGCTGCCGTCTTTGGACCGCACCCGCACAATGCAGTCCACTGGCCGCGACGGGTTGGAGCGCGTCACGCTGATGGTCACCGACGCCGTCTCGTCGTCGATCAATTGATAGCCGGCCAGCGATCCGGAGACGTCGCTGGTGCCCAGCCGTTGGTAGCCGAGCACGGCGACGACGATGCCGGCCGCGACAATCAGCACGGGCAAGGCGATGGCTATGCGGCGCCGCGATCTGCGGGACAGTCGCGGACGCCCATAGCGGGCCTCGGGACGCGGAACGGGAGCCTGTGTCATGCCTGGGGGAGTTGTCGGTTAGCGGGGAACTGGAATTATAGGGTCACGCATCCAACGGACAAGGGGACACGTGAGCGAACTGCGGTTGATGGCGGTGCACGCCCACCCCGACGACGAGTCCAGCAAAGGTGCCGCCACCCTCGCCCGCTACGCCGACGAGGGGCACCGCGTGCTTGTGGTGACGTTGACCGGTGGCGAACGCGGCGAAATCCTCAATCCCGCGATGGACCTGCCCGATGTGCATGGACACATCGCCGCGATCCGCCGCGACGAGATGGCCAAGGCAGCCGAGATCCTCGGCGTGGAGCATACCTGGCTCGGCTTCGTCGACTCCGGCCTGCCCAAGGGCGATCTGCCGCCGCCGCTGCCCGATGACTGCTTCGCGATGGTGCCGCTGGAAACGTCGGCCGAGGCGCTGGTTCGGGTGGTACGCGAGTTCCAGCCGCACGTGATGACCACCTACGACGAAAACGGCGGATACCCGCATCCCGACCACATTCGCTGCCACCAGGTCTCGGTGGCCGCCTACGAGGCTGCCGGCGACTATCGCCGGTTCCCGGACGCGGGCGAGCCGTGGAATGTGTCGAAGCTGTACTACAACCACGGCTTCCTGCGGGCGCGGATGCAGTTGTTCCACGACGAATGCGTCAAGCACGGCCAGGAAGGCCCGTTCAAGCAGTGGCTCGAGCACTGGGATCCCGACCACGACCCGTTCGAATCCCGAGTGACGACGCGCGTCGAATGCTCGGCGTACTTCAGCCGGCGTGACGACGCGCTGCGGGCGCACGCCACCCAGATCGACCCGAACCACGACTTCTTTGCGGTTCCGATCTCATGGCAGCAGCGGCTCTGGCCGAGCGAGGAATTCGAGTTGGCCCGCTCGCGTGTGCGCGCGAAGGTGCCCGAAACCGATCTGTTCGCCGGAATCGAGACGAACGGGTGAACCACCTTCTGCTCACCGTGATTGCTGACGGGACGCCGCACAATCACGGGCCGGATTTCGGCAAGGCCAGCCCGGTGGGGCTGCTGGTCATCGTGTTGCTGGTGATCGCCACGGTGTTCTTGGTGCGGTCGATGAATCGGCAGTTGAAAAAGGTCCCCAAATCATTCGACCGGGAACACCCCGAACCCGACAAGGCCGCCGACGAGGGCACCGACACGGTGGACGGACCCCCGCGCGCACCGGGCGCCGATGATGAGCCAGGCTGATCCGTCGGGGGCCAATACCCTCGGGCGGGCCACCAGCCCGTACCTGCGCCAGCATGCCGACAACCCCGTGCACTGGCAGCAGTGGACGCCGCGGGCCCTGCAGGACGCGGCCGCGCGCGACGTGCCGATCCTGCTGTCCATTGGCTACGCCGCCTGTCATTGGTGTCACGTCATGGCCCACGAGTCGTTCGAGGACCACACGGTTGCCGCCGCGATGAACGCCGGATTCGTCTGCATCAAGGTCGACCGCGAAGAACGGCCCGACATCGACGCGGTCTACATGAATGCCACCGTCGCGCTCACCGGGCAGGGCGGCTGGCCGATGACGTGTTTCCTGACTCCCGACGGCCGACCGTTTTACTGGGGCACCTACTACCCGAAAGATGCTTTCCTGCAACTGCTTTCGGCAGTATCCGACACCTGGCGGGATCGCCGCGGGGAGGTGGAAGAGGCCTCCGACCATATCTCCGGCGAGTTGCGCAAAATGGCTTCCTCGTCACTGGGGCTGCCGGGCGCGGGCCCGGAGGTGGCGCCGGCGCTGTGTGATCACGCCGTTGCCACGGTGCTGCGCGACCAGGACAGCACTCACGGCGGCTTCGGCGGAGCACCCAAATTCCCGCCGTCGGCGCTGCTGGAGGCGCTGCTGCGCAACCATGAGCGCACCGGGTCGGCGGCGGCGCTCGAGGCCGTCTCGCACACCGGCGCCGCGATGGCCCGCGGCGGTATCTACGACCAACTTGCCGGCGGCTTCGCCCGATACAGCGTCGACAATGCCTGGGTGGTACCGCATTTCGAGAAGATGCTCTACGACAACGCGCTGCTGCTGCGTGCATACGCGCACTGGGCCCGGCGCACCGGAGATCCGTTGGCCCGCAAGGTCGCCCAGCAGACCGCGCGGTTTCTGCTCGACGAGCTGGGCACCAAAGGCAAAGCCGGCATGTTCACTTCGTCGCTGGACGCCGACGCCGCCGGGCAGGAGGGTTCGACCTACGTCTGGACGCCGGCGCAACTGGTCGAGGTGCTCGGTAGCGACGACGGTCGTTGGGCGGCAGAGGTTTTCGGCGTCACCGAGGCCGGCACCTTCGAACACGGCGCGTCGGTGCTGCAGCTGCGGTCCGATCCGGACGACCCGCAACGACTGGACCGGATCCGCGGCGCGCTGCTGGCGGCGCGGCTCACCCGGGCCCAGCCCGGCCGTGACGACAAGGTCGTCACGGCCTGGAACGGGCTGGCGATCACCGCGCTGGCCGAGGCCAGTGTGGCGTTGGCAGCCCCCGAGTTGGCTTTTGAGATGGTTGAAGCCGCGCAGCGCTGCGCGACGGCGCTACTGGACTTGCACGTCGTCGACGGCCGGCTGCGACGCGCCAGCCTCGGCGGGGTGGTCGGTGACAGCGCCGCGATCTTGGAGGACCACGCCATGCTGGCCACCGGGCTGTTGGCGGTGTATCAGCTGAGCACCGATGAGGCGTTGCTGACGGCGGCGACCCAGTTGTTGGACACCGCGCTGCAGCACTTCGCCGACCCGGAGCGCCCCGGCCGCTGGTTCGACGCCGCCGACGATGCCGAGACGTTGATGCTGCGGCCTGCCGACCCGATGGATGGGGCGACGCCGTCGGGAGCATCGGCGATCACCGAGGCGCTGCTGACCGCCGCGCACCTGGTCGACAGCGACGATAGTTTTCGTGCCGAGCGGTATCTGCGGGCCGCGGGCGAGGCACTGAGCGCGCATTCGGTGTTGCTGCAGCATGCGTCGCGCGCGGCCGGGCATTGGCTGGCGGTCGCCGAAGCCGCGGTGCGTGGGCCGCTGCAGATCGCCGTCGCGTGCCAGCCGTCGGGGTCGTCGCTGCTGGCCGATGCGCGCCGGCTGGCGCCCGGCGGCGCAATCGTCGTCGGGGGCGAGAAGGACTCGTCGGCGCTCTTGGCCGGCCGCGATCGGGTGGACGGCGCCGACGCGGCCTATGTGTGCCGAGGGCGGGTCTGCGACCTGCCGGTCACCGGGGCGTCGGAACTCAAGGCCGCGCTGAACGTCTAGAACACCACGAACCACATGGCGATGTAGTGGCAGATCGCCGCTACCGCTGTGCACGCGTGGAAGAACTCGTGGTAGCCGAACGTCGTCGGCCACGGGTCGGGCCAGCGCGACGCGTACAGTATGCCGCCGATGCTGTACAAGGCGCCGCCGACGAACAGCAGCACCATCGCGGCCACCCCGGCGTTGTGCAGGATCGTGGTGGTGAACCCGACCGCGACCCAACCCAGCAGCAGATAAAGCGGCACGCCCACCCAGCGCGGTGCCGACGGCCAGCACATCTTCAGCAGGATCCCGGCGATCGCGCCGCCCCACACGATGCACAACACCAGGCGCCCGTCATCGGGCGGCAAGGCCAGCAGCGCGAACGGTGTGTAGCTGCCCGCGATGAACACGAAGATCATCGAATGGTCCGCCCGCCTCATCCATTTCTGGGCGGTCGCCGATTTCCAGTGGACGCGGTGATAGGTGGCGCTGACGGTGAACATCAGGATCGTGGCGGCCGTATAGGCAAATGTTGCGAGCCCGGCGCGAGTGGACCCCACCGACCACGACACCGCGATCAGTGACGCACCAGCGAAGACCGCTGTCCCCGCCGAATACACGTGGATCCAGCCGCGGAATCGGGGCTTGGTCAGTACGCGGGTTACGCCGTCGACGATCTGGTGGGCGGCGCTGCCCACTGCGCCGCCGTGTGATTCGGTCTCCGGGCTGGTGACCGTGCTGGTCTGGCCGCTCATTGCTCCCGTTGCCTCGGTTGAGATTGCCACTGGCTCTTACTGATCACAGTATCCGGACCACCCAGCCGACGCCGTCCGGACATGCCCGAATTTGTTGTCGGTCACAGTAGTGTGGATCCTCGTGGAGATCATTCCGCCGCGGCTCAAGGAGCCCTTGTATCGCGCTTACGAGCTGCGGCTGCGGCAGGGTCTGGCCGCCTCGACATCCGAACTGCCCCGTCACATCGCGGTCTTGTGCGACGGAAACCGGCGATGGGCGCGCGACGCCGGATACGACGACGTCAGCTACGGCTACCGGATGGGTGCGATCAAGATCGCCGAGATGCTGCGCTGGTGCCAGGAAGCCGGCATCGAAATGGCCACCGTCTATCTGCTGTCGACCGAGAACCTGCAACGCGATCCCGACGAGCTCGCCGCACTCATCGAGATCATCACCGATGTCGTCGAGGAAATCTGTGCACCGGCGAACCGCTGGAGTGTGCGTACCGTCGGGGACCTGGCGCTGCTCGGGGAGGAACCGGCCCGCCGGCTACGCGACGCGGTGGAGTCCACCCCGGGCGTCGCGCCATTCCACGTCAACGTCGCGGTCGGCTACGGCGGCCGTCAGGAGATCGTCGACGCGGTTCGCGCATTGTTGGGCAAGGAACTCGCCAACGGCGCGACCGGCGAGGAACTCGTCGAGGCGGTGACCGCCGAGGCCATCTCCGAAAACCTCTACACCTCCGGGCAACCCGACCCGGATCTGGTGATCCGCACGTCGGGCGAGCAACGCCTGTCCGGGTTCCTGCTGTGGCAGAGCGCCTACTCGGAGATGTGGTTCACCGAAGCGCACTGGCCCGCGTTCCGGCGCGTCGATTTCCTGCGCGCGCTGCGTGACTACAGCCAGCGGCATCGCAGGTACGGCCTGTGACGATCGCAAGCGCGGCGGAGCCGGGCGCAGCGGGTCGGCACGGATTGGGCAGGTGACGGGTCGGCACGAAATTAGGTAAGTGACAGACTGGATGCATGGCTGCGCTGTCGGCGGTGGTGTTCACGCTGAGCGGTTGGCTTGGGCTGTATCTCCTGGCCCGTGATCCGCGCAAGCCCGTGCTCGCCTTGGCGGCGATCGGGCTGTGCGGCTTTGCGCTCGTCGTGGCGCTGGACGCGGTGCGCACGGCCAGCCCGGCGCACGCGCAGCTGCTCAGCCGGCTAGAGATCTACCTGGTTGCCGTGCCGAGCGTCGCGTGGTTCGCGGTGCTCGTCGAGCTGTCCCGGCCATCGGAAACGGCCCGGGCGCGCACCGCTGAGCTGTTGCTGGTCGGTGCGGTCGGTGCGGTGACGCTGGTCGGCGCGACGATGGCCGGCAGTGTCGACGGGCCGCTGCGGGCGGGGCACTGGCTGATGTTCGCGGTGATCTCGACCTCCACGCTGGGGGCGATGCTCGCCGCGTTGCGCCGCCCGGCCCAGCCGGTGCCGGTCGTCGGCGTCGTCGTAGTTGCGACGCTGTTCTTCGCGCTGGGTAACGCGATCCTGATCATTCCGCTGGGCCTGGTGCCCAGCTGGCTGGCTCTGGCGTCGACGGGTTTCGATGTGCTGTTGCTCGGGGTCGCGGTGGCCTTGTGGGACGCCTTCGACGAGGGCCAGGCGCTGCGCGCCGACATGCTGCGCTCGTTCGCTGGCTGCACGGCGGTGGCGGTGCTGCTCGGCGGTCAGGTACTGATCGGCTTGGCCCTCACTCGCGATCAGCCCGGCACCCAGGTCGCGCTGACGATCCTGCTGTTCACCACCGTGGCGATCGCTATCACCGTGCAGGTGCTGGCCGATCCGCTGGCCGGAGTGCTGGACCGGCTGGCGTTCTGGAAATCGCCCACGCTGCGAGCCGACCGGGCAGCGTTGCGGCACACCGGGGCCGCGCTGCCGCTGCGGTCCGCAGATCCCCTCCGAGATCTTCAAGACGTCGACGACGAGACCTTCGCCAGGCTCACCCGCCGGGCGCTGGGTCACTACGGCGACCTGACCAAACTAGTGGCCAGCCCGCTGACCGCGTTGCCCGTGATCGACGAGCGACTCGCCGCGCGGGGCGCACCCGATCACCCGCTGGAGCGGGCCAACGAACTCAAGGCCGTGCTCGCCGACGGCATATCGCGGCTCAAGCCCCGCGACGGCGGCGACTTCGGCACCACCGAGCAGTGGCGGCACTACAACGCGCTGTATTTCCCCTATGTCGTCGGCGTGCGGGCATATGCGCAGAACGCCACCGCCTCCGGTTTGGATCCGACCGCCCGGCAGGCCTGGCAGTGGTTCGTCACCGAGGTCCCACAGCGCTCGCTGCATAACTGGCAGAATGCGGCGGCCCGGCTCATCGCCGCCGATCTGCGTGACGCGTTTCGGTTCCCAGCGAGTAAAGAATCCAGTCTGGCGGGAATACCCGGGCGAACTAGCTGGTCGTTCCAACTATGGCAGAAGTTGGCAGTGCCGTGCGTCGATCTGGCAGTGCCCGGACGGCACGCTCGAAACTGTCCCTTTTGTTTCAAATCCCCTCATACCCTGCCATAGCGAGGAGTTAAACCCCATGACCGCTATCTCTGGTCTACCAACCCGCCACCTCTACGATTCGACCGATTCGCTGTTGCGTTTCGCCATGCGCGCCGACGCCACCCTGACCGGATTGCTCGGTCTGGCCGGCGCCTTCGCCGCCGACCCGCTCTCGTCGCTGACGGGCCTGACATCCGGGCAGGAATACGCCATGTCGGCTTTCTTTGTGCTCTATGGGCTGGTCGTCTTCAGCCTTGCCGCGCTGCCGAACCTGCGCCGTGCCGGGATGGGCGTCGTCGCGGCCAACATCGTCTACACCGTGGCGGCGATCGTGGCCGCCGAGTTGGTCCCGATGACCGCCACCGGAGTCGCCGCGACGCTGGCCAGCGGTGTCTACACCGCGTTCTTCGCCTGGCTGCAATACCTGGGCGTGCGCCGGCTGGCGGTCTAGGTTCTCCGGGCTCGCGTCCCGCTGCCGCCCTTACAGCTTGCGCAGGCGCAGCCGGTTGATGGAGTGATCGGCGTCTTTGCGCAGCACCAGGGTGGCGCGCGGCCGCGTCGGCAGGATGTTCTCGACCAGGTTGGGCCGGTTGATCGAGCGCCAGATCTCGCGCGCGGCGGCGACCGCCTTGGTGTCGTTGAGGGCCGAATAGTGGTGGAAGTGAGATTCCGGGTCGGCGAACGCCGTGGTGCGCATGGCCAAGAACCGCGACACATACCACTGCTCGATGTCTTCGACCCGGGCGTCGACGTAGACCGAGAAGTCGAACAGATCGGACACCATCAGCGTGGGACCGGTCTGCAGGACGTTAAGGCCCTCCAGGATCAGGATGTCGGGATGGCGGAGCACGTGCTTGGCGCCGGGGATGATGTCGTACTTCAGATGCGAATACACCGGCGCGCACGCATAGTCCGAGCCGGATTTCACCGTCGTCACGAACCGCAGCAGCGCCCGGCGGTTATAGCTCTCCGGAAAACCCTTGCGGTGCATGAGGTTTCGCCGGTCGAGTTCGGCATTGGGGTAGAGAAACCCGTCGGTGGTCACCAGGTCCACCCGGGGATGGTGATCCCAGCGGGCCAACAGCGCCTGCAGCACACGTGAGGTGGTCGATTTGCCGACCGCCACGCTGCCGGCCACGCCGATGATGAACGGCACCGGCCGGTCGGGGTTTTGCTGCGGCTCGCCCAGGAATTCCGCGGTAGCCGCGAACAGCCCTTGGCGGGCGGCGACCTGAAGGTGAATCAGCCGGGCCAGCGGCAGATAGACCTCCTCGACTTCCAGCAAGTCGATTTGCTCACCCAGACCACGCAGGCCGATCAGTTCCTCTTCGGTGAGGGCCAGCGGTGTCGACATGCGCAGCGCACGCCACTGCTTTCGGTCGAACTCCACATATGGGCTCGGCTCGCTCGGCCGGGGCATAGCGCCAGTGTGGCAGGGGCAAGCGCGCGCCCGACGGCTGGGCTGGCCAAAAGCATCGCTAAGTAGACTGGCGCGCGTGACCACCGCATCCGAAGCCCGCACAAAAGCGTCCGTAATGTCCGCCCCGCTCGCCGAAGTCGACCCGGATATCGCCGAGCTGCTGGGCAAGGAGCTCGGACGGCAACGGGACACCCTGGAGATGATCGCCTCGGAGAACTTCGTCCCGCGCTCCGTGCTGCAGGCTCAAGGCAGCGTGCTGACGAACAAGTACGCCGAGGGGCTGCCCGGACGGCGTTACTACGGCGGTTGCGAGTACGTCGACGTGGTGGAAAACATCGCCCGCGACCGCGCCAAGGCGCTGTTCGGCGCCGACTTCGCCAACGTGCAGCCGCATTCGGGTGCTCAGGCCAACGAAGCCGTGCTGCACGCGCTGATGTCACCGGGGGAGCGGCTGCTGGGCCTGGACCTCGCCAACGGCGGTCACCTGACCCACGGCATGAAGCTGAACTTCTCCGGCAAGTTGTATGAATGCGGCTTCTACGGGTTGCATCCGGCGACGCATGTGATCGACATGGACGCGCTGCGCGCCAAGGCGCTCGAATTCCGTCCGAAGGTCATCATCGCCGGCTGGTCCGCCTACCCGCGGATCCTCGACTTCGAGGGATTCCGGTCGATCGCCGATGAGGTCGACGCCAAGCTGTGGGTCGATATGGCGCACTTCGCGGGCCTGGTTGCGGTGGGGCTGCACCCGAGCCCGGTGCCGCACGCCGACGTGGTTTCCACCACGATCCACAAGACGCTCGGCGGGGGCCGCTCCGGCATGATCCTGGGCAAGCAGGAATACGCCAAGGCCATCAACTCCGCGGTGTTCCCCGGCCAGCAGGGCGGACCGCTCATGCACGTCATCGCGGGCAAGGCCGTCGCGCTCAAGATCGCCTCCACGCCCGAATTCGCCGACCGGCAGCAGCGCACGCTGTCGGGCGCCCGGATCCTCGCTGACCGGCTGCTGGCCGCCGACGTGGCCAAGGCTGGTGTGTCCGTGGTCAGCGGAGGCACCGACGTCCACCTGGTGCTGGTCGACCTGCGCAACTCCCCGTTGGACGGCCAGGCGGCCGAGGACCTGCTGCACGAGGCCGGCATCACCGTCAACCGCAACGCCGTGCCCAATGACCCGCGGCCGCCGATGGTGACTTCGGGCCTGCGGATCGGGACCCCGGCGCTGGCCACCCGCGGCTTCGGGGACGCCGAGTTCACCGAGGTCGCCGAGATCATCGCGACCGCGTTGGCAAGCGGCGGCTCGGGCTTGGACGTGTCCGCCCTGCGGCAGCGGGTGACCCGGTTGGCCAGGGACTTCCCGCTGTACGAGGGTCTCGAGGACTGGAGTTTGGCCGGTCGCTAACGGCGCGACACGGGGCGCGGCAATTTTATTAACCTGTGTACGCGGGTTACAGTAACTGCATGGCACAGAAACCTGTCGCGGACGCGCTGACCCTGGAACTCGAGCCGGTGTGCGAAGCCAACATGGATCGCCACCTCAACACCGAGGACATCTGGTTCGCCCACGATTATGTGCCGTTCGAGCGGGGCGAGAACTTCGCCTTCCTCGGCGGCCGCGACTGGGACCCGTCCCAGATGACGTTGCCCAGGACCACCACCGACGCCTGCGAGATCCTGCTGCTGCTCAAGGACAACCTCTCCGGCCACCACCGCGAGCTGGTCGAGCACTTCATCCTCGAAGAGTGGTGGGGCCGCTGGCTGGGCCGGTGGACCGCCGAGGAGCACCTACACGCCATCGCGTTGCGCGAATACCTAGTGGTGACCCGCGAGGTCGACCCGACCGCCAACGAGGAGGCGCGGGTCCAGTACGTGATGAAGGGCTACCGCGGCGACATGTACTCACAGGTCGAGACCCTGGTGTACATGGCGCTCACCGAACGCACCCACGCGGTCTTCTGCGCCAACCTGGCAGCGCAGATCGAGGAGCCCATCCTGGCCGGACTCATCGACCGGATCCGCAGGGACGAAGAGCGTCACGAGCTGTTCTTCGCCAACCTCGTCGCGCATTGCCTCGAGTACACCCGCGACGAGACGATCGCCGCGATCGCCGCGCGTGCGGCGGATCTCCAAGTCGTCGGGGCCGACATCGACTCCTACCACGACAAAGTGCAGAACGTCGCCGACGCAGGCATTTTCGGGCCGGCGGAGTTGCGACAGGCGATCTCGGACCGCATCACCGCATGGGGTGTGGCCGACGAGCCGCAACTGCGGCAGTTCGTCACCGGCTAGCGGGTCTCGGCGCGCCTGCCGGGCGGCCGGGCGGCCACGAGAGTAGCGTCGCAGTTGATGGTCAGCGACGTATTCTGCTGCCAGGGCGGTGCCTCCGGTCACTACAACGGCAGGACCGGCCCCGGTCCTGGTGCCGCAACTCCCGTCGACATGCCCGTGTGGGGCCCCATGGGTTTAGCTCGAGGAGCGCTTCGTGACCGATACCCGGACGTACGTGCTCGACACCTCCGTGCTGCTGTCCGACCCATGGGCGTGCAGCCGGTTTGCCGAACACGAGGTCGTGGTTCCGCTGGTGGTGATCAGCGAACTTGAGGCCAAACGCCACCACCACGAGCTGGGCTGGTTCGCCCGGCAGGCGTTACGTCTGTTTGATGATCTTCGACTCGAGCACGGACGGCTGGATCAGCCCATTCTCGTTGGGACACAAGGCGGCACGCTTCACGTCGAACTGAACCACACGGACCCGGCGGTGCTGCCCGCCGGCTTCCGTACGGACAGCAACGACTCCCGGATCTTGAGCTGCGCCGCCAACCTCGCCGCCGAAGGCAAGCGGGTCACGTTGGTGAGCAAGGACATTCCGCTTCGGGTCAAGGCCGCCGCGGTGGGCCTGGCCGCCGACGAATACCACGCGCAGGACGTCGTAGTCTCCGGTTGGTCGGGGATGCAGGAGATCGAGACCGCCGCCGAAGTCATCGACGCACTGTACGCCGAGGGTGAGATCGATCTGGCCGAAGCCCGAGACCTGCCGTGTCACACCGGGATTCGGCTGCTTGGGGGCAGCTCTCATGCGCTCGGCCGGGTCAACGCGACCAAACACGTCCAGCTGGTTCGCGGTGACCGCGAGGTGTTCGGACTGCGCGGCCGTTCGGCCGAGCAGCGGGTGGCGCTCGACTTGCTGCTCGACGAGTCGGTGGGCATCGTGTCGCTGGGTGGCAAAGCCGGCACCGGCAAATCGGCGTTGGCGTTGTGCGCGGGCCTGGAGGCGGTGCTGGAGCGGCGGACCCAGCGCAAGGTGGTGGTCTTCCGCCCGCTGTACGCGGTCGGCGGCCAGGAGCTCGGCTACCTGCCCGGCAGCGAAAGCGAAAAGATGGGACCGTGGGCGCAGGCGGTGTTCGACACCCTCGAGGGGTTGGCCAGCCCGGCGGTGCTCGAGGAGGTCCTGTCCCGGGGCATGCTCGAGGTGCTGCCGCTGACCCACATTCGGGGCCGCTCGTTGCACGACTCGTTCGTCATCGTCGACGAGGCACAGTCACTCGAGCGCAACGTCCTGCTGACGGTGCTGTCCCGGCTGGGCGCGGGGTCGCGGGTGGTGCTGACCCATGACATCGCCCAGCGCGATAACCTGCGCGTTGGCCGCCACGACGGGGTCGCCGCCGTGATCGAGAAACTCAAAGGCCATCCGCTGTTCGCGCACATCACCCTGCTGCGCAGCGAACGGTCGCCGATCGCCGCGCTGGTCACCGAGATGCTCGAGGAGATTGCCGGACCGCACTGACCGGGCGTTTCGGGACGCTTTCGTTCGATAAACTTCCCTAGTGCCGAAACGACCTGACAACCAGGCCTGGCGCTACTGGCGGACCGTCATCGGCGTCGTAGCGGCCGGGGCGGTGTTGGTGATCGGGGGCCTCACCGGTCACGTGACACGCGCCGACAAGGGTGACAAGGGCAGCTGCGCGGTGGTCAAGTGTGTCGCGCTGACATTCGACGACGGGCCGGGGCCCTTTGACGAGCGGCTGTTGCAGATCCTGAAGGACAACGACGCGAAGGCGACCTTCTTCCTGATCGGCAACAAGGTGGCAGCCAACCCGGCTGGCGCCAAGCGCATCGCCGACGCCGGTATGGAGATCGGCAACCACACCTGGGAACACCCCAACATGACGACGATCCCGCCCGAGGACGTCGCCAGCCAGTTTTCCCGGGCCAACGATGCGATCACCGCCGCGACCGGCCGGACACCGAGCCTGTATCGCCCCGCCGGCGGACTGTCCGACCCCGTGGTTCGCCAGGCTGCCGGCCAGTTTGGCCTGGCCGAAATACTTTGGGATGTAATCCCTTTCGACTGGGTCAACGACTCCAACACGGCGGCGACACGATACATGCTGATGACCTACATCAAGCCGGGCTCGGTGGTGTTGTTCCATGACACCTACTCGAGCACCGTCGACCTGGTGTACCAGTTCATCCCGGTCCTCAAGGCCAACGGCTACCGCCTGGTGACGGTCAGCGAACTGCTCGGCCAGCGGGCGCCGGGCAGCAGTTACGGCAGCCGCGAGAACGGTCCACCCGCCAACGAACTGCACGACATCCCGGCCGGCCAGATTCCGACGTTGCCCAACACCCCGTCGCCCAAGCCGATGCCCAACTTCCCGATCACCGACATTCCGGGCCAGAATTCGGGCGGACCGAACAACGGTGCCTAACCCGAAAACCGCCCGCAGGTATCTGATTCAATATGCGGTCGACCTTGCCCTGGCCTATTTCGTGGCCGTCATCGACGTAGCCGCCATTCTCATCCCGCTGTGGGGCCACACCTCGGTGCGCTTCGAGGAAAAGAACCTGGTCATCGTCGCGGTGCTGGTGGTGCTGGCAACCATTGCCGTCGGGATTGCGGGTGCCTACAGCCTGGTCCCCACACTGCGATGGTTTCTGGCCGGGGACGAACCGACCAAGGATCAGCGGGAAGCCGCAATGAAACTCGCGGGTCGCCAGACGGCGATACTGCTGACGGCGTCGGCGTTCAGTGGCGCTGTCATGGCACTGATCAATCGGACCGGCGGGGCCGCGCTGCTACTGCCCATGCTGCTCGGCGTGCTGCTCGGCGGACCCGCTGCCGCCGGCACCGGCCTGCTGTTTTCCCAACGCACCTTGCGGCCGATCATGTTCGCCGCCACCCGGGACGCCAAGCCCCGACTGGCCGTGCCCGGGGTGTTCGCCCGACTGGTTCTCATGTGGTTCCTGTGCAGCGCGGTGCCCATCGGGGTGATCGCCACCTTCGTCGTCCTGCGCTCCTACGGCTGGCTCATCCAAACGTCCGCGTCGCTGGATGTGCCCATCTTGGTGGTGTCGCTGGCGGCGCTGATCCTCGGGTTGCCAACGATGATCCTGACGTCGCGATCCATCGCCGATCCGCTCGGCGAGGTCGTCGACGCGATGGCCCAGGTCGAACATGGCAACATGGGAACTCACGTCGGCGCCTATGAAAGGTCCCAAATCGGGCGTCTGCAAACCGGATTCAATCGAATGGTCACCGGACTCGCCGAACGTGACCGGCTGCGCGATCTGTTCGGACGTTACGTCGGAACCGACGTCGCCCGCCGCGCCATCGAAGAGGGTGCGCAGCTGTCGGGCGACGTGGTCGAAGCGGCCGTCCTCTACATCGACCTGGTCGGCTCCACGCAGCTCGCGGAAAGCCGTCCGCCGCAAGAGGTTGCCGAGGTGCTCAACGACTTCTTCCGGATCGTCGTCGGCGCCGTCGACGAGCGTCAGGGGCTGATCAACAAATTCGCGGGCGACGCCGCGCTGGCCGTCTTCGGGGCGCCGCTGCTGATGGACGAACCGGCGTCAGCCGCCCTGGCTACCGCCCGTGCCCTGGCCACCAAGCTGCGACAGCTGCCCGTGGACTTCGGCATCGGCGTTTCGGCGGGACGAGTCTTCGCCGGCAACATCGGTGCCGAAAACCGTTACGAATACACGGTTATCGGTGACGCCGTCAACGAGGCTGCGCGGCTGGCCGATCTCGCCAAGACCGCGGAGTCGCGGATCCTGTGCTCGGCGGCGGCCATCGACCACGCCGATGACGCCGAGCGCGGGCGGTGGTCGGAATGTTATTCCACGGTGTTGCGCGGCCGCTCTGAAGCCACGCAAGTCTGTGCCCCGGCGGGTCCCGCCTAGCTGGCTGTAGGTCGTGTCAAGTCATGTGGTGTGCGTGGGGCATTGTCGCCGGTGGTTGTCGGCGTTGAAGACCTGGCCGGAGTGCGTGGTGTGCTGTGAGGAGTGCCGTGAGCGCCCACGC